>NZ_JACAPY010000065.1:0-49373 GCF_013385455.1 Pseudomonas sp. G1002
GGTGGGGCAAGAGCGTTTTGCTGGACTTGCTCCCTCCAAAAGTGAGCCGCTGTAAGAGCGGAACCATAAGCCGCCGTTACCTAAATAACGGATATGTACCCCATCCCCCCTCAGGGCCGATACAAATGCGCATGCCCCGCACGATACAACGACGACTCACCAAAACTGTCACTGGCCAAAACCCGACCCACCAGAATCAACGCCGTACGCCGAAACCCCTTGGCTGCCACCTTCCCGGCAATATCCGCCAGCGTACCAATGGCCCAATCCTGATCCGGCCAGGTCGCCCGATGCACCACCGCAATCGGACAATCCTCCCCATAGTGAGGCACCAACTCAGCCACGATCTTCTCCAGATGATTCACCCCCAGGTGAATCGCCATGGTCGTCCCATGCTGCGCCAGGCTACTGAACACCTCACCCTCAGGCATCGCCGTCTTATCCGCATACCGCGTCAAAATCACACTCTGCGCAATGTCCGGCAACGTCAGCTCAGCCTCCAACAACGCCGCACACGCCGCCACCGCCGTCACTCCGGGAATGATCTGAAACCCAATCCCAAGCTCCCGCAAAAGCCGAATCTGCTCCCCAATCGCCCCGTACAAACTCGGATCCCCGGAATGCACCCGCGCCACATCCTGGCCTTTCTCATGGGCCGTCTTGATCAGCTCGATGATCTGCTCCAGATGCAACTCGGCACTGTTGACCACCAGCTCAGCCTGATGCCCCTCAAGCACCGCCGCCGGTACCAGCGAGCCGGCATAGATAATCACCGGGCAACTGCGAATCAGCCGCTGCCCCTTGACCGTGATCAATTCCGGATCGCCTGGGCCTGCGCCGATGAAAAAGACAGTCATGGATTCATTCCTGTGAAAAAAAGCACGCGAGCAGCCCTCCAGATGAAGATTACTCATGATCAAAGCTGACGATTATCGGGAATTCAGCCGGCGCAAGCCAATGCAAAGGTGGCCTGGGCGGTTTTTTTGCGAGTGATCAGCAGGGTAACAGGGCCTTGGGACAGGTGTTCTGCCAGTGCCAGGGCCGCACTTTCCGCGATGCCGTAGCAACCGGTATAAGCAAAAACCGTCTCCGACTTATGGCTCAATCGATCTTCATAGGGCGCCAATTGCGCAGCACTGAAAACCACCAAAGGCAGCTCCAGAATCTCTGCCAACTCAAGTAGCCCCGGCTCATCCTGCTTGAGATCAAGGCTGGCCAGCGCAGTGATGCGCTGACGCTCAATGCCACCCTCGGCGAGGGCGGCGTTGAACAGTTCACGCAGGATGTCGACAGAACAACCCCGCTGACACCCCAGGCCAACCGCCAGGATCATGCCGAATACTGACCATCACGGTTACGGCGAAACAGCCAGGCACTGATCAAGCCCAGCGCCAGCCAGAAGGCAACGTTGGTCAACTGCGAGGCGATCTTGAATTGAGCTTCCAGAGCCTCCGGCGCCAGCATCGAGTGGACTTCCGGCTGTGGTGCGCCAATCACATGGGGCACAGCCAGGATCGCCACGCCCAGGATTTTCAGCAGCCAGTTACGACCGAACACGATCAGCGCGATACCGGCAGCGGTAGAGGCGGCAGTGCCGATCCACCAGATTTGCCGTTGCGCCAGGTCTGCCGCCGCAGTCCCCGGCAATTCAGGCGGCAAGCCCAGGGTCGGCGCCAACACAAAGGTGGCGTAACCGGCCAGGCCCCATAGCAGGCCTTGGGCCGTACGGGTCGGTGCACGCAGGGTGTACAGGCCGGCAAGCATCAGGGCAAAACCTACGGCGACCACCAGGTTACCGCCCGTAGTCGACAGCACACGCTGCCAGCCATCTTCCGGCTCCCAGGCTTCAGCGTCGTGGGTGTGGGCCGTGGCTTCGGCATGTTCATGCACTTCGGTCGCGGCCGGGGCGTTTTCGAAGGTTTCCGCCTGCAGGATCAGCGGGGCAACCCAGAAGCTTTGCAGCAAGGTCAGCAGCAGGGCGGCCAGGAGGCCGGTGAAACCTGCGGTTTGGGCAATACGCTTGATCATGTCGGCAGGTCTCAGTGGCACGGGAACGCAGCGCTGTGGCGGGTATCGTGGGCGGCGTTGTGCACCGCTTCGATGTGCGAGAAACCGGCGAAATACACCAGGCACGCGCCGAGGATCGACGCGCCGATGGCGGCAGTCAGGCGTTGGCTCAGGGTGGCGGTGGTGCTGGCGGTAGAGGCGGTGCTGCTGATGATCGACATGGCGCGTCCCTTCAGGGTTTCAGGGTGACACGAGCGCATGAAAACCCCGCGAGCCAGGCACGCAGGGTTCTGAACAGCGCCCGCCCACCGCGGGTTTGTTATCTGATTTTTTCGGGCCGGTCTCCGGGCTTGCGAGGGGCCTGGGCCTTGAAAGCATCACCTTCCCATGCCGTAGAGGCACAGTGGTTTTGATGCTTCACTCGCTTACCGTTGCGGGGGCAGCACCGGACTCGTCACGCCCTTGAGTAAAGGAACATGACTCACCGGTTTCCCGTTTCACCCTGTGAAGGGCACCCGAAACAAGATGTGTAGGAGAGCATGGGCGGGCGATGGGCGTCAAATCGCCGGGTTATTGCCAGCGTTTGAACAGCACGCTGGCATTCACGCCGCCGAATCCAAACCCATTGGAAATCGCGTATTCAATCGGCAACGACCGGGCTTGGCCCCGGACCATATCCAGTCCTTCGGCAGCGGGGTCCGGGTTGTCCAGGTTGAGGGTCGCCGGGGCAATCTGGTCGCGCAGGGCGAGCACGGTGAAGATCGCCTCGATCCCGCCCGCGGCGCCCAACAGATGGCCGGTCGCCGACTTGGTGGCGCTGATCGCGACGCTGGCATTTGCACCGAACAGCGTATTGATCGCTGCCAGTTCGCCGTTGTCGCCTACGGGGGTCGACGTGGCATGGGCGTTCAAGTGCTGGATCTGTGCGGCGCTGATCCCTGCCTGCGCGATCGCCAATTCCATTGCCCTGCGTGCCCCCGAGCCATCTTCAGGCCCCGAGGTCATGTGATAGGCGTCGGCGCTGGTGCCGTAGCCCACCAGCTCTGCGATAGGCGTCGCCCCGCGAGCCAATGCATGCTCCAGTTCCTCGATCACCAACAGCCCGGCACCTTCGCCCATCACAAACCCGTCGCGGCCTTGATCGAACGGGCGGGAAGCCAATGCCGGCGTGTCGTTGTAATCGCTGGACAGCGCACGCGCCGCAGCAAAACCGCCGAGGCTGACTCGGTGGATACAGGCTTCGGCGCCGCCACACACGGCGATGTCGATTTCGCCGGCACGGATCATTCGCGCAGCATCACCAATCGCCTGTACGCCGGCGGCGCAGGCAGTGACGGGGGAGCCCAGCGGACCTTTCAGTTGATGCTGGATCGACACGTGCCCGGCCGCCATGTTGCCGAGGAATGACGGGATCGTGAACGGCGACAGGCGGCGAGGCCCTTTGCTGTCAGCCGTACGAACGGCCTCGGCAATCGCGGGAAAACCACCCACGCCGGAGGCGATGATTGTCGCGGTACGTTCCTGCTGCGATGGCGTCTGCGGACTCCAGCCTGCCTGGGCCAGGGCCTCTTGCGCGGCTGCCAGGGCAAACACGATGAACCGGTCCATCTTGCGTTGTTCCTTGGCCGGGATGACAGTGTCCGGGTCAAAGCCGGCTTCAGGGTCCTGGATGCGGTCCAACACTTGGCCGCCGATGCTGATTGCCAGGTCGCCGATCAATGCCTCGGGTAGCCTGCGAATCCCGGATTCACCGGCCAGCAGGCGCTTCCAGGTCTGTTCCACGCCGGTTGCCAGCGGTGTCACTGCACCCATGCCGGTCACAACAATTCGCTTACTCATGATCGCTTAGCTCCGCAAATTTCAGGTTGGTAGCAATGCATGGACGAAACTATCATTATGAAAGTAACATCCGATAGCTGAAATTTCCGTAGCCACCCCACAGAGGAACTGCAATGCAACGTAAGTCGCTGGTGAATGCCGAATGCCCGGTAGCCCGTGGAGTGGAACGGGTAGGCGAGTGGTGGAGCATCCTGATCATGCGCGACGCGCTGCAAGGTT
The DNA here is from genome assembly GCF_013385455.1 of Pseudomonas sp. G1002. Classification (NCBI taxonomy): domain Bacteria; kingdom Pseudomonadati; phylum Pseudomonadota; class Gammaproteobacteria; order Pseudomonadales; family Pseudomonadaceae; genus Pseudomonas; species Pseudomonas sp. G1002. The sequence continues at coordinate 4,066 of NZ_JACAPY010000065.1, forward strand.
TGCGGCGTTTTGATGAGTTTTCCCAGAGCCTGGGGATCGCTCCGAACATGCTCACTCGCCGGCTCAACAGCCTGGTGGAAGCGGGGCTGCTGGAACGCCGGCAATACAGCGAGCGGCCGCCCCGTTTCGAGTACGTACCGACGCCGGTTGGCGAGGATTTCCGGGTGGTGATCATGGCGTTCATCGGCTGGGGTAACCGCCATTTCGCCAACGAAGGTGAAAGCCTGCAATTGGTCGACCGCAAAACCCGGCGCCCGGTGGAAGTGGCGGTGGTGGACGCCGACGGTGCACGCGTGTCCGTCGAGCAATGCAGCGTCCAGGCCGGTCCGGCGGCGAGCGAAGGCATGCTGGAGCGCCTGGCGCTGCTTAGTGCCAAACGCTCGGACATTGACCCGTCCCCGCGCACTGCGTAGCCTTGCACCTTCGAGGTTCTTCGGCCCAGGCCGAAGCTAAGAAGGGAACGCGGTCAATGCCGCGGCTGCCCCCGCAACTGTAAAGGGTTTATCTGACTGCCACGCCACTGCCTGAACAAGGCGGGAAGGCGCAGCCAGCGCCGGCATCACCGCCGGCAAGCCCCAAGCCAGGAGACCTGCCTCGCAACCGATTTTCTACTTCAACCGGGCGGGGTGATCCGGTGGCGAATTCTGCTTCTGCGCACCCGCGCAGGGCCACTCGTCCCGTATGCCCGCCCCAAAGGGCATCCGATGAAAACACTGGCCAAACTCCCCGTCACCATCGTTACAGGCTTCCTCGGCTCGGGCAAGACCACCTTGCTGCGCCACATGCTGGATAACGCCCAGGGGCGCCGTATCGCGGTGATCGTCAACGAGTTCGGCGAGCTGGGCATTGACGGTGAAATCCTCAAGCAATGCTCCATCGGCTGTACCGAAGAAGAGGCGAACGGCCGCGTCTACGAATTGGCCAATGGCTGCCTGTGCTGCACGGTCCAGGAAGAGTTCTTCCCGGTGATGCGCGAACTGGTGGCCCGTCGCGGCGACCTCGACCATATCCTCATCGAAACCTCGGGCCTGGCCCTGCCAAAACCCTTGGTCCAGGCGTTCCAGTGGCCGGAAATCCGCAGCGCCTGCACCGTTGACGCCGTGATCACCGTGGTCGACAGCCCAGCCGTGGCCGCCGGCACGTTCGCCGCCTTCCCGGACCAGGTTGACGCCCAGCGCAAGCTCGACCCGAACCTGGACCACGAATCCCCCCTGCACGAGCTGTTCGCTGACCAACTGGCCAGCGCCGATCTGGTGATCCTCAACAAGTCCGACCTGATCAGCCCTGAAGACCTGGCCCGTGTGCGCCTGGAAGTGGCAGAAGAACTGCCGCCGGCGGTAAAAATCATCGAAGCCAGCAGCGGTCGCCTGCCGCTGGACGTATTGATCGGCCTGGGCGCGGGCTCGGAAGAACACATCGATGGCCGCCACAGCCATCACGATCATCACCACGAAGGTGAAGACGACCACGACCACGATGCCTTCGACTCCATCTCCATCGAACTGCCCCAGGCCGACGAAAGCCTGCTGCTGGACGCCCTGACCCAACTGGTGGTCAAGCACGGCATCCTGCGGGTCAAGGGCTTCGCGGCGATCCCGAACAAACCGATGCGCCTGCTGATCCAGGGCGTGGGCACGCGTTTCGACAAGCACTTCGACCGCGCCTGGCGCGCCGATGAGCCGCGCGCCACGCACCTGGTGCTGATCGGCCAGGAACTCGACGCCGCCTTGCTCGAAGCGCAACTGCGCGCTGCCCTCAGCGTTTAAACCATGCATCTGCTCAGGACCCAGCCCGGCGGTTTCGTTTCGGATGACAACATCGCCGACCTTGGGCAAACCCCCGCCGAGCTGGTGATCCTGTGCAGCGGTGATTCCAGCCTGGCGCTGCTGGCCGAAGCGGCCCAGCAGTTGCCCGAGGATTACCCGAGCCTGCGCCTGGCCAACCCGATGCAGGTGCAGAACCATGCTTCGGTCGACCTGTATGTGGACGAGGTGCTGCGCCACGCCAAGGTCATCCTGATTTCGCTGCACGGCGGCATCGGTTATTGGCGCTACGGTATCGAGCGCCTGGTGGAGTTGGCCGAGCGCGGCGTGCAGCTGATCCTGGTGCCGGGGGATGATCGCCCGGACCCGGAACTCAGTGGCCTCAGCACCGTGGGCGCCGAGGAACGTGACCGGCTCTGGCACTTCCTGCGCCAGGGTGGTTTGGGTAATGCGCTGGATTTCTATCGTTGCCTGGCCGCCGGCTACCTTGGCCGCGATTACGCCTGGAGCGAGCCGCAAACCATGCCGCGCACGGCGATTTATCACCCGCATAAAGCCAATGCCCGCCTCAACGATTGGCAGGCTGACTGGCAAGCTGATTTTCCCGTGGCGGCGGTGCTGTTCTACCGCTCCCATTTGCAGGCGGCCAACACCGGCTTTATTGATGTTTTTTGCCAGCGCTTGCAGGCCGCGGGTCTCAACCCGCTGCCGATGGCGGTGGCCAGTTTGAAAGAGCCCGGCTGCCTGACCGTGGTCGAGGATTTACTGGACGAGGTGCACGCCTCGGTGATTCTGAACACCACCGGTTTTGCCCAGTCCAGCCCCGAAGCGCCGCACCTGCGGCCGTTTCGCCGCAATATCCCGGTGATCCAGGCGATTTGCGCTCAGGACAACGAGCCCGGCTGGCAGGCCAGCGAGCAAGGCCTCGGCCCTCGGGACCTGGCGATGCACATTGCCTTGCCGGAGCTGGACGGGCGCATCATCAGCCGGCCCATCAGCTTCAAGGACCTGGCCTGGCGCAGCGAGCGCAGCCAGTCGGATGTGGTGTGCTATCGCGCACAGCCGGAGCGCATGGACTTTGTCGCCGAACTGGCGCGGCGCTGGGTCGAACTGGCGCGGGTGCCGAATGGCGAAAAGCGTATCGCGCTGATCCTCGCCAACTACCCGACCCGGGACGGACGTATCGGCAACGGCGTGGGTCTCGACACCCCAGCCGCCGCGCTGAATATCCTGCGGGCACTGAAAATCCAAGGTTATCCGCTGCCGGACGAGCTGCCGGAAAGCGGAACGGCACTGATCCAGGCGCTCTTGGGCGGCGTCAGCAACGACCTGGACAGCCTCGACTTGCGTCCGTGTCATCAGAGCCTGGCGCTGGATGACTACGAGGCGATGTTCAACCGCTTGCCCGAGTCCAATCGCCAGGCCGTGTTGGCACGCTGGGGTACACCTCATAGCGATCCGATGTTCCGCGACGGGCGCATGATGATCGCGGGCCTGCGTTTGGGCCTGACCTTCGTCGGCATCCAGCCGGCCCGGGGCTACCAGGTGGACGCGAGTGCGGTCTATCACGACCCGGACCTGGTGCCGCCCCACGGTTACCTGGCGTTCTACTTCTGGTTGCGCCACACCTACGGCGCCCACGGCGTGATCCACGTTGGCAAGCACGGCAACCTGGAATGGCTGCCGGGCAAGGGCGTCGGGCTTTCCGAGAACTGCTGGCCCGACGCACTACTGGGGCCGCTGCCGAATATCTACCCGTTTATCGTCAATGACCCGGGCGAGGGCGCCCAGGCCAAGCGCCGCACCCAGGCCGTGATCATCGACCACCTGATGCCGCCGCTGACCCGCGCCGAAACCTACGGGCCGCTGCGCGACCTGGAGTTGCTGGCCGACGAGTATTACGAGGCACAACTGCTCGACCCACGGCGTGCCCGCGAGCTGCAAAAGGACATCCTCAAGCTGGTGCGCGAAACCCGCATCGACCAGGAACTGGCCCTGGACGAAAACCTCGACAGCGACGCCGATGCGGCGATCTGGCTGCCGCGCCTGGACACCTACCTGTGTGACTTGAAGGAGTCGCAGATTCGCGATGGCCTGCACATTTTCGGCGAGTCACCCGAGGGCCGCTTGCGCATCGACACCTTGCTGGCGTTGTTGCGTATTCCGCGTGGCGATGGGCGCGGGCCGCAATCGAGCCTGCTGCGGGTATTGGCCAAGGCCTTCGACCTGGGCTTCGATCCGCTGGACTGCGCCCTGGCCGAGCCGTGGACGGGGCGCCGGCCAGTGGTGTTGCAGAAGATCGACACGCAGTTGTGGCGCACCGCCGGCGACACCCGTGAACGCCTGGAGCTGTATGCCGCGCGCTTGATCGAGCAGGCGCTGGAAGGTGCCGTGGAGCAGCTTGAAGAGCCCGGCTGGGAAGACGTCAAGGCGGTGATCGAGAGCTTGCGCATCGTCGTCGCGCCACGCCTGGATGCCTGCGGCCCGGCGGAAATGCGCGGGTTGCTGGATGCCTTGAACGGGCGCTTCGTCCCGGCCGGGCCCAGCGGCGCGCCGAGCCGGGGCCGCCTGGACGTGTTGCCCACCGGTCGCAACTTTTTCTCGGTGGATGTGCGCAACCTGCCCACCACCACTGCCTGGCGCATCGGCTTCCAGTCGGCGAACCTGATCCTTGAGCGTCACCTGCAAGACCATGGCGACCACTTGCGCCAACTCGGCCTGTCGGTGTGGGGCACTGCCACCATGCGCACCGGCGGCGACGACATTGCCCAGGCCATGGCGCTGATGGGCGTGCGCCCGGTGTGGGCCACGGGCAGCCAGCGGGTGGATGACTTTGAAATCCTGCCCATCAGCCTGCTGGACCGGCCACGGGTGGATGTGACCTTGCGCGTGTCGGGATTCTTCCGCGATGCATTCGCCAACCTGATCCGCCTGTTCGACGCGGCGGTGCAAGCCGTGGCGGCGCTGGACGAACCCGACGACCTGAACCCTCTGGCGGCCAAGGTGCGCAGTGAGCGCGAGGCCTTGCGCCTGTCGGGCCTGGACGAGGACGCGGCGGCGAAGCAGGCTGGTTGGCGGATCTTCGGTGCCAAGCCCGGTGCCTATGGTGCCGGCGTGCAGGGCGCGATTGATGGGCGCTTGTGGCAGAGCCGCGAAGACCTGGCGGAGGTTTACCTGAACTGGGGCGGCTACGCCTATGGCGGCTCCGACGAAGGCACCGCCGCCCGCGAACAGTTTGCCCAGCGTTTGAGCCAGGTGCAGGCGGTGTTGCAAAACCAGGACAACCGCGAGCATGACCTGCTGGACTCCAATGATTACTACCAATTCCAGGGCGGCATGCTCGCCGCCGTGGAAACCCTGAGCGGCGACAAGGCTGCCAGCTATCATGGTGACCACAGCCAGCCGGACCTGCCGAAGATCCGCACGTTGAAGGAAGAGTTGAACCGGGTGATTCGTGCCCGGGCGGCCAACCCGAAGTGGATCGAAGGGGTGAAGCGCCACGGCTATAAAGGCGCGTTCGAGATGGCGGCCACCGTGGATAATCTGTTCGCGTTCGACGCTACGACGGCGTTGATCGACGATCATCAATACGCGTTGCTGGCGGATGCCTACTTGCTGGACCCGGACACCCGCGCCTTTGTGCAGCAGCACAACCCGGATGCCCTGCGGGACATGACCGAACGCATGCTCGAAGCCCAGCAACGCGGCATGTGGCAGGAGCCTGGGGCGTACCGCGAGGCGTTGGAAAACCTGTTGTTGGATATAGAAGAAGGCAGTTGATGACCGACATTCCACATTTCCCGCTGTCCGCCGTGGTCGGCGCCGACGACTTGAAACTGGCCCTGTGCCTGACCGCCATCGACCCGAAAATCGGCGGTGTGCTGATCGAAGGCCCGCGGGGCATGGCCAAGTCCACCCTGGCCCGTGGCCTGGCGGACCTGCTCGCCAGCGGCCAGTTCGTCACGCTGCCGTTGGGCGCCACCGAGGAGCGGCTGGTGGGCACACTCGATCTCGACGCGGCACTCAGTGAGGGCCGCGCACAGTTTTCCCCCGGCGTGCTGGCCAAGGCCGACGGCGGCGTGCTCTATGTCGATGAAGTCAACCTGCTGCCCGACCACCTGGTGGACCTGCTGCTGGACGTGGCCGCCAGCGGCACCAACCTGATCGAGCGCGACGGGATTTCCCACCGGCATTCGGCGCGTTTTGTACTGATCGGCACCATGAACCCGGAAGAGGGCGAGCTGCGCCCGCAATTGCTCGACCGGTTTGGTTTCAACGTAGCGCTGAGCGGGCACACCCAGCCGGCCGAACGCGGGCAGATCATCCGTCGCCGCCTGGATTTCGACAGCGACCCTCAGGGTTTCTGCGGGCAATGGGCCGACCGGCAGGCCGCGTTGCGCGAGCGTTGCACCCGGGCCCGCGCATTGCTGGATAGCATCCCGTTGGATGACCAGGCGCTGGCGCAGATTACCGAGCGCTGCTTTGCCGCCGGCGTCGATGGCTTGCGCGCCGACCTGGTCTGGCTGCGTGGCGCACGTGCCCATACGGCCTGGCGGGGCGCGACGGCTATCAGCGAAGAAGATATCGAAGCGGTCGCGGAATTTGCCCTGCGCCATCGTCGTCAGGAGCAATCCCCGCCTGCAACGCCGCCCGCTGGCGGTCAATCACCCAAGCCCAATGATGCACCTGAAGACCAGGGCCAATGGGGCGACATGCCCGCACCCGCCTTGCCGATAGGTGCTCGCCGTGATGTGCCCACCTGGCCAAAAAAGCCCTAGGCATCCGCCCCAAACCTGACGCGGGGGCGGATGCACGGCCCAAGGCGGGTCGACTGAACAAGGGCCGGCGTGGCCAGGCGCGCAGCGCGGCCGAAGGTTCGATCAACTGGCCGGGTACCTTGCTCGGCGGGCGGCCGCAACGCCGCGAAGATTTGCTGTATCAACTGCGTAGCCGTACGCCCCATGAGCTGTGGCTGGTGATTGTCGATGCTTCGGCCTCAACCCGGCGGCATCAGGCGCTGAGTGATGCCAAGGGATTACTGGCCCAACTGTTCGACGATGCCTATCGACAGCGGGCGCGCATGGCGTTGCTCACCGCGAGCGGGCAATCGCCAAAGTGGCAGGTGCAGGGATTAAAGGCGGCAAAAGGGCTGGGTCATTGGCTTGATGGCCTCGGTGCAGGCGGTGGCACGCCATTGTTGGCAGCGCTGAACGAAGCGGGGCACTGGTTGGCGGCTCGTCGCAAGCGTTACCCGGTGGAGCAGCAGCGGTTGCTGGTGATCACCGATGGACGGCTGAAAGATGTGGCAGGGCTGCCGCCGCTGGACTGCCCGGGCTTGCTGGTGGACATCGAGCGCGGCCCGATTCGGTTGGGCCGTTCAAAGCAGCTGGCTATGGGGTTACAGATTGACTATCGGCATATCGATAACCTGTAAGCGCCGGCACGTTCGGCCAAAGATCCGCCACCAGAAACAACCGTTCGGCTTCTTCCCATTCGCCTTCGCTGTTTTCCACCAGGCGCACCAGCAACTGCGCGGGCGCCATGGGGTCCAGTTCGGTTAGCCAGTGCTGCATCCGGGCCGCGTCCCAGGCTTCGTCCGCCGGGTAGTGCGCCGGCGCCAGCCATGCGTGGCGGGGCAGCGGTTGCCAGCGTCCTGCCGGGCTTTGCTCGATAAACCTCGACCAATCGCGCTGATGCAGCCAACGGCCATTCAGGTGTTGGGGATGCGCGCCCTGCGGGGCCTGCGCCATGCCCGGCCATGGGTAGAGCAGATACCCGCCCAGCCACAGATGGGCATCAAAAGCCTGGATATCCAGCGCGGCCAGGACCTCGCGGCTCTCCGGCCGGGCGGAAATCGGCAGTTGGTGCTGGGCCAGGTGCGCCAGCTTGCGGTCGAGCCGGTCATGACAGCCGGGGCCGAGCCATTGCGCGGTGTCCCGGCCATTACCGTCCTGGGGCCCGAGGTAGAGTTTGATCGCCAGTTCCAGATGATGCACACCGTCACGGTCGCGCAGCAGCATGTCCAGCTCGCCCAGGGTATGCCCGGCCTGGCGGATCGGCAGGTTGGCCGCCAGCAGCTCCACGCCCGGCGCATGCTGCACGGCGAATTGCCACAGCCGTTCGTAATACAACCCCAGCCGGCGGGTGCGTGCCTGGCTCAGCCAATGCAGCAAGGCACTGCTGTCCTGGTCCAGCTGGCGCAGCCACTGCTCCAGCAAATGCGGGGCCTGCACCCAGTCGCTGCCGGTCAGCGGGTGGCGTTGTGGCCACGGCGTTTGCGCGAGCATCGGCGGGGCGAGCATCACCCACGCGAGATCGCGCACCTCGGGGTGACGCAGTTGGCGGGGCAGGTGCTGCAAATCAGGGAACAGGGTCATGGTCCGAGCATAGCCTTTTACAGCCGGGAAGGGGGCTGAGAACCGTTGTCGTCTGGGGTTTGCGGCGACAAAGGATTTTGTGTAACGCCGGCTTTCGCCCATAATCGTTCTTTTTTGCAGAACCCGAACCCCGCAGGAGCCCCATGGAGCAATTTCGCAATATCGGCATTATCGGTCGCCTGGGCAGTACCCAGGTGCTGGACACCGTCCGCCGACTGAAAAAGTTTCTGCTCGAGCGCCACCTGCACGTGATCCTCGAAGACACCATCGCTGAAATCCTCCCGGGCCATGGCCTGCAGACCTCGTCGCGCAAGATGCTCGGTGAAGTCTGCGACATGGTGATCGTGGTGGGCGGCGACGGCAGCCTGCTGGGCGCCGCCCGGGCGCTGGCGCGGCATAACGTGCCGGTGCTGGGGATCAACCGTGGAAGCCTGGGGTTCCTCACCGATATTCGCCCCGACGAGCTGGAAGTCGAAGTGGCCAAGGTGCTGGACGGCCATTACCTGGTGGAAAACCGCTTCCTGCTGCAAGCCGAAGTGCGCCGCCACGGCGAAGCCATCGGCCAGGGCGACGCCCTCAATGACGTGGTGCTGCACCCCGGCAAGTCGACGCGGATGATCGAGTTCGAGTTGTACATCGACGGCCAGTTCGTGTGCAGCCAGAAGGCCGACGGCCTGATCGTCGCCACGCCGACCGGGTCCACGGCCTACGCGCTGTCGGCCGGTGGGCCGATCATGCATCCCAAGCTGGATGCCATTGTGATCGTGCCGATGTATCCCCATATGTTGTCCAGCAGGCCTATCGTGGTCGATGGCAACAGTGAGCTGAAAATCGTGGTGTCAAAAGACATGCAGATCTACCCGCAAGTCTCCTGCGACGGGCAGAACCATTTCACCTGCGCCCCCGGTGACACCATCACCGTGAGCAAAAAGGCACAGAAGTTGCGGTTGATCCACCCGCTGGACCACAACTACTACGAAGTGTGCCGGACCAAGCTGGGCTGGGGCAGCCGCTTGGGGGGTGGAGGCGACTGATGCTCGATCCCGCGCGTAGCTACGACCTGATTGGTGACGTGCACGGTTGCGCTCATACCCTTGAGCACTTGCTCGACCGGTTGGGTTACCACAAGCAGGGCGGTACCTGGCGCCATCCGTCGCGAATGGCCGTGTTCCTCGGCGATATCATCGACCGTGGCCCGCGCATTCGCGAGGCGCTGCATATCGTCCACGACATGACCGAGGCCGGCCAGGCACTGTGCATCATGGGCAACCATGAGTTCAACGCGCTGGGCTGGAGCACGCCCGCCGCCCCAGGCAGCGGCAAGCAGTTTGTGCGCGAGCACACGCCACGCCACGCCCGGTTGATCCACGAGACCCTGACCCAGTTCGAACAGCACCCGGCAGACTGGCACGATTTCCTCGGCTGGTTCTATGACATGCCGCTGTTTGTCGACGCCGGGCGATTCCGCGTAGTGCACGCTTGCTGGGACAATGGCTTTATCGAGCCCCTGCGCGCGCATTTCCCGGACGGCTGCATCGACGAACACTTCCTGCAAGCCGCCGCCGTGCCTGGCAGTTTCGCCAGCAATGCCTTCGACCGCCTGTTGCGCGGCACCGACATGCGCCTGCCGGACGGCTTGACCCTGACCGGCGGCGACGGCCTGACGCGCTCGTTCTTCCGTACCAAGTTCTGGGAAGACGACCCGAAGACCTACGGCGATATCGTGTTCCAGCCCGATGCGCTGCCGGAACCTGTGGCCGCCACGCCGCTGTCGTCCACTGAAAAGAATTCCCTGCTGCGCTACGGCGTCGACGAGCCATTGCTGTTCGTCGGCCACTACTGGCGCAGCGGCAAACCGGCGCCGATCCGCCCGAACCTGGCCTGCCTGGACTACAGCGCGGTGCTGTACGGCAAGCTGGTGGCGTACCGGCTGGATCAGGAAACCCGCCTGGACCCGCGTAAATTTGTTTGGGTCGATGTCGAGCGCCCTGAGGTTATTTCATGAGTACCGTTGCTGTATTACGCCTGCCGCTGGCGGTGGATTTGAGTGGTTTCGTCAAGCTTCTGCAACGCATGCAAGTGCCCCATCGCGTCAGCGAAGAAGCCGGGGAGCAGGTGCTGTGGGTGCCTGACTCCATCAGTGAAGACGTGAAGGTCCTGTACCAGCGCTTTCCGGCCGGTGACCCGGACCAGCAACTGGACATTCCCGAGCAGGCGACGTCGACCAGGCGTCCCGGGTTTGCCCAGCAGCTTCGCCACAGCCCGGTGACCGCGTTGGTGTTGCTGCTGAGCATCATCGTCGGCGCCGTTACGTTGCTGGGGGATAACCTGCAAGCCATGAGCTGGCTGACGTTCCTGCCGTTCAGCGTGGCAGGCGAGTACATCCGTTTCACGCCATTGACCGACAGCCTGGCGTCGGGACAGTGGTGGCGCCTCGTCACGCCGATGTTGATCCACTTCGGCATCCTGCACCTGGCCATGAACGGCATGTGGTACTGGGAGCTGGGGCGACGCATCGAGTTGCGCCAGGGCAGCATCAACCTGCTGGGCCTGACCCTGCTGTTCAGCCTGGTGTCGAACTACGCTCAATACTATTTTGGTGGTCCCGGCCTGTTTGGCGGGTTGTCCGGCGTGCTGTATGGCTTGCTCGGGCATTGCTGGATCTATCAGTGGGTGTCGCCGAATCCGGTGTATCGCCTGCCTCGCGGGGTGTTGGTGATGATGCTGGTGTGGCTGGTGCTGTGCCTGTCGGGCCTGGTCTCGATGATCGGCTTCGGCGAAATCGCCAACGCGGCCCACGTGGGTGGCCTGGTGATGGGTTGCCTGACCGGTTTGTTGGGTGGCTTGTACAGCCGCCGCAAAATGTCTCCTATTTAGTTAAGGAAGAGTCTTATGTCCTCTTTTGTCGAAATGATCGAAAACATCACCCCGGACATCTACGAGAGCCTCAAGCTCGCCGTGGAAATCGGCAAATGGTCCGATGGCCGCAAGCTCACCGCCGAGCAGCGTGAACTGTCGTTGCAGGCGGTGATCGCCTGGGAACTGCAGAACCTGCCGGAAGACCAGCGCACCGGCTACATGGGCCCGCAGGAATGCGCCTCCAAGTCGGCGCCGGTGCCGAACATCCTGTTCAAGTCGGATGCCATCCATTGATTGAGATTGGCCGTGGTGCAGTCAGCAAGATGTCGGCGCAGCTGGGTGAGCCGACCGTTCAATACGCGTTTCGCCTGGGCGACACCGAGGTGCCGGTCAATCCATTGATCGGCACTACCGTGCGCCTGGAATACCTCGGTGCGATCCATTGCACCCATTGCGGTCGCAAGACCAAGACCAGTTTCAGCCAGGGTTACTGCTACCCGTGCATGACCAAACTGGCCCAGTGCGACCTGTGCATCATGAGCCCCGAGCGCTGCCATTACGACGCCGGCACCTGCCGCGATCCGGCCTGGGGTGAAAAATTCTGCATGACCGACCACGTGGTGTACCTGGCGAACTCGTCGGGGATCAAGGTCGGCATCACCCGCGCCAGCCAGCTGCCGACCCGCTGGCTCGACCAGGGCGCCAGCCAGGCGCTGCCGATCATGCGCGTTGCCACGCGCCAGCAGTCGGGCTTCGTCGAGGACCTGTTCCGCAGCCAGGTGGCCGACAAGACCAACTGGCGCGCGCTGCTCAAGGGCGACGCGCAGGCCGTCGACCTTGCGCAGGTGCGTGACGAACTGTTCGCCAGCTGTGCCGAAGGCATGCTCGGTTTGCAGGAACGCTTTGGCCTGCAGGCCATCCAACCGGTGACCGACATCGAACCGATCGAAATCCGCTACCCGATCGAGCAGTATCCGACCAAGATCGTCAGCTTCAACCTGGACAAGAACCCGATTGCCGAAGGCACGCTGATGGGGATCAAGGGCCAATACCTGATCTTCGATACCGGCGTGATCAATATTCGTAAATACACGGCCTACCAGCTCGCCGTGCATCAGTAGAAGGACGACAGACATGCGCACCGAACAGCCGAAGATGATTTACCTGAAGGACTATCAGGCGCCGGACTACCTGATCGACGAGACGCACCTGACCTTCGAGTTGTTCGAGGACCATAGCCTGGTCCACGCGCAGCTGGTGATGCGCCGCAACCCCGAGCGCGGCGCCGGCTTGCCGCCGCTGGTGCTGGACGGGCAGCAACTGGAGCTGTTGTCGGTGAACCTGGCCGACCAGGAACTGACCGACGCCGACTACCAGTTGAGCGACAGCCACCTGACCGTGCACCCCACCAGCGCGACCTTCACCCTCGACACCACGGTGAAGATCCACCCGGAAACCAATACCGCCCTGGAAGGCCTGTACAAATCCGGCGGCATGTTCTGCACCCAGTGCGAGGCCGAGGGTTTCCGCAAGATCACCTATTACCTCGACCGTCCGGACGTGATGAGCGTGTTCACCACCACGGTGATCGCCGAGCAACACAGCTACCCGGTGTTGCTGTCCAACGGCAACCCGATTGCTTCCGGCCCTGGCGAAGACGGCCGGCACTGGGCGACCTGGGAAGATCCGTTCAAGAAGCCGGCGTACCTGTTTGCACTGGTGGCCGGTGATTTGTGGTGTGTCGAAGACACCTTCACCACCATGACCGAGCGCACCGTGGCGCTGCGTATCTATGTCGAGCCGGAAAACATCGACAAGTGCCAGCACGCCATGAACAGCCTGAAGAAATCCATGCGCTGGGACGAGGAAGTCTATGGCCGTGAGTACGACCTCGACATCTTCATGATCGTCGCGGTCAACGACTTCAACATGGGCGCCATGGAAAACAAGGGCCTCAACATCTTCAACTCCAGCGCCGTGCTGGCTCGTGCCGAAACCGCCACCGACGCCGCGCACCAGCGAGTCGAGGCGATCGTTGCCCACGAATACTTCCACAACTGGTCGGGCAACCGCGTGACTTGCCGCGACTGGTTCCAGCTGTCGCTGAAGGAAGGCTTCACGGTGTTCCGTGATTCGCAGTTCTCTGCCGACATGAACTCGGCCACCGTCAAGCGCATCCAGGACGTGGCTTATCTGCGCACTCACCAGTTCGCCGAAGATGCCGGTCCCATGGCCCACGCCGTGCGTCCGGACGGCTTTATCGAGATCTCCAACTTCTACACCCTGACCGTGTACGAAAAGGGCTCGGAAGTCGTCCGTATGATCCAAACCTTGCTCGGCGCCGAAGGGTTCCGCAAAGGCAGCGACCTGTACTTCGAACGCCACGACGGCCAGGCTGTGACCTGCGATGACTTTATCAAGGCCATGGAAGACGCCAACGGCGCTGACCTGACCCAGTTCAAGCGCTGGTACAGCCAGGCCGGTACGCCACGCCTGGCGGTGAGCGAGTCCTACGACGCGGTGGCTAAAACCTACAGCCTGACCTTCCGTCAAAGCTGCCCGGAAACCCCGGACAAGGTGGAAAAACTGCCGTTCGTGATTCCGGTTGAGCTGGGCCTGCTGGACGGGAAGGGCGCGGGCATCGCCTTGCGCCTGGCCGGTGAAACCGCTGCCGGCGCCACGTCCCGCGTGATCTCGGTGACCGAAGCCGAACAGACCTTCACCTTTGTCGACATCGCCGAGCACCCGCTGCCGTCGCTGCTGCGCGGCTTCTCGGCGCCGGTGAAGCTGAGCTTCCCGTATAACCGCGACCAACTGATGTTCCTGATGCAGCACGACAGCGATGGCTTCAATCGCTGGGACGCCGGCCAGCAGCTGTCGGTGCAGGTGTTGCAGGAGCTGATCGCCCAACATCAGCAGGGCAAGGCGCTGGTGCTGGATCAACGCCTGATCACTGCACTGCGCAGCGTATTGAGCGACGAAAGCCTGGACCAGGCGATGGTCGCCGAGATGCTCTCGCTGCCGAGCGAAGCCTACCTGACCGAAATCAGCGAAGTGGCGGATGTCGACGCCATCCACGCGGCCCGCGAGTTTGCTCGCAAGCAGTTGGCCGACAACCTGTTCGAAGGCCTGTGGCTGCGTTACCAGGCCAATCGCGACCTGTCGAAGAAAACCCCGTACGTGGCCGAGGCGGAACACTTTGCCCGTCGCGCCTTGCAGAACATTGCGCTGTCGTACCTGATGCTCAGCGGCAAGCCGGAAGTGCTGGCGGCGACCCTTGAACAGTTCGACGCGTGCGACAACATGACCGAGCGCCTGACGGCCCTGGCGGTGCTGGTCAACTCGCCGTTCGAAGAAGAGAAAGCCAAGGCGCTGGCGGTGTTTGCCGAGAACTTCAAGGACAACCCGCTGGTCATGGACCAGTGGTTCAGCGTGCAGGCGGGCAATGGTTTGCCGGGCGCGCTGGAGCGGGTCAAGACGTTGATGCAGCACCCTGCGTTCAACATCAAGAACCCGAACAAGGTGCGGGCACTGGTGGGCGCGTTTGCCGGGCAGAACCTGATCAACTTCCACGCGGCGGATGGTTCGGGCTATCGGTTCCTGGCGGACCTGGTGATCCAGTTGAATGGCTTCAACCCCCAGATTGCTTCGCGGCAATTGGCGCCGTTGACCCGCTGGCGCAAGTACGACAGCGTGCGGCAGGCGCTGATGAAAGGCGAGCTGGAGCGGATTCGCGCTTCGGGCGAGCTGTCCAGCGATGTGTTTGAAGTGGTGAGCAAAAGCCTCGCATAACTGAGGCTGAGTACTGCATCTGTGGCGAGGGAGCTTGCTCCCGCTGGAGTGCGCAGCGCTCCCAAGATTTTGGGGCCGCTACGCAGCCCAGCGGGAGCAAGCTCCCTCGCCACAACGGGTCTTAGATAACCGGCGGCCAGCGCAGGTCTTGTGCATCATCGTCCGTATAACGTGGGAAGCGCTCCGCGATCATCTCGTGGGGCACGCCCAGCGGTATCGCGCTGGCAGCATCCAGACGGTCCACTTGCTCAGCCGAGAGTTGCACACTCAACGCACCCAGGGTGCCGTCCAGCTGTTCGCGGGTACGCGGCCCCAGGATCGGGATCAGCGCGGTAGTGGAACGACGGGCCTTTTCCCGCAGCCAGGCAATGGCGATGTGAGTCGGCGTGGCGTCCAGTTCACCGGCAACCGCCAGCAGGGTGTCGAGCACTGCGGTTTCCCGTGCGCTTTTTTCAGCGTGGACCAAAATCCCCAGCTTGCTGGCGCGGGTAT
Organism: Pseudomonas sp. G1002; assembly: GCF_013385455.1. Taxonomy (NCBI): domain Bacteria; kingdom Pseudomonadati; phylum Pseudomonadota; class Gammaproteobacteria; order Pseudomonadales; family Pseudomonadaceae; genus Pseudomonas; species Pseudomonas sp. G1002. Next base: position 19,349 of record NZ_JACAPY010000065.1, read on the forward strand.
CGTCCTGGCTGTTGCGGTACTTCCCGGTCAGAAAACCACCCCCCAGCGGTGACCATAAAGTCGCGGCCAGGCCCAGGGCCTCGGCCATGGGCAGCAGCTCGCGGTCAGCGGTGCGTTCGGCCAGGCTGTATTCGGTCTGGATCGCTACCAGGGGTGCAAAGCCGCGCACTTCAGCGAGCAGGTCGGCGCGGGCAATGCGCCAGGCGGGGAAGTTGGACAGCCCGGCGTAGTGGATCTTGCCGGCACGCACCAGGTCATCAAAACCCCGCAGGATCTCTTCCATCGGCGTGACGTTGTCGCTGATATGCGCCCAGAACAGGTCGATGTGGTCGGTGTTCAAGCGTTTCAGGCTTTCTTCGACGGCGCGCACCATGTTCTTGCGGTTGTTGCCAAGCTTGAGGGTGCCTTCGTCTTGAGGCTGGGTGCGCAGGGTGTATTTGCTGGCGATCACCAGGCGGTCGCGTTCCGAGGCAATGAACTCGCCGAGCAGTACTTCCGATTGGCCGAACTGGTAGCCGTTGGCGGTATCGAGGAAGTTTCCGCCGGCCTCCAGATAGCCGTCGTAGATTCGCTTGGACTCTTCGCGCTCGGCGCCGTGGCCCCAGCCTGTGCCGAAATTGGCGGTACCCAGGGCCAGCTCTGAAACCCGCAGGCCGCTGCGACGGCCAAAGACTTTATTGCGCATACCGAAACTCCTGACGCTGTGGTTGGTTTAAATGTTTCGCAACATCTATTAAATATGATGCGAGTCATATATTTCGTCAAGGGGCTTTTTTGGCGGCTGAAGGGAAGGGTGCCTGCTCCTGACACTTTCTGACGGAGGCCTCTGCTAAGCTGCGCCACCTTTCTTTTTCGAGCATGATCAACGTGTCGCGTACCAGTCGTCTGTTGACCTTGTTGCAAGTCCTGCGGGGCAAAAAACGCCCGGTGACGGCCGCCGTGCTGGCGGCAGAACTGGAGATTTCCGAGCGCACGCTGTACCGCGATATCGCCGAACTGACCGCGTTGGGCGCACCGATCTACGGCGAGGCGGGCGTGGGCTATGTGCTGCGTGCGGGCCTGTTCCTGCCGCCGCTGATGCTCAATGCCGACGAGACCGAAGCCATCGTGCTGGGCTTGCGGTATGTCGACCAGCGCGGTGATGACGTACTGAGCCAGGCGGCGGCCAATGCGCTTGCAAAGATCGCCGACGTGCTTGACCCGGCTGCCCAGGAAGCCTTGCGCAATCCGACGGTGCTGCCGGGCCCGCCAGGCTTCGGTTACCCGGAAAATCGCGTGCCGTTGAATGTGTTCCGCGAGGCCATTCGCGGCCAGGCCAAGCTGCACATCGACTACGCCGATGCCAGCCAGACCGCCAGCCAGCGCCTGATCTGGCCCCTGGCCCTGGGCTTTCTCAACGAAGTGCGGGTGATCGTCGCGTGGTGTGAATTGCGTGGGGCCTATCGCACCTTCCGCACCGACCGAGTGGCCGCCGCGCGCCTGCAAGGTGAACGTTATCCGGGGCGCCGCAGCGACTGGCTGCGGGGCTGGCGCAAGCTGATGGAACAGAATGAATCCGGGCCGTTCACTCCTGACAAGAACTGACACAACGCTGCTTTAGGATGGCTCCATAAATCACTAAAAAGGAGCTGTCACCATGTCTCAACCCACCCCTGAACTGGCCCCGGCGATTGCAACCTACATTGCCGCGGCGAATGCCGGCGACACCTCGCTGGTGGCCGACTGTTTCGCCGAAGATGCCAACGTGTTCGACGAAGGCGAGCACCGGGTCGGTACCGCCGCCATCGCCCGCTGGATGGAAGACACCGGGCGCCGTTACCAGCCCAGGGTCCAGGTGCTGAATGTGCAGCACCGCACGGGCAAGGTGCTGGTCAGCAACCTGATCACCGGCAGCTTTCCCGGCAGCCCGCTGGAGCTGCGCTATACCTTCCGCCTCAATGAACACGGCAAGATTGCCCGATTGGATATTTCCCTGTAGCCGTCATGGCATACTGCCGGGCATGACTTTCGACTCGCCACTTGCCGCCTATCAGCACGCCATCACCGAACAGGGTTTTGTCCCCGACGACGCCCAGCGTGAGGCGGTGCAAGCCCTGCAGAACTGCCATCAGGCCTTGCACCACGGCCCTGGGCCCATCACTGGGGTGTACCTGTGGGGCCCGGTCGGCCGGGGCAAGACCTGGCTGATGGACCAGTTCTACCAAAGCCTGGGAGTGCCAGCGCGGCGCCAGCATTTTCATCACTTCATGGGCTGGGTGCACCAGCGTTCATTCCAGCTCACGGGCACCCACGATCCCTTGCAGGCCCTGGCCCGCGAACTGAGCCGGGAAGTGCGGGTGCTGTGTTTCGATGAGTTGTTTGTCAACGACATTGGTGACGCCATCATCCTCGGCCGGCTGTTCCAGGTGATGTTCGAGGAAGGCGTGGTGATGGTCTGCACGTCCAACCAGCCACCGGACCAGCTGTACGCCGACGGTTTCAACCGGGATCGTTTCCTGCCGGGAATCGAGGCGATCAAACAGCATATGCGGGTGGTGGCAGTCGATGGCGGGGAGGATCATCGGCTGCACCCGGGCACCGCACTGCAGCGTTACTGGGTCGACCAGCCCGACGCGTTGGCCGAGGTGTTTCGCCAGTTGAGCGCCGGGCAGGCAGTGAGCAGCGCCCCGGTTGCGGTCGGCTACCGCTCCATCGTGGCAGTGCAGTCCAGTGAAACCGTGCTGTGGTGTTGCTACGCCGACCTGTGTGAGCAGCCGTTGGCGGCGATGGATTTCATGCTGCTGTGTGATCGGTTCAAGGCCATTTTGCTCGGCGAGGTGCCCAACCTCAGCGCGCAAAAGCGCCCGGGACGAATCGCCCGGGGCACCGAAGACGCTGCCGAACGGGTGGACGCCGGGGACCGGGAACTGCCGGAACTGTCGGTGCATGACGACAGCGTCCGGCGTTTCATCGCGCTGGTGGACGAGTGCTACGACCGCAAGGTGCCGCTGTACATCGAGGCCCGGGTGCCGCTGGAAAGCCTCTACACCGAGGGTTACCTGGAGTTTCCATTCCGCCGCACCCTGAGCCGCCTGCAGGAGATGCAACTGGCACGGTTTGGCGAGCCTGGCGCGCTTTCACGCGGGCAAATGTAGTTAATCTCCTTCATCTAATGCCTGCACCACGCTTACAATCGAGCCCTTTTATGGGGACCGAGTCCCTGTCGCACCGTCAACGAGGAAGGAAATGGACAGCGCAGACATCCTGGTGCTGCAAGCCAGCTACACCAATCCGGTACACGCCGAGGCCATTGGCCTGGTGCTCAATCATTACGCTGAAGACCCCATGGGCGGTGGCCACAGCCTGCCGGCCGACCGTTTGCAGCAACTGCCGGCAGAGCTGGCCAAGCGTGCCCACGCGTTCAGTGTGCTGGCCTTTGTCGGCGGTACGCCGGCCGGCCTGGTGAACTGCTTTGAAGGGTTTTCCACCTTTGCCTGCCGCCCGCTGGTCAACGTGCACGACGTGGTGGTGATGGATCAATTCCGTGGCCTGGGGCTGAGTCAGAAGATGCTGCAAAAGGTCGAGGAAATTGCTCGCCAGCGCGGTTGCTGCAAGATCACCCTCGAGGTGCTTGAAGGCAACGCCGTGGCGCAGTCGGCGTATCGAAAGTTTGGGTTTGATGATTCGGTATTTGATCCGCAACATGGCCGGATGTTGTTCTGGAGCAAGCCGCTTTAATTAATGTTTATTTAATTAAAGGCAAAAAAAAGGCGCCAGCAAGTGGCGCCAAATTGACCTTGGCTATCAGAGCGGAATAGCACAGGTATTGCGGGTAAATCAGCTGTTCGGTGTGTTGGTAGTTTGGTCGGCCGTTGCCGGCTTTTCGGTCTTGCCGTCAGCCATTGCGGTTTGCTGGGCAGCACCGTGAGTCTGTTGCTGAACGAAGGTGAAGTTGTTGTAGAACTCCTTCGAACGCTCTGAGCCGCCTTCTGCAAAGGCGGCTACGGAAGTCATGGTCATCAGGCCGGCAAGGATAACAGTCGAAAATTTCATGGCAGTGTCTCAGTAAGTGTGTTGGGTCCGCGCGTTGTCATCAGCGGCGGGATGGGGAGACTGTGGGCCAATGATATTAAGTAAGGGTTAACCTCGCGCTGACCGAAAGTTAACGATTTCGTTAACTTCCAATCTTTAGCAGCGATGAATTCAGAGCTTCCAGTCCAGTGCAACGCTGATAGAGCGCGGGTCTCCCCAATACACGCCGTTATAGAAGCCGACGCGCTCGTAATATTTTTTATCAAATAGGTTGTTGATATTAAGTGACGCCGACAAGTGGTCATCGAACTCATAGCGCGACATCAGGTTGACCACGGTATAGGCCTGCTGGGTGATCCGGGTGCGCTCCCTGATCAGGGCTCCATTGGTGTCCCGGCCAACCGGGCGATAGGCGAAGTCGTAGAAGTCGCTTTGCCAATTCACCGCGCCGCCGACCGTCAGCGCGTGCCATTCGCCGGGCAGGCGGTAGGCCGTGGACACGCGCAGCAGGTTCAGCGGCAGGTGGGTGTTATTGCGCTGCTTGTCCCCGTTCAGGGAGTGGGTGTAGGTGTATCCGGCGGTCAGGTTCCAGTCGGGGCGCACCTCTCCGGACACCTCTACCTCGAAACCCTGAACCTTGTTGCCTTTGCCGCCGGATGTGAAGAACTGCTCGCCGGTCTCCGGATCCGGTGGGGTCAAACTGTCCAGTTCCGCGACGTTGTCCTGTTTGCTCCAGAAGTACGCGGCCGCCAGGTTCAGGCGCTCTTCCAGCAGGCTGCCCTTGATGCCCACTTCATAGTTGCTGCCTACCACTGGCTCCAGGTATTGCTTGCCGGCGGTGCGTTCTTCCTGCGGGTTGAAGATATCGGTGTAGCTGGCGTAGACGGTGTACTCCGGGGTCAGGTCGTAGAGCAGGCCGGCGTAGGGTGTCCACATGTCGTTGTGGGTCTGGCTGGATTTTGACGTACCGAGGAACTGGTCAGTGTCCCTGTTGTAGTTGTAGGTGGTGCTCTCGATCTCCCAGCTGCCGTAGCGGCTGCCCAATACCGCATGCAGGCGATCGGTCAGGCTCAGGCGGGTGGCCAGGTAGCCGGCCTTTTGGCGGGTGCTGCCTTGTTCGCCCTTGAGGCCGGTGTTGGTGTCGGGGAATTTGCCGATCCCGCCCATGTGTTTCCAATCGTCGATGCTGGTGTAGTCCTTCGGCACCGTACCGCTGCGCAGGTGTGGCGAAGCGTCACGCTGCTCGGACTCGCCGTAACCCACCATCAATTCGTGCTCACGACCCAGCAGGGCATAGGACCCGGACAGGTTCAAGTCGACCACGTCCATTTTCGAGGTGCCGAGCATGTGGCTGGTCCAGGCGGTCATGCCGCTGCGGTCGGCATTCGGGAAGCCTGAGCCGCCGTAATAGACCTTGCCGTCGGTGTCGCTTTCACGGTGGGTATAGGCGGCCTTCAGGTGCCAGTCACCCGCCAGGCGGTGGTCGAGGGTAGCGAAGGTGGTTTCATCTTTCAGCGGCCAGGAACTCCAGTGGGCCGCGATGTTGGCGGAGCGGGGCAGCCTGGCTTTGCTGCCGTCGCTGTTCCAGTAGGGCAAGGTGCCCCACGCGGTGCCCTGCACATGCTTGTTCTGGTAATCGAAGCCCACCGCCAGCACCGTGTCGTCGGTCAGGTCGCCTTCGAGGATGCCGTAGCCGACTTCCCGTTGCAGTGCGTAGTTGTCGCGGTAGGACTGGGTGTCACGGTAGGCGAGCACCGTGCGGCCGCGCAGGCGCCCATCAAACGCCAAGGGGCCGCCAACGTCCAGGTAGCTGTAGTAATTGTCGTGGGAGCCGCCACTGACGCCTGTCTTGGCCTGCCACTGTGCGGTCGGACGTTTGCGCACCATATTGACCGTGGCCGAGGGGTCGCCGGCGCCGGTGGTCAGGCCGGTGGCGCCGCGGACCACTTCGACCCGGTCGTAGATGATGGTGTCGGCATCGGACTTCATGCGGCCGAAGGTGTTGAGCATGCCGTCAATCTGGAAGTTGGTGATGCCGTAGCCGCGCGATGAATAGCCGACCCGGTCGGAGTCCAGGTGCTGCACCACCACGCCGGTGGTCTGGCGCATCACTTCGGTCAGGGTGTTGAGGTTGAAGTCGTCCATCTGCTGGCGGGTGATCACCGAGACCGACTGCGGGGTTTCCTTGATGGACAGGTTCAGCCGGGTGGCGGTGCCCATTGAGCCTGTGGTGTAGGCACCGGTGTGTTCGGTGTTGGCGCCAAGGCCTTCGGCGGTGATGCTGGTGCTGCCCAGTTCCAGGGCTTTGGCCGGCGCTTGGGAGTCCTGGTCGGGGTCGTTTTCGGCCAGCAGGTCCGGGCTCAGCACCACGCTGAAGAGGCCCAGGGTCAAGGTCATGGAACGGGTAATAGGCGCGAACATCGCGGCGAACTCCTTGTCGTCTATGAAAAATGCCATTGGCTCAAAGACGAAAGGAGGCGGGGAACTTTAGCGCTAAACGAGAATAATTATTATCTTAACGTTGCCGCCAAATCGGGTTTCACCGCTTTGCGCGGATGAAACCCGGGCGATTCAAGCTACTTGACGACCACGTTGACGGCGTCTGGCTTGGGCTTGATCAGGCTGAAATCAATCAGCGGTTTTTGCTGGCGTGCATACGGGTCGCCAATCATCCGTGGCCGAGGCTTGAAGCTGTCACTGACCAGGCTCTTGCTGTGGTCCAGTTCGTCGAAGCTCAACCCGGCCATGTCGGCCCAGGTATGGATCAGCTGCGAGCTGGTGTAAGGGCGCTGCAAGTCACCGGCAAAACTCCAGTCATGGCTTTCACGCCACTTGGGTGATGCGTAGGCCATGAACGGAATGGTGTACATCGGTGCCGTCGGCTTGCCTTCGTTGCGGCCCAGGGTGTTGTGGCCGGCCGAATCGAACACGTCTTCGCCGTGGTCGGAAAGGTACAGCAGGAAACCGTTTGGATCGGTCTTGGCGTAGTCCTTGATCAGGCTCGACACCACGAAATCGTTGTACAGCACCGCATTGTCGTAGCTGTTGTAGGTCGGCAACTGTGCGTCGCTGACCCCCTCAGGCACACCCTGGCGGTCGGTGAACTTGTCGAAGGTCGGCGGGTAGCGGTACTGGTAGCTCATGTGGGTACCCAGCAGGTGCACCACGATGAATTTGCGTTCGGCGGTGTCGGACATGGCCTTGGCAAACGGCTCCAGCACGTCGCCGTCATACTGGCGCGCATTCTGGTTGCGGTTGTTGTTCAGGTACACCTGCTCGTCGGCCTGTTCGGAGAAGGTCGTGAGCATGGTGTTGCGCTTGGTCATGGTCTGCTGGTTGGTGATCCAGAAGGTCTTGTAGCCGGCCTGCTTCATCACGCTGACGATGGACGGGGTCTTGAGGTACAGGTCCGGGTTTTCTTCGTCAGCGAAGGTCAGCACCTGTTGCAGCGCCTCGATGGTGTACGGGCGCGGGGTAATGACGTTGTCGAACACCGCCAGTTGGTCCCGCAGCTTGTCCAGTTCCGGCGTGGTGTTGCGCGGGTAGCCATACAGGCTCATGCGCTGGCGGTTGGTGGATTCGCCGATCACCAGCACCAGGGTCGACGGCTGGCCGGCCATGCTGTCCTTGAGGTTGGTCAGGGGCGGGATCTTGCTGGCGCTGGTCAGCATGCCTTGCATGTTATCCAGTTGTTCGGTGTAGCGGCGGTAGGCGACGATCATCTGCCATGGCACTGCCGGCTCGATACGGGTTTCGAAGCGGTCGATGGCCAGTTCCATGGTCTCGCTCTTGGCGATCTGCTTGACCAGCGGGTAGCCGACGATGGCAATCACGATTGCGGCAGCCGCCAGCATGGCCTGGCCACGTGGCAGGTAAACCGGGCGTACGCGGGTCCACAGGAAAACGGCCATGGCGGTGTGGGCAATGAACGCCAGCACGATCCACCAGGCAAAGTATTGGGTGGCGTATTCGCCGGCTTCAGAGATGTTCGACTCGAACATGATGAAGATGACGCTTTGAGAGAATTCCTGCTGGTAGATGAAGAAATAACCCAGGCTGGCCATGGAACAGGCCCACAGCACCACGCCAATCAACCCCGCCACCAGGCGCGCGCGACGCGGGAACAACAGCATCGGCGCCAGCCACAGGGCGCTCATGAAGAATGCCTGGCGGAAACCACTGAAGCCGGAGGTGCCGGTCAGTTGGATCAGCAGTTGGGTAATGCCCGAGAAATACCAGAAGAACAGAAACATCCAGCCGAGGCCGGCCCAATCAAAACCTTTCGCAGACGTAGTGCTGCGTTTGAACATCGCCATCCAGCGCTCCAACCCGATAATTTCAGTGTCAACGCGCAGGGATGCACGCAAACAGAGGGCCTGCGCACGTAGCGCGGCCCTATTCGGCGGGAGTATCGGGAGGGGGATGTGAAAACTTCGTGAGTTATTCCTGAACGGTTCGTTCAGCCCACGTTCAGCAAAGTGCGGGCTGGGTGCCGGACGGCTGATTGAGCTGGCCCTGCAGGTGCGAGCGCAAACGCATGACTTCCTGCTGCAGTTGGTCGCGCTCGTTTTTCAACTGGCGCAATTCATCGCGGCGAATGGTGACGTAGAGGGTCTGTGGCGGACGGGTCATGTGTGCAGTGCTCATTGCTTACCTCGCAAATAGCCGGTCTATCGCGGTGCCAGAGCGCTTGAATCGAGGCTCTCGGCAACAGTCGGGGCAATTCTGAATTCTTTTTTTAATGAAGGGAACTTTTTTATTTTTGATGGTCGTTGTGACTTTTAACCCACTGAAGGCGAAAGGATGGCCACTTTTTGTCATGAAACTATGCCAATCCGCTCTGGACTAACCCTCATTAGCCTCATTGCGCTATAAACTGTGACACACATTTATTCGTAGTAAGGAGCATCAGCACATGCAACTGGGGATTATTGGACTAGGCCGCATGGGTGGCAACATTGCGCGGCGCCTGATGCTCAATGGGCATACCACCGTGGTTTACGACCGCAATGAAGCATTCGTAAAAGGTCTGGCAGGCGAGGGCGCCACGGGCGTTGCTGACCTGGCAGGCCTGGTGGCCGGGCTGCAAAAGCCCCGGGCGATCTGGGTGATGCTGCCGGCAGGCGACCCGACCGAGAACACCATTGAAGAACTGAGCCAACTGCTTGAAGACGGTGATGTGATCATCGACGGCGGCAACACCTTCTATAAGGATGACATCCGTCGGGCCAAGGCCCTGTCGGAAAAAGGCCTGCACTATGTCGACGTCGGCACCTCCGGCGGCGTCTGGGGCCTGGAGCGCGGCTACTGCATGATGATCGGCGGCGACGCCGAGACCGTTAAGCTGCTGGACCCGATCTTCGAAAGCCTGGCACCGGGCCTGGGCACCATCCCGCGTACCAAGGACCGTTCCGCCGCAGCGGACAGCCGTGCCGAGCGCGGCTATATCCACGCAGGGCCTGCCGGTTCCGGGCACTTCGTCAAGATGATCCACAACGGCATCGAGTACGGGATGATGCAGGCCTTCGCCGAAGGTTTCGACATCCTCAAGACCAAGAATTCGGAGAACCTGCCGCAAGACCAGCGCTTCGACCTGAATGTTGCCGATATCGCCGAAGTCTGGCGCCGCGGCAGCGTGGTGTCGTCCTGGCTGCTGGACCTGACCGCCGACGCCCTGGCCACCGATCCGAAGCTCGACGGGTATTCCGGCTCGGTCGCCGACAGTGGCGAAGGCCGCTGGACCATCGAGGCCGCCATGGAACAATCGGTACCGGTTCCGGTGCTGTCGAACTCGCTGTTCGCACGCTTCCGCTCCCGCCAGCAAAGTACCTACGGTGACAAAATGCTTTCTGCCATGCGCTTCGGCTTTGGCGGCCATGTGGAGACTCCCAAAAAATGACCGCCAACGGCAAGAAACCCAAGGCCGAACCCGCTCCGCCCACCACACTGTTTCTGTTTGGTGCCCACGGTGACCTGGTCAAGCGCCTGCTGATGCCGGCGCTGTACAACCTCAGTCGCGACGGGCTGCTGGGCGATGGCTTGCGCATTGTCGGCGTTGATCACAACGCCATCAGCGACGCCGATTTCGCCAAGAAGCTCGAGGACTTCATTCGCACCGAGGCCGCCAGCAAGGTCAAGGGCAATGCCGAGAACGCCCTGGACCCTGCATTGTGGGAACAGTTGGCCAAAGGCATCAGCTACGTCGAGGGTGATTTCCTCGACGACGGCACCTACGCCGATATCGGCAAGAAGATTGCCGACAGCGGTACTGGCAACGCGGTGTTTTACCTCGCCACCGCGCCGCGTTTCTTCGCCGAAGTGGTGCAGCGCCTCGGCGCGGCCGGCTTGCTGGAAGAAACCCCGGAGGCGTTCCGTCGGGTGGTGATTGAAAAGCCGTTCGGCTCCGACCTCGCCACTGCCGAAGCGCTGAACGCCTGCCTGCTCAAGGTGATGAGCGAAAAGCAGATCTACCGCATCGACCATTACCTGGGTAAGGAAACCGTCCAGAACATCCTCATCAGCCGTTTTTCCAATGTGCTGTTCGAGGCGTTCTGGAACAACCACTACATTGACCACGTACAAATCACCGCCGCCGAAACCGTCGGCGTGGAAACCCGTGGCAGCTTCTTCGAACACACCGGCACCCTGCGGGACATGGTGCCCAATCACCTGTTCCAGTTGCTGGCGATGGTCGCCATGGAACCGCCGGCTGCCTTTGGCGCCGACGCAGTGCGGGGCGAGAAGGCCAAGGTGATCGGGGCCATCCGGCCCTGGTCGCTGGAAGACGCACGGGCCAACTCGGTGCGTGGCCAGTACACCTCGGGTGAAGTCGGCGGCAAGCAGTTGCCGGGTTACCGCGAAGAGGCCAATGTTGCGCCCGACAGCAGCACCGAGACCTTCGTTGCCCTCAAGGTGTTGATCGACAACTGGCGTTGGGTGGGTGTGCCGTTTTACCTGCGCACCGGCAAGCGCATGAGCATCCGCGACACCGAGATCATCATCTGCTTCAAGCCGGCGCCTTACGCGCAGTTCCGTGATACCGAGGTCGATGAACTCAAGCCGACGTACTTGAAGATCCAGATCCAGCCGAATGAAGGCATGTGGTTCGACCTGCTGGCGAAAAAGCCCGGGCCGACCCTGGACATGGCCAACGTGGAACTGGGGTTTGCCTACAAGGACTTCTTCGAGATGCAGCCGTCGACAGGTTACGAAACCCTGATCTACGACTGCATGACCGGCGACCAGACCTTGTTCCAGCGCGCCGACAACATCGAGAACGGCTGGCGTGCGGTGCAGCCTTTTCTCGATGCGTGGAAGCAGGACGACGGCATCCAGGCCTACAAGGCGGGTGAGGACGGCCCGGCGGCGGCTGATGCGTTGCTGGCCCGCGATGGCCGTACCTGGCACAGCCTCGGATGAGTGACTTGCCGAGTCAACCCATCCGTTTTGTGTTGAGTGATATGGATGGCACGTTGCTGCATCCGGATCACAGCCTCAGCCAGCGCACCATTGATACGGTTCGCGCCTTGCGCGCGGCCGGGGTGTTTTTCAGCCTGGCCAGCGGGCGACCTCCCAAGGCCATGCGTCAGCAGGTCGAAGCACTGGGCATCGATGTGCCGATTGCCGGCTTCAACGGCGGCACGCTGGTCAATCCCGACGGCAGTATTCTGGTGGCGCATCACTTGCCGGCAGAAGCGGCGCTGGTGGCGTTGGCCTTGTTTACGCCGCAGCCGGACGTTGAAGTCTGGCTGTTTGCCGACGGTGACTGGCTGCGTCGCGATCCCGGCGGACCGATGGCGGTTCGCGAGGAGCACGGCCTGGGCTATGGGGCGATCGTGGTGGAGAGCTTCGAGCCGTATCTGGATCGGGTCGACAAGATTGTTGCGGCCAGTACCAATACCCAGCTGCTGATGGAGCTTGAGGCGCAGTTGCAGCCCAGGGTCGAGGGATTGGCCCAGGTGTCGCGTTCGCAGCCGGTGTTCCTGGATGTCACCGCCATGAAGGCCAACAAGGGTGAAGCGTTGAGAACCCTTGCGGCGCACCTCGGTGTGCCACTGCAACAGACAGCCGCCATCGGTGATGGCGGCAATGACCCGGCGATGTTTCATGTGGCGGGGTTGTCGATTGCCATGGGCCAGGCAGAAGAGGTGGTCAAGCGCCAGGCCAGCGTCGTGACCGGCAGCAATGTCGATGACGGTGCGGCGGAAGCCATCGAGCGGTTTATTCTCTCGGCCTATTGATCGGTAACCACACTAATAAGTAGTCAGCTATGCAAAGTTGCAACTTGCATGGCTGACTGTCCACTTGAGTTAGTGCGGGTCAATATATTGCGCAGCCGGGCGGCACACTTTCGGGTGCCGTCTCACGCACGCTTCAGTTACTTGGGCATTGCCCAGGATTGCAACTGGTAGCCATCTTTGTCGAGTTCGGCACGGGCCTGCAACAGCAAGTTCTCAAGCTGTGCCGGGTCGGTATAAGTGCTGGAAGACAGCTGCTTGCTACCGATACGGGTATTGGTGCGGTCGATGACGCTCAGGCTCAGGGCGCCGTTGCCGTCGTGCCAGGCCACACATTGAAAGGGCTGGAAAGCACGGTCTGCGATCAAAAGAGCTTCGTTGATGCGGAGCGGGGCGTTCATGGGGTCTTCTCTCTAAATGCCCATTCAAGTGGAAGCCGTTGGTTGGGCGTGCCTAACGACTGGTTACTTGTACTGATGCACGATCACCGGGTGCGGGTCACATGTTAGAAGAAGATTTTTTAACTTTCCCTGATTAAAGTCATGTAAGGGGCTATTTTGAAAGCCTCATGAAAGTTATGCCGCGGCAATTGACCGCATCCGACTGACATAAAAGACCCGGTTCGTTCGCGACTTATAGCGAATCGGTACAAAGGGTGCGTCAAGATCTTGCTAGGGTTACCAGCAGACATTGCAAATAGTTGTTTTTAAATAACTTTAACGATTTTGACGCCAAGGAATAGTCATGATTGTTACACCTGCCCCGCGCCGCCTGCTTGTGGTCGATCCCTGTGATGACTGCCACCGGCTATTGCCCGGTTTGCGCGCAGCGGGGTGGGACGTGGACAGCTGCGCCCTCGAGTCGGTGGGTGAGCGCTCCTGTGACGTGGGTTTGTTGCGCCTGCAGCCGTTTCACCTGGAGCGACCCGAAGCGGTCAAGGAACTGATCAGCCGCAGCGGCACCGAGTGGATTGCGGTGCTTAACCAGGAAGTGCTGCGCCTGCAGAATGTCGGCGATTTTGTCTGTGAGTGGTTCTTCGACTTCCATACCTTGCCGTTTGATGTGTCACGGGTGCAGGTCACCCTGGGCCGCGCCTTCGGCATGGCGCGCCTGCGGGGCAAGGGCAACAACGCGCCTGCGGGCCAGCCGGAACACGAGTTGCTGGGGGACAGCCGTCCCATCCGGGAGTTGCGCAAGCTGCTCGCCAAGCTGGCGCCCACTGAGTCCCCGGTGTTGATCCGTGGCGACAGCGGCACCGGCAAGGAATTGGTCGCGCGTACCTTGCATCGCCAATCCCAGCGCCATGCCAAGCCGTTTGTGGCGATCAATTGCGGGGCGATTCCCGAACACCTGATCCAGTCCGAACTGTTCGGCCATGAGAAGGGCGCCTTCACCGGCGCCCATCAGCGCAAGGTGGGGCGGATCGAGGCGGCGCACGGCGGCACCTTGTTTCTCGATGAGATCGGCGACTTGCCCATGGAGCTGCAAGCCAACCTGCTGCGTTTTCTCCAGGAAAAACAGATCGAGCGAGTCGGCGGCAGCCAGCCGATTGCGGTGGATGTACGCGTGTTGGCGGCTACCCACGTCGACCTGGAGGCCGCGGTGGCAAAGGGTACTTTTCGCGAAGACTTGTATTACCGGCTCAACGTCCTGCAAGTGGTCACCGCGCCGTTGCGCGAGCGCCACGGCGACGTGGCGATGCTGGCCAACCATTTTTCACACTTCTACAGCCAGGAAACCGGCCGCCGTCCCCGCAGCTTCAGTGAAGACGCACTGGTGGCCATGGGCGAGCACGGTTGGCCGGGCAATGTGCGCGAGTTGGCCAACCGCGTGCGGCGGGGCCTGGTACTGGCGGAAGGGCGGCAAATCGAAGCCGTTGATCTGGGACTGCAAAGCCAGCAGGCAATCGCGCTGCCGATGGCTACACTGGAAGATTACAAGCACCGTGCCGAACGCCAGGCGCTGTGCGATGTGCTCAACCGGCACAGCGACAACCTGAGTGTCGCGGCCCGTGTGCTGGGGGTTTCCCGGCCGACGTTCTACCGGTTGCTGCACAAACACCAGATCCGCTAGGGCGGGTAAACCGAAAAGCCCCGCAACGACCCTTATCGTTGCGGGGCTTTTCCCGTTGTCATGCCTTAAAAATAATACGGGAACTTCAGGCTGAAGCTGAACGACGGCGCATCCGGTGTGATCCCTATGGCCAGGTTCGGCACGATGGTCAGGTTGTCGGTCGCCGCAATCGTCATGCCCACGTTGAAGTAACCCGCGTTGGCGTCGCTGGAAACCACCGACTGCCAGTCGCCGCCATCCGGCTTGAGCTTGCTCTTGCGTTGCACCAGGTCGGACACCGAGAACGACATACTCATCTTCTCGTTCAGCGCAAACGCCACGCCAGCGCCGATCTGGAAGCTGTCGCCCAACTGCACTTTCCCCGGGGTCTTCTGGCCGACCTGGGAGCTGATATCGCTGAACGAGTCTTCGAAGTTGTGGGTGTACGACAGCGAGCCAAACAATACCGCCGGGTCGAAGGTCTTGACCAGCGAGATACCCGGCGTGATCGACCACACACCGTTGCCGGTGGGCAGGCTTTCCGGCACGAAAAGGTTGGTGTTGCTGGATGACTGGACCAGCTTGATCCCAAACGGATCTTCGCCGGTGGGCGCCTTGACCCGCACCGACACCACGGCATCCGGCAGGTTGACGCTCTCGTCGAGGAATTTGTAGGCAATCCCGAAGTTGACGTCGCCGATAGTCGGGTCACGCGTGACCGATTGTTCCGAGGTCGCGGTGCCGCTGCCACCGTTGGCACCACCGGACTGATAGGTCGACTCGCGGTACACCACCGGCACGTTTATATCGAACTGCCAGCGGTTGTCGAGGTTGTAGCGGCCCGTGAGGTCGACGGTCCAGTTATCCGACTTGATCCGGTCCAGGTTGATGTTGCCGAGGAAGATCGAGTCCAGCGCCAGGAAGCCGTTGAGGGTCAACTGGCGGGCATCGTAGCGGGAATAGGTGACGCCGGTTTCAAAGCTGAACTTGCCGTTGCCAAAGAACCCGCTGGCCTCGTTATACAAGTTGCTCACGCTCTGTGCCGGGGCCGAATCATCCTTGAGGGACTGGCCGTAGGACGCGCCACCGGCTGCACCGCCCGAGGCCGCAGCCGCGCCGACTCCCGGCGTGTTGCCGGCCACCGTGGTGCCGCCTTTCTGGAAGTCTGCCGGAGATTTGGCCAGGCGTTTGGGCGGCGGCGCCACCGGTTGTTCTTCCACCTGGCGTACCCGTTGCTCCAGCACCGCCAGTGCTTTTTGCTGCACTTCGTAGCGTTGCTTGAGCTCCAGCAATTCCTTTTTCAATGTGTCTATGTCGGTGTCCGGCGCGGCATACAACATGGATGCGGGCAGGAGCGTGCTTAAACAAATTACGGCACGTAACGATAGCGATCGATGCATGGAATAAGCCGTCCCTTTCTAATGCGCAAGTGTCGAGGCACAGCGTAGTTCAATAACCGTTAGGGCGTAGGCCTCTGAGTTGATTCAGGTTCAGGTTCTGCCCCAAATTGTTCAAACCGTTGTTGCCCAGCACCACATTGAGTTGGGTCATGTTGCTGACGAAGTTGCTGTTACCCTGCAAAACCGTGCCTTGCAGGACATTCCCGGCGCCGATCTGCTGCAACGAATTGCCCTGATTGTTGTTGGCCAGGATCGCCATTTGCAGCCCGCCATTGGCGGCCGACACCGTGACCTGGCCGGCACCCGTGCTGCCGGTGACCGACTGGCCAGCCACCAGGGCTTGTCCGGACTGGACGACATTGGCCGGCGACAAGCCATTCTGGTTCACATTGATATTCACGTTATTGCTGGCGGTGTTGCCATCGCCGGCGGCGCGCACGCTTTGGGTCACGCCCTGGCCGCTGCCCAGGCCGGCACCACCGACCACCGTGCCGGTGCCATTCGGCTGGTTGGGCGAGACTTTGGTGGGGCTGTCGGTTACCTGCACATAAAACTGCGGGGTGACGGTCGACGCGTTGACGTTCATGCTGGCCGAGCCGGTCACGCTGTCGCCGGCGGCATTGGTCCAGGTACTGCTCATCACGATGCCAAAACTGATGATCCGCCCCGGCATCACGTAGCGACCACGCAGGTCAGCCAGTTCCGAGTCCTTTATTTCAATCGGTTTGAACACCGATGACGCATAAGCGGGCATTGAGGCTGCCAGGCACATGACCGTCAGCCAACGGTAAGTGTTCATCGTTTGCTCCTGGAGCGTCCTGCCCCTTATTGCGCTTCTAGAAGAAGTCGCTCTGGATAAAACCGAAGTCCATCAATTCACTGTCCCGCACCGGACTGAACTCATTGATTCTGTTTTTCGCCGTCAGTGGGGTGGGCGGGTCGAGCAGCACGTTGGTCTTGTCATAACCTTCGCCCAATACCGCGAAGACGATGCCATTCCAGCCTTTGACGAAGTCGTCGCGGGCATAGCGTTTATGGCCCAGTACCGGGTCGCCGATGTACACCCAGTCCTTGTCGGCGCGCTGCATCACCACGAAGTGCTTGTAGCCGCGAATCTCCAGCAACACCACCACCGGGATCTTCACCGTGAGCAGGGTGTCTGCATTGATCCGGTAACCCCGGGCGCGCATCCCGATGCTTTCCAGGTAGCGCTTCATGTCCAACATCGAAAAGCCCTGGGTACGCACCAGGTCCTGATCGGCGTTGACCAGCATGCCCTTGATGATGTGGTCTTCATCCACATCCATCCAGTAGGCCTGGCGCAGGATGGTGGCCAGGGCGGCGGCACCGCAGCTGAAATCGGTTTTCTGTTCCACCAGGTTGGCGAACTTGCGTTCACGGATGCTCTCGACCTTCTTGAAGATCACGCCACCGCCGGGCATGGCAGCAATCGCCATTTGCCCCGCCCAAGTCGGGCCGGTGAGCAATAACAGGAGGGTGAGGGCGATGATCCGCATGATCGAATGGCCTGGAGGACACTGGAATAAAAAGGGGCCTTGTCGCCAAGGCCCCGTTGCATCAGAAACGTACGCCGGAGGAAATCACAGTGGTGTTGCCCTGCTGATTGCCCACGCCTGCAGCAATGTTGGCGCCCAGGTTGCCCGAAGAGCCATTAAGCGAGTTGTTGGCGCTGGCGTTGTTCACGACAGGCAGGTAAGTGTGGCTGCCCCATGGGCCAGACTGAGTGGCCACGGTATTGAGGAAGGTGTTGTCGACGCTGGTTTGAGTGGTGTTGCTCGAGGCAGCGGCGGCGGCACCACTGGCAGAAGCAATTGCCAGTTGGTTTTTCTGTTGGTTGAAGTTACCCGCGGCAACGCTCACACCCAGGTTGCCGGAGCTGCCGTTGGCCGAGTTGTTGAGCGAAGCGTTGTTGTGGGTAGCCACTTGCACCGAGACGTTGTTGCGGTTGTCTTGGGTAATGGTAGCTTGGGCAAACACGGCATCTGCATCACCGGCCGCAATGGCGGTCTGGTTGTCTTGTTGGTTGCCATCACCGGCTGCGATGTTGGCCTGGGCGTTGCCGCTGCTGCCGTTCAACGAGTTGTTGGCCGACGCGTTGTTCTGGGTGCCCAGGTTGAGCACGCCATTGTGGTTGCTCGATTGCGCATCGGAAACGGCGGCTACTGCAGCGGTAGGCTGATGAGTAGGTGGGTTGGCATGTGCGGCGGCAGCCATGATTGCAGCGAGAGCGAAGGCCAGTGGTTTAAGAGCCATTGTAGTTTTCATGGTATTTCCCCTTGCTTCTAATTAGTTGGTTAAGTGTTGGTACGGTCCAGCTTCGAGCTCCAATGAATCATTGGATCTGTACGTTCAGGGCGTTAGCCATGCGGTTCCCCACCCCGGCACTCTGATTCACCTGTACCACTCCACGGCTGCCGGTGAAGGCCTGGTCGCTTGTGACGACCTGGCGGCTGCCAGTGGTAGAGGTGAACCCTGAGTTTGGTGACAGCGCCACGTTCTGTTGCGACATGACGCTGTCGTCGATGCTTTGCGGGCCAGCATTCACGCTGATCCGCACGGCATTGATCATCTGGTTGCTGGCCCCGGCCGACTGGTTGACGCCCAGTACACCGCTGCCATTGCTGAAAGAGCTGCCCTGGATCGCCACCCTGGCGTTCTGGGAGCGATCGGCCGGTGCGCCGCCGATGGTCTGGCTGAGGGCGCCGCCCGCCTGGGAGTTGCTGCCCGCAGAAATCGCGCGGCTGTTGAGCTGTTGTTGCTGATTGCCGGCCGCCTGGTTGATCGAGACGATGCCGTTGTATTGCTTGCCGGAGTTGTCGATCACTGCGCTGTTGTCAGCCATGGCTGCCGAGCAGCCCAGGATCGCCAGGAACAACCAGGAATGGTTCATCTCACTGGCCTCCCATCAGGCTGCCGATATTGTTCAAAGGCGCCATGCCGCGGGAGATTGAGCCGTTGATCTGCCCCGAGAGGCTGGAGCCGCCACCATGGCCGGCCGCTGCGCCGCCACCAAGGCCTACGCCACCCCCGTTGTTGGTCAAGCCGGGAAGGTTGCCGCCGGGCAGGATGGCGCGAGTGATGCTGGAGCCGCTGCTGATGTTGGCGTAGTCGTTGTCGCTCAGCTCGCTGGTGGCCCGCAGGATCTGTGGAGAAGAATTGGCATTGACGGTGACCGGGTTGGGGTCGACGCCAGCGGTGCGGCCAGCCATGTGGCCCTGGACGGTGCGCTGAATCACGATCACACCGTCGCCTGCCGCGAGCACCGGGAGGCTCACGCTGGTACTCAGTACACAGCTGATCAGCAGAAGGCTCAATGAGCCTGGATTAAGTGTCTTCACGACGGCATTCCTTATTCTTGGCGCTGACCCTAAACAGCGCTGTCAGGAAGAGAGCAGGAGCTGTGCCGCTTTTGAATTTGGGATGACATTCATGGGGTTATGAGCGCGGGGGATAGAATGCACAGTGGATGTGTTTCAACTGTGAGACAGCGGGCCTTTGTCCAGCCCGCCTGGCAGGTGTCTCAGGGATGAAACACTGCGCGCCGTAAACCCGGCACTCCGCAGCCGGCTGTCAGCTCAGCCGGTGCAAGTGTTTCAAAAATGGACGATTTGACGCAGGCAGCATCCGGGAGGAGGGCGCAGGCCCATGACCCTGGCTCAGCTCTTTGGGGTTTTGCGCGGAATGGAATTGAGCACGGGGTTGCCGTCCTGGTTCTGGGTCAGGTAGACCGGCAGGACCTTGGGCAGGGAGGGGACGAGGTTGGACACCTCGTTGATGTTGTAGATGCCACCAATGCGGATCGCGCCGGTGCCGGCGTCGGCCAGCATCACGGGTTTGCTCAGGTAGCGATTGATCAGCGGCAACGCGTCGGCCAAGGCCAGGTTGTCGAGGATCAGCTTGCCTTCACGCCAGGCCAGGGCCGTGTCGCCCGGGGCAATTGGCTGGGCCTGGGGGCTGGCGTCGCCACGGTTGTAACTGGCCTGCATCCCGGGTGACAGGCGCAGGCCGCTATGGGCGTCGTCGCTGCTCACCAGCACCGAGCCTTGCAGCAGCATGACCCGCACATGGTCTTCGTATTTCCAAACATTGAACTGAGTGCCGGTCACCCGAACCTGGCCGTCACCGGCGTGGACGATAAACGGATGTTGCGCGTCATGGCTGACCTTGAAAAACGCCTCGCCTTTTTTCAGGGTAACCCGGCGCTGATCCTTGAAATTGCTGTAGACCAGTTCGGTGCCCAGGTTAAGTTCAACCTGGCTGCCGTCGTCAAGGGTGACCTGGCGCAAGCTGTTTTCAGCTTCGTAATGGTTGTACGAGCTGGGCAGCCAGCCTGCTTCCCAGCCGGTAAGGGCCGCCAGTGGCAAGGCCACCAGGCATATCGCCGCCGCTACCGCGTAGTTCCTCAAACGGCTGCGAGGTTGTCGTCGCGCCACGACGGGGGCCGGCTCGCTGCGGGGCAAGTGATCGGCAACGTCCCAGATTTCCAGCATCGCGGCGTATTCGAAGGCATGCAGTGGATGCGCATCGTGCCACTGCTCGAAGGCCTGACGCTCCGCCGTCGTGCAATCGCCAGCGTGCAGACGCATGCACCAGTGCGCAGCGGCATCGGTGATGGCGTCGTATTCGGCTTCTGATAGGGACTTATCTGTCATTAACTCATCCTGATTTCCGACATTCTAACCTCCACAGCAGGACGGCGAGAACAGCCATCATGGCGAATGCACATCAATTGGAACTAATTCTCGTCTGCAGGGCCCTAAAAAATTCAGGACAGGTAACACTCATTCCCTAATGGAGCACGAAAATGCTTAAGAAAACCTTAGCCGCCGTTGTCGCAACCACCGCCTTGCTCAGTGCTGGAGCCGCCCTGGCGGACAAACCGGGCGCAGGCTGGATCACCATCGAAAAAGCCATCGAGACCGCCAAGACCAAGGCTGGTTACGTCCAGATCTACAAGATCGAAGCCGATAACGATGGCTACTGGGAAGGTGAGGGGCGCAAGGCCGATGGCGTGGTCTATGAGTTCCGCATCGACGGTGAGTCGGGCAATGTGTTGCGCGATCAGAAAGACTGAATGAACTGACGGGTGCGGGCGTTCGGCCCGCACCCTGTCTGTTACGGTGTGGCTTCGGCAATCGAAGGCACGGGGTCCAACTGGCGCCCCAGGGTGGTGATCAGCAAGGTCAGTGAGTCGGCGTTATCCATCTGTGTATTGAACCGCCGCGTCAGGTTGGTTTTGAAAATTCCCCGCGCGTTGCTCAAGTCCACGCCTCCGGTCGTGGCAAGAATCTGCTGCTTGATGTAGTCATCTTCCGGGTCGGTCCCCAGGTCGAATCCGGTAGGCCCCCACGCGTCCGTTGATTTGAACAATTGCCCAACAGGCGTGTTGATCGAGTACGCATTCTCCTGCACGTTGCGCAGCCAGTCCTGAAGATCGCGACCGGCTTGGGTCTGTACTTCAATCAGGTCGGAAAAAGGTGATGTGGAATTGAGGTAGGCGACGTCGGCGGTATTGCTCACGATATGAGTCAACTCATGAATCAAGGTGGTCGCGCGGGCATGGGCTCTTTGGTCGAAGTGATTGATCAGGCGCCCTTCGAAATCGGCCGTAGGGGGGTTGAAGAAGTTTTCAGTGAGGTAGATGCGTCGATCCGGGTCGCCGTCGATGGTAAACGCCCAGTGCCGTTCGGGTTCGGCAATATGCGCACCGGAGACGAAACGCCGGGAATTGAGCGAGTAGAGTGTCGGCTCCAGCGCCTCATCGAGGAGGGCGGTCACCGTGTCCATGAGTTTTTGCGCGAGGGCTTCCGGAAACTTGGCCGGGCCGGTGTCGGCGTCTATCGGGATGCCGAAGAAGCGGTTGATAAAGCGATGCACCCGGGTCACGGGCGGATACTGGTGGTCGAGCAGCTTCAGGTTCTGCTGGCAGTTGTGCAGGTAGAAGGTTGCCAGGTCCAGTGCCTCGACGATCGCCTGGGCCCTGGAGGGCGACACACGCCGAATCTCGGCCAGGCCGCGGGCCTCGACGTTCATCACCTGGTCCACGGCTGTCCGCACCTCACGGCGGTCCATCATTGCACTCCATCCGGGGCCGTGGCGGCGAACCGATGCGCCCGGGTCCAGGGTCCATTTGCGGTTGGCATCCAGGCGCACAAACGGTCCTTTGGACCGTGCACTGAAAAGCCGCCAATGGCCTTCGACCTGCCTGGCGCGGTAGACCTTGCCTGCGCACGGCAGGTAATGCCGGTTGTCCGTCGCTGTGTAGACGCCCGTGTTGCCTGCCGTCAGGCCCTCCAGGCTGATGTCGCAGGCTTCGTACGCTTGCAGCCGGGTTCGGGCCCGGGCGGTGACGTCGATGTCGTGCCAGGCACTGGCCGTTTGCGTCGGCGCGGGTTGCGCGGGGGCGGTGCCTGGTGTCGAGGGTTCATCCATCAATGCGCGGATCGAAGCCATTTGCGCGACACCGCCGATGAAGGTTTGCAGCGCCTCGCGCCAGCGGTGTTGCTGCAAGTCTTCGGCAGAGGCCTGGAACAGTTTGTAACTTTGCCAGATCACCAGCGGCACCATCAGCTTGCCCGGCAGCAACGCCTGCGCGTGCTGCAGTCCGCTGCTGAACAAGGCTTTGAGGGTGTCCCAGGCTGACCGGCCGTTGGCCTGGGATTGCTGTTCAAACAGGTTCGAGATCAATCCGATGTTGTCGCGGTACAACTGCTTGAGCGCGTGGCCCCTGATCGGATTGGCCCCCAGGGTGATTTCCGAGGTTCCCCCGACTGTGCTGGCCCAGAGGTGTCTATACGTGGCTTGCTCAGCCTCTGGCAGGCGACCGATCACCCAGTCCTGCAAGGGGCCGGGCAGGTTGAGCCGGCGAATCAAATCGGCCTCGTTGTCGAACTCCTGGAACGCCTGTTGCGGCCCATAGGGCGCATACATCACCAGCGGAGTGCTTTCGACGGCACTGATCAAGTAGACCCCAAGGGCCTTGATGGACCGGGCCCCCGCCGTGGCGATCAACTCCAGCGGACGCACTGTCGAGGTCGCGCCCTCGACCGCTGCGCGGGCGAGCGCGTCCGGCATGTCGAGGACCTGTTCGACCAGGCTCAGGCCCGCAGGTGATAACAGTTCCTGCAGCCTCAGCGCGTGGGCATTTTGCAACAGTTGCCAGGGCAGTTGCTGAATAAACCGGCGCTCCCGCACGTCTGCGCCCGGCTTGCCCGGGGTGAGTTTTTCGACCAGGCAAGCCTGGTGGTCCTGCTTGAGGGGCAGGCGCGCGAGGATCTGGCGCACCACAGCAGGTGTCAGGCCGGCGGCTGTGGACTCGACATCGAATGCAGCAGCTTGCTGGCTGACGTGATTGAGGGCGTAGTCCACCAGGTTCTGCCGCTGGCCGGCCAATACCAGCTTGGGCAGGATGTAGACGTCTTGCGGGCGCACGTCATAGGGCTGCAACAAGTCGATGAGCTTGCTGCCGAGATACGCTGGCAGCGGCAGGAAATCGTCAAGGTAGTCCTTGTCGTCCGTGAGGCTGTGGCGGTATTGCTCAAGGATTTCGACATGGCGACGCTGTTGGCTGACAGACGCCATCCCCAGCCAGGCGGGCAGTGATTGTTGTGCCATGAAGGTCTGGGCGATTTGTGAGGCATGGCCCAGGTCGTTGGCCGGCAAGGCCTTTTCCAGCCCCCCGAGACGCTTCAGCAAGGCGTCCCCTGAGAGCGTCAGGGTGAGGCAGTGAGCCCGTTGTGCCCGGTAATGATCAATCCAGGACTGCTGGCAGTGCTGTGCGACCGCGCCGTTGATCAGCATGAACTGACCGAGTGCGCAGGCCTGGTGCGGTTTGAGATAGCGCGGGTCGAGATTGGCCAGTAGCTGCCTGCGAAGGTCCGGCGCGGCCAGTCGTCGTTGCAGTTCTGTCTGCAACTGGCTGACATTGGCGAAACTCTCCAGGCCGCGCGCCGGCGTCCACAGCACGGCCCGGCCTGAGTGGGACGGGGCCAGGCCACCGCGTTCGGTGAGCATCAAGCAATGCGCCAGGGGCACCCGTTGCGTCAGGCCCTCGGGTTCGACGGTCAACGCATAGGCATCCGGGATGAATCCACCCAGGCCCTGGCGCCGGCGGCGATCAGGGTGTTGAAGATCAAACACCGTCTGCGCGATCGCCTCATCTCGGGCGTCCAGGCTGTTGTTGAGGCGCCTGAGCCTGGCTTCGCCCTGGATCGCCACCGCCATGGCATGGGCCATCGGCGCCTTGAGCTGTTCCAGGTATTCGCGGGGAATATCGGCAATGTTGGAGTGATGAAACTTGACCAGTGCGGCATCGAGCACTGCGTTGGCTTGCGCTATGTCCAGGCCGCCCAGCGGTGTGACAGCCCCATCGACCTGGCTGGCGTAAAGGCCATAGTGCGGCGTTTGCGGAATCGGCCCGCGCTTGTGTATCAGGCGCGCAAGAAAGTAACTGCGCAGGCTCTGGCTTTCCAGGGGCGCAGTGGCGCGTGTCGCGCTTGCGCTGGCGGCGTAGCGATTGACGTAGATCTTGCCGGGATCGTGGCCAGCCAAGCCGCGGCGGTTGAACTCGGCGGTGAGCGCCTGATTGACGGTGTTGGCCAATGTGGGTTGCGCTCGCACCTGGGTTGCCAGCGTGTCCTGGATATCGGTCATCTGCTTTTGCAGCAGGGCGGCACGTTCGGCGGCCAGCGACACCGGGCGAGTCGGGTCGGCCAGTACCGAATGAGGCGTCCAGCGTCCCGCGGTATCCAGGCCCGGGAGGTGGCTGTCGATCATGTACCGCACATCCAGCGCGTAGTCGAGCAAGGCCGAGGGGTCAATGCCGGCGCGGGTGCGTCGGTACAGGTCGAGTGCGTAGCGTAGGTTCTGTTGCTGCTTGCCGATGATGGTTTCGAGCACCTGCTCAAACAGATTGCCGGCGATGGGAGTGCCGGAAAACTGCGGCGTCTTGAACCCTACAAACAGCGCCCGCTCCTCCAGGGACATCAGGTTGTAGAGGTCGTCTTCATAGCCTGGCGCCTTGACCATGGCCTTGAGGGTGTCCATCAGATCGTCGTAGGTCCCGAGCACCTGCAGGCCCTTCTCGGGGGTGTAGAGAAAGGTCTGCGAATTGCCGATCATCAAGGTGCTGGCCAACTCGACGGCGTTGCTCGGCTGCTCCCAGATCTGTACGTTCTCGACGCGCAGCGTCTGGCTGTTCGGGGGGGCCTCGTTACCCCGGGAAGAGTACAGCGCTGCCAATGCGCGGCTTTGCTCCGGACTGATGATGGATTGCTGGCGCTTGAACAGCAGATCCAGTTGCGCATTGGCGGCCATGGCCCGGGCGAACCAGGCCCGACGCGACACGCCCGGTGCGATCTCGCTGTTCCAGAACGTCTCCAGTGCACTGTGCAGGAACGGGATCAGTTGGCCGGCTGCTTGTTTGATCGCGGTTTCCCAACGCTGCGTGTCGCGGGCCTTGGCGTCGGCAGGCCGCTTGGGGTGGAAGAACTCCCGGGTTTGCCCGGCGGGCCAGGCTTGTTCACGGTAGTACAACAGCACCGCGTCATTGAGTTGCAGCGAGTCGAGCCAGCGAGGCACCGTGTACCCAACGGGCTGTATGGCGAAAAAACTCACGTGGGCTTCGCCGGGGCTGAGCCCGGGGAACAGTGGGCGGCAGACGCTTTCGAGCAGTTTTGAAAGCAGGGCGCCGAGGGCGGGCAACTGTTTCAACGCCGCCAGTAGCGCCTGGCGATTATTCTCCTGATAGCGCCTGAGGGTTTTTTCCTGTTCACCCAATACGTCGCCGAGCATGGCCTCCGGTGTCAGTACCAGTCGGTTGTCGAGTAGCGGCGATGGTTGTTGCTGCAAGGGCAGGAAGTACAGCAGTTGCGTGGCGCTGTCCGGGGTTTTCAAGCGCTCGGTCAGTGCTGTCAGCAAGTGGGCGGGGCTGTCGAATTTTTCCAGGCCGCCGTACGGGGTGTAGAGCCAGGCATGTGGGTAGGCGCTGGTTGAACTCATCATGAAGCTGCCGGCCAGTTCGACGGCATTGGCAGTGCTTTTATTCAACCAGATGCGCTGCGCGATCATTGGCGGCGACTGTTGGCGACGGCCTGCATCGCTGGCAAAAAACACCTTGCCGAGAAACTCGATGTCCCTGCTGTCGATGTTCAGCTGGCGCTCACGGTCCAGCGCCCTCCAGCCCACGCGCATGGCTTCGGGGAAAAAATACGGGAGAGGGGTGTGGCTCATCATCCTGATCCTTGAAGAGTTGCGTGCCTGCAACCTATCCAGGCCTGGCGCCACGAGGGGCTAGATATGTCTGGCGCTCCCTGTCGACAGCCATGGGGCAAACCCTGTCTAATCGACGGACCGATTCTTGTACGCTGTTGCCCATTCCAATAATTAAACGGGAGCTTCAGATGTCTGCATCGCCTTTGGATGTCGAGTCTTCATCAGAGCGACTCAGTTATGCGCAATTGACCGACCTGCTGCGCCAGGTGTTTGTCCGCCACGGTACGTCGGCCGATGTGGCCCAGGTGCTGGCCGAGAACTGCGCCAGCGCCGAGCGCGACGGTGCCCACAGCCACGGTGTATTCCGTATCCCCGGTTACGTCTCGACCCTGGCCAGTGGCTGGGTCAACGGCAAGGCGGTGCCCGTGGTCGAGGATGTGGCCAGCGGGTTTGTGCGGGTGGATGCGGCTAACGGCTTCGCCCAGCCCGCGCTGCAAGCCGCCCGTGGGCTGTTGGTGGAAAAGGCCCGCAGTGCCGGGATTGCCTTGCTGGCGATCCATAACTCCCACCACTTCGCGGCGCTTTGGCCGGATGTCGAGCCTTTTGCTGAAGAAGGCCTGGTGGCCTTGAGCGTGGTCAACAGCATGACCTGCGTGGTGCCCCACGGCGCCGACCGCCCGCTGTTCGGCACCAACCCCATTGCCTTCGCCGCGCCCCGCGCCGATGGCCTGCCGATCGTGTTTGACCTGGCCACCAGCGCCATCGCCCATGGCGACGTGCAGATTGCCGCGCGCAAGGGCGAGCGCTTGCCACCCGGCATGGGCGTGGACAGCCTCGGCCAACCGACCCAGGACCCCAAGGCGATCCTCGAAGGCGGCGCGCTGTTGCCGTTTGGCGGGCACAAGGGGTCGGCCCTGTCGATGATGGTCGAGCTGCTGGCCGCGGCCCTCACGGGCGGTAACTTCTCGTTTGAGTTCAACTGGTCCGATCACCCCGGCGCCCGCACCCCATGGACCGGCCAACTGCTGATCGTGATCGACCCGAGCAAGACCGCCGGGCAGAGCTTCGCCGAGCGCAGCCAGGAGCTGGTGCGACAGATGCATGCGGCAGGGTTGCGGCGTTTACCGGGGGATCGGCGCCATCGCACACGGGCGAAGTCGCAGGCAGGCGGAATTGAGATCGAAACGCAGGAATTGAGTCGGTTGCGGGTGTTGGCACAGGCCTGAAGCGAGCTGCGCCCGGGGAGGGCGCAGCCGTTGCATCAGATCAGTTGCGGCGGCCCAGCAACAGGCCGACTACCAGGCCAAACCCGGCGGAAATCGCCACGGTCTGCCATGGGTGGCCACCGATATAGGTTTCGGTGGCATCCACCACCGGCTTGCTGCGCTCGCGCACGTTGGACACCGAGTCCAGCGCCTGCTTGAGCTTGATGGCGACCTGTTCACGCAGGGTTTCACCTTCTTCCCCCACCAGTGACGCGCTGCTTTTGAGCAGCTTGTCCGATTCTTCGATCAGTGCGGTCAGCTCACTGAAGGCTTGGTCCTTGATTTGGTCTTCGACGGCTTGGGCGGCAGATTTGCGAGCCATTGGGTTAACTCCTTGCGGGTGAATGTGGCAATGAATGCGCTTCTTGATGAAGAATGGAGTGTTTGAAGCGGGCAAAAGTTGCAGTTTTTTTCCTGTGGTCAGCTTAGGAGAAATCCAGGCCAGGAAATTTCAACCTACAGTGTAAGATGTCACCTATTTGTGCAGCAGGTAATTCAACATGAGCTTCAATCTGGCCAACAAGCCCCTCGCCGAGCGCGCCGCGCTGGAAGATGAAAAGTCCCGTCTCTACGACCTCTGGCAAAGCAACCTGGGCAAGGCCAAGGGTGAGGCCGCCCGCCTGTTTGGCGAACGCGCCAAGCGCAAGGGCAAATGGGCCGAATGGGTGCGTGCAGAACTGGACGGCATGTCACCGCCGGAGTTCTCGAACATGGTGCGCAGTGAAGTCAATCGCCTGATGGCGGCGAAGTAAAACAAGCCTCGATTGCCTCGCGCACCTTGAGCAGCAACGGATCCAGTTGCGCCTGGGTGCGCCAGCCCAGCTCCACCGGGTAACGCGGCAGCGCCAGCGGGCAAGGCAGCTCCCTCAGTCCGGTCATCTGCGCGATGGCCTGCGCCGCATGGCCGGGGATGGTCGCCACCGCCTGGCTGCCCTTGAGCAGGAACGGCAGCGCCGCGAAGTGCGTGGTCGAGGCACCTACGTGGCGACTCAGCCCCTGCGCGGCCAGGCCCTCGTCGGTGATCCCGATAAACCCGCCGGATGACACCAGCACATGCTCGCGCCTGACGAACTCGTCGAGGTCGATGGCCTGTTGTCCCGGCGCCAGGCTGTCGGGGTCCACCAGGCACGCGTAATGGCCTTCCCCCAATACCTGCCGGCTCAACCGGCGCTCGGCAAACCCGCCGGCGGTGATTGCCAGGTCCAGGCTGCGGTCGAGCAGGGCGTCGGCAACGATCTGGCTGTGGGTCTGGCGGAACATCAACCGCAGCTTTGGCGCACGCCGGGCAATCTCTTCAATCAGCCGCCGGCCGTAGGCGATTTCGAAATCATCCGATAACCCCACCACCACCGAACGGCCCTGATAGTGATTGCCCTGGGGATCCACCATCGCCAGGCTCTGGCGGCAGCGATCCAGGGCTTCGCTGATCACCGGCTTCAACTGATTGGCCCGCAAGGTGGGCGCCAGGCCCCGGCCGGTACGCACGAACAACTGATCGCCGTACACATCGCGCAAGCGGCGCAGGGCTGCACTGATCGCCGACTGCGTGACGCCAAGGCGCAGGGCGGCACGGCTGGCACTGGATTCGTCGTGCAGGGCCTCGAAGGTTTTCAGCAGGTTGAGATCGACGTTGGCGATATTCATATGGCTCATATCAGTTAGCAGCGAAGCGGGCTTTATTCATGATTGCCGCTGGCCGGAGAATGGGCAACCCCCATTGATACGGAGTGATCGTGATGCCTGTTTCTACCGTGGCTGCGCTGCAAATCGGTTCCTTGCCGGGAGGCAAGGCTGAGACCCTGGAACAGATCCTGTCCTACGAGGACGAAATCCTGCGCAGCGGTGCGCAACTGGTGGTGATGCCGGAAGCGTTGCTCGGGGGTTATCCCAAAGGTGAAGGCTTCGGCACCCAGCTGGGGTATCGCCTGCCTGAAGGGCGTGAGGCCTTTGCGCGGTATTTTGCCAATGCGATTGATGTGCCGGGTGTGGAGACCGAAGCGCTGGCCGGCTTGTCGGCGCGCACCGGGGCGAGCCTGGTGTTGGGCGTGATCGAGCGCAGTGGCAGCACGTTGTATTGCACGGTGCTGTATTTCGAGCCGGTGGGCGGGTTGGTAGCCAGGCATCGCAAATTGATGCCTACCGGCACTGAGCGGCTGATCTGGGGCAAGGGTGATGGTTCGACGTTGCCGGTGGTTGATGCCGCGGTAGGGCGCATCGGCGGCGCCGTGTGCTGGGAGAACATGATGCCGTTGTTGCGCACCGCGATGTACGCCAAGGGTGTGGAAGTGTGGTGCGCGCCGACGGTGGATGAGCGGGAAATGTGGCAGGTGAGCATGCGGCATATTGCCCATGAGGGGCGGTGTTTTGTGGTGAGTGCGTGTCAGGTGCAGGCGTCACCCCAGGCGTTGGGCGTGGAGGTGGCGAACTGGCCGGTGGATCGGCCTCTGATCGCGGGGGGCAGTGTGATTGTCGGGCCCATGGGGGACGTTCTTGCCGGGCCATTGCTCGGTGGGGCGGGGTTGCTGGTGGCGCGGATTGATACGGATGATTTGGTGCGGGCGCGGTATGACTATGATGTGGTTGGGCATTATGCCCGGCCGGATATTTTCGAATTGACCGTGGATGAGCGGGTTAGGGCGGGGGTGCGGTTTATTGTTGACTGAGTACATATCCGTTTCTTCGGTAACGGCGGCTTATGGTTCCGCTCTTACAGCGGGTCACTTTTGGCAAACGCCCGGAATGCCGGCCCAGCCAAAAGTAAAAGGTCTTTGCCCCACCACTCGGTGCCTCGCTTAGGCTCGGCATGCCCGCACTCCGGCCATCGTGG
>NZ_JACAPY010000066.1:0-6950 GCF_013385455.1 Pseudomonas sp. G1002
AAACCTCACACCCCCCAAAGGCCTAGCTGTTGCCTGACCAACACCTCCCACACACATTGTCGTTTTCACCAATCCCCCCAACCCCCAACCCCCCCTGTTTACAGGCCCAAAAACCCGGCATGCCTTGTGCAATGACCCAGTTCCCGGACTTTAGGCCTGACCCATCATGCAAGAACCCGCCCCTTACCCGCGACGATCCAGCCCGTTGCTCCTTATCGGCACCGCCACACTCTGCGGCCTGCTCCTGGGCTGTGGCCAAGGCAGCTCAACCGTCACCCGCAGTGACCAACCGGTAAAGGGCGGCACCCTGGTCTACGCCACCGACCGCGAACCCACCTGCCTCGACCCCCACGTGGCCGGCGACATGCCCCAGGTGTTCGTCGCCCAGCAATACCTCGACTCCCTGGTCTCAATGGACACCGACGGCCGCATCGGCCCCTGGCTCGCCAAGACCTGGGAAGTCTCCCCCGACGGCCTGACCTACACCTTCCACCTGCGCAACGACGTGCACTTCACCGACGGCACCCCGTTCAACGCCGCGGCGGTCAAGGCCAACCTCGACCACATGGCCAACCCCAAGACCCAATCCAGCACCGCAGGCGGCTACATCCGCCAATACCGCAGCACCGACGTGCTCGACGAATACACCGCAGTGGTGCACCTGGCCACGCCGTACGCGGCCTTTCTTGAAGTACTCGCCCAAGGCTTCCTCGGCATCGAGTCCCCCACCGCACTGCTGCGCTCCCGCGACGAGAACTGCGAAAGCCCGGTCGGCAGCGGCCCGTTCAAGGTCGTGCGCTGGGACCGGCAAAGCCAGGTCGAGCTGGTGCGCAACCCCGACTACAACTGGGCACCACCCACCGCCAAGCACCAGGGCCCGGCCTGGCTCGACCGGATCGTCTGGAAGTTCATCCAGGAACCTTCCGTGCGCTTCGCCTCGTTGCAGGCTGGCGAGGTCGACGTGATCGAAGCGTTGCCGCCCGAATCCCACGAGGCCGCTCGACGCAACCCGGACCTGACCCTGGTGATCGCCCAACGCCCCGGCAACCCCACCAACGGCACGCTGAACATCACCCGTGCGCCGTTCGATGACGTGCGAGTGCGCGAAGCCTTCGTGCGCAGCTCCGACATCGAAGGCGCGTTGAAGAGCGTGTACTTCAACGAATTCCCCCGCGCCGGCGGGCCGCTGAGCCCAGCCACGCGCTTCTACAGCCCGGAGTTCCAGCACGCCCAGGATTACGACCCGGCCCGGGCTGCTCAGTTACTCGACCAGTCCGGCTGGACCCAGCGCGACAGCGAGGGCTACCGCACCAAGGACGGCAAGCGCCTGCAAGTCCATGTGGTGATGGGCAACCGCACGCCACCGTCGGAATACACCTTGTGGGAACAGGTGCAGGCCACCACCCGGCAGGTCGGCTTCGAGCTGATCGTCGACCAGATGAGTGACGTGCAGGCCACCAAACGCCAGGCCGACTGGGACTACGACATTCGCCTTGGCTACTGGAACACCAACACCGCCGACGTGCTGCGGATCATCTTCGGCAGTGAGTTCATCAGCCCGGCGGGTGTCGGTGGTTACCACCAGAACACCGCAGGCTTCAGTGACCCGGCGTTCGACACGCTGATCCGGCAAGCCCTCACCACCCAGGACAGCGAGCAGCGCCGGGCGCTGTATTACCAGGCGCAGAAAATCGCTTCCAGCCAGTACCTGCAATTGACCACCTACCCGCAAAGCACGCGGCTGGGTATCTACAAGACCACCCAGGGCGTGCGGCTGGAGCCGTCGCTGGCGGTGACTTATCTCTATGACGCATGGGTGAACAAATGAGCGACACATCACTTGCCAACCCACGGCGCGAGCGCCTGGCCCGGCTCGGCAAACGCGCGCTGTGGCGCCTTGCCGGCGGCGTGCTGGTGCTCTGGGCGGTGGCCACGCTGACGTTCTTTGCCTTGCGCCTGATGCCCGGCGATCCGGTGCAGGCGATCCTTGGCGGCCCGAGCGGCAACCCCACCCCCGAGACCATCGCCGAAGCCACCCGCGAGTACGGCCTCGACAAACCATTGGCGGTGCAATACGCGTTGTACCTCGGGCGACTGGTGCAGGGTGACCTGGGGGTTTCCTATTCCCAGCACCTGCCGGTGACCCGAGTGCTCGCCGAGCAATCCTGGCCGACCCTGGAGCTGACCCTGACGTCCCTCGCCCTGGCCTGGGTCCTGGTGCTGGCGCTGACGGTGCTGACCGCCGGGCGCCGCCGCTGGGTGGCCAGCCTGGCCTCGCTCGCGGAAACCCTGGCCGCCGCGCTGCCGCACTTCTGGCTGGGGATTCTGCTGCTGGCGGTGTTTGCGTTCGGCCTGCGGCTGTTCCCGCCGGCAGGCAGTGATGGCTGGCGCACCCTGGTGTTGCCGTCGTTCGCCCTGGCGATTCCGCTGGCCGGGTTTATCGCCCAGGTCACCCGTGAATCCCTGGATTTGACCCTCGACCAACCCTTCATCCTGACCGCCCGCACCCGTGGCCTGAGTGACTTCAACGTGCGCTTCAAACACGCGTTGCGCCACGCCGTGTTGCCGGGCATCTCGCTGTCGGGCTGGGCCATCGGCGCGCTGATCAGCGGCGCCGTGGTGATCGAAGTGATTTTTTCCCGCAAGGGCCTCGGCCGCCAGTTGTACCAGGCGGTGCAGGCCCAGGACCTGCCGCTGACCATCGGCATCAGCCTGGTGGTCGCCGCCGGTTACGTGCTCGCCAATATTCTGGTCGACCTGCTGTACCTGTGGGTCGACCCTCGCCAACAGGAGCTTCCAGCATGAGTGGCCTGACCCTGGAAACACCGCTGCCCGCGCTGCGGATTCAGCGCACCACTCGCACGCTGCGCCTCGGCCCGCTGTTGGCGATTATCTTTCTGTTGCTGGTGATCGTCGCGGCGCTGGTGCCGCAGTTGTTCGCCTACAGCGACCCGCTGGCCATCGTGCCCCGCGATGCGTTTCATTCGCCGAGCCTGGCCCACTGGTTCGGCACCGATCAGTCGGGGCGGGATATTTTTTCGCGGGTGATCCATGGCACCCGCCAGTCGTTGTTCATCGGCCTGGCAGCCACGGCGATTGCGATGACCATCGCCATTGTGCTTGGCCTGTTGGGCGGGCTGGGCGGCGCGCGGGTGGACCGCGGCGTGGGCTGGTTGCTGGAAGTGCTGTTTGCGTTTCCGAGCCTGATCCTGGCGCTGTTGTTCGTGGCTATTTTCGGCAGCGGCATCGGCCCGCTGATCGTCGCCACCGGGCTGGGCAGTGCACCGGGTTATGCGCGGATGGTCCGTGGCCAGGTGCTGGCGGTGCGCAACGCGGGCTATATCGAAGCCGCCCGCGCCCTCGGGCATCCGCCGCTGCGCATCATCCTGCGCCAGTTGCTGCCGAACGCCATGCGCCCGTTGATCGTGACCCTGACCATGGGCGTGGGCCAGGCGATTGTCTGGGCCTCGGCCCTGAGTTTTCTCGGCCTGGGCGCCCGTCCGCCGGCACCGGAGTGGGGGACCATGTTGTCCATGGGCCGCGACTTCATCGCCAACGCCTGGTGGCTGACGTTCTTCCCCGGGCTGTTCATCGTATTGACCACGCTGTCGACCACGGTCACTGGCCGTTACCTGCAACAACGCCTGGAGGGCCGTCTTTCATGAGCGACCAGAAACGCTTGATCGTTGAAGGGCTGTCCATCGAGTTTGCCGGGCAGTCGGTGGTGCGCAATCTGTCTTTCACCCTGGAGCCTGGCAAGACCCTGGCGCTGGTGGGCGAATCCGGCTCCGGTAAAAGCGTCACCGCCCGCAGCCTGATCGGCCTGGCGGGTGCGGGCGCGAAGGTTACGGCGCGCACCTTGAGTTACGACGGCGTGGATTTGCTCAGCCTGTCGGAGCGTGGCTGGCGTCGTTTGCGTGGCAATGGCATCGGCTTCGTGTTGCAGGATGCACTGGTGTCCCTCGACCCGTTGCGGCCGGTGGGCAAGGAAATTCTCGAAGTGCTGGAGACCCATCGCTGGGGCGACCGTCGCAGCCGTGGCGAACGCGTCATTGAACTGCTGGATCTGGTGGGCGTACCCGAGCCGCAACTGCGTGCCCGCCAGCGCCCCGATCAACTCTCCGGCGGCCTGCGCCAGCGTGCGCTGATTGCCAGCGCACTCGCATTGAACCCCGGCCTGGTGATCGCCGATGAACCGACCACGGCGCTGGATGCCACGGTGCAGGCGCAGATCCTGCNNTCAGCCATGACCTGGCAGTGGTCGCGCAATTGGCGGATGAGGTGCTGGTGCTGCGCCACGGCGAAGTGGTGGAGCAGGGGCCGATGGATCAGGTGCTGCTCAACCCGCGCCACGCCTACACCCGCTCGCTGCTGGATGCGGTGCCCGCCGAACATGCCCGTGGCACACGCTTGTCGCCGGAGCGCAGCAACGCGGTGGCGCAACCACGGCCGGGCGCGGATTCGCCGGTGTTGCTCAAGGCCTCCGGGCTGGGCAAACGGTATGTCGGCCCCGATCAACAGTCGCGCCAGGTGGTGGACGACGTCAGCTTCGAGCTGCGCGCCGGCCGCACCCTAGGCATCGTCGGTGAATCCGGCTCGGGCAAAACCACGGTGGCGCGTATCGCCCTCGGGCTGCTGCAACCGGATGCCGGCGAGGTGCGTTTTCTCGACCAGCCATGGGCCGCGGCAGGCACCGAACGGGTCGAGGAGAAAACCCGACGCCTGCATCGCCGCGACATCAGCGTGATCTATCAGGACCCACTGAGTTCGTTCGACCCGCGCTGGACGGTGGGGCAGATCCTCAGTGATGCGCTGGACGTTGCCGGTATCGACGCCGAGCAACAGGCGGCCCGCGTGACACAGTTGCTCGACCAGGTACGCCTGGCGCCGCAATTGGCCGAGCGCCGACCGTTGCAACTGTCGGGCGGGCAGCGCCAGCGCGTGGCGATTGCCCGGGCGATTGCCAGCAACCCCAAAGTGATTATCTGCGACGAGCCGGTGTCGGCGCTGGACGTGTCGGTGCAGGCCCAGGTCCTGGATCTGCTGGCCGACCTGCAAGCCTCGCTGGGCCTGGCCTACCTGTTTATCTCCCACGACCTGGGGGTGATTCGCCACGTCAGCGACGAAGTGTTGGTGATGCGCCACGGCCAGGTGGTGGAAAGCGCCAGCGTCGAGACGTTGTTTGAATCGCCCCAGCACGAATACACCCGGCGCCTGCTGGGCGCGGTGCCACGCCTGCCCGGCAGCGGCACGCAGTTGGTGGTGCCGGCCCTGGAGCCGGAAAACCCCGGCTGGCTGTTTGATGAATCGCGCCTGTGGAAAATCGCCATCTAGACCTGAATCAAGGAAGTGCCATGAGCAAGTTGTCTGCTGTACCCACGCCGCCGGTTGTAACGGTGGCCGAACTGAACGCCCGCGCCGACCGCATCCTGCCGCAGATTGCCGCCGGCGCTGCGCAACGTGAGCGTGACCGCCAACTGCCGTATGAGGCCGTGGCGCAGATCGCCCAGGCCGGGTTGTTTACCGTGCGGATTCCCAAGCGGTTTGGCGGCGCCGGTGGTTCGGTCAAGGACGTGATTGCCTTGCTGATTCGCATCGCCTCGGCCGACTCCAACGTGGCCCAGGCGCTGCGCCCCGGTTTCGGGTTTGTCGAAGGCCTGCTGGCGTCCCGCGCCGAGGGGGCGGAGGAGGAGCGCGAGCGCTGGTTCGGGCGCTACCTGCAAGGCGCCGTGATCGGCAATGCCGGCTGGGAAGTCGGCGGTGCCAACGGTTCGATCAGTGCGCGCATCGTGCGTGACGGCGAGCACTTTCGCGCTTGCGGCAGCAAGTACTACAGCACCGGTTCGTTGTATGCCGATTGGGTCAGCGCCGTCGCCCTGGACGAGAATGACCAGCCCGTGTCGTTCATCCTGCCCCGCGACCGCCAGGGCCTGGAGTTGCTGGATGATTTCGACGCCATGGGCCAGCGCCTGACCGCCAGTGGCACCACCCATCTGCATGATGTGCAGGTGTTGGCCAGCGAGATCCGCACCCGCACCGTCGAGGAAGGCAAGCGCACGATTGTCACGCCGTTCCTGCAAGTGTTCCTCGCGGCGGTGCAGGCCGGTATTGCGCGTAATGCGCTGAATGATGCGGTGACCTTTGCCAAGGAGCATGCGCGGCCGATCAAGCACAGCAGCGCCACGCGCTCGGTGGATGACCCGTACGTGGAACTGAGCGTGGGCGACGTCTCGGCCCGGGCCTTTACCGCCGAAGCGGTGGTGTTGCACGCGGCGGACTCCATTGACCGCGCCTGGGCTGCGGATCTTGATGCGGTGGCCGTCGACCAGGCGGCAGTGGACGTGGCCCAGGCGCAATACATCGCGGCGGAGTCGGCGCTCAAGGCCGCCGAGCTGGTGTTCGACGTGGGTGGCGCTTCCACCACCGGCCGCGCGCATAACCTGGACCGGCACTGGCGCAACGCGCGCACCGTGGCCAACCACAATCCCCGGCACTGGAAAGCCGCAGCCGTGGGCGCCTGGCAACTCAAGGGCACGCCGCCTCCGACATCGGGGCTGTTTTGAACAAAGCCCTCAACCTTTCACACCCCTTGGGCGAGGTGGGCACCGGGCATGCGCGCCGGGTGCCGATGATCATCGGCTGTGCGCTGTTCATGGAACTGATCGACGCCACGGCAGTGCTCACCGCGCTGCCGCAGATGGCCCAGGATTTCGGCGAGCCCAGCGTGCGCATGAACCTGGTGGTGTCGCTGTACCTGCTGGCGGTGGCGCTGTTCGTGCCGGTCAGCGGCTGGGCGGCCGACCGGTTCGGGCCGCGTCGGGTGTTTATCAGCGCCATCGTGCTGTTCACCCTCGCGTCGGTGGCCTGTGCCTGCTCGGGCTCGCTGTTGCAACTGTCCCTGGCGCGTTTGGCCCAGGGTGCCTCGGGGGCGATGATGGTGCCGGTGGGGC
>NZ_JACAPY010000066.1:7037-8486 GCF_013385455.1 Pseudomonas sp. G1002
GATCTTCCTGATCAACCTGCCGATCGGCGTGCTTGGGGTGATCCTGGTGCTGCGCTATATCCCGGACTATTCCGGGACGCCCGGCCAGCCATTGGACGTTCCCGGCTTGTTGCTCAGCGGTGTGGCATTGGGCGGACTGGTGTTCGGTTTCGAGGTGCTGGGCCACGGCCTGTTGCCGCGCCAGTGGGCGTTGCTGCTGATTGGCGGCGGGCTGTTGAGTGCCTGGCTGTATGTCCTGCATGCACGGCGGACGGCGTACCCGTTGATCGATTTTTCATTGTTGAAAATCCCGACCTTCGCGGTGAGCTTCTGGGGCGGCAACCTGATGCGCATCGGCAGCGCGTCACAGCCGTTTTTGCTGGTGTTGCTGTTCCAGCTGTGTTTCGGGCTTAACCCGTTGCAGGCGGGGCTGCTGAGCGTGGCCGGTGGCGTGGGTGCGTTGCTGATGAAAATGCTGGCGGTGCGGATTGTCAGCCGCTTCGGTTTCCGGCGCACCTTGATCGGCAATGCGGTGCTCACCGGTGCAACCATCCTGGCGTGCAGCCTGTTCGAGGTATCAACGCCTTACTGGATTGTAATACTGGTGTTATTTGGCAGCGGGATCATTCGTTCGCTGCAATTCAGCACCCTGGGGGCGTTGACCTATGCCGACGTGCCACCGGAACAATCCAGCCGCGCCAGCAGCCTGTCGGCGATGACCATTCAGTTGACGTTGAGTTTATCGGTGGGCATCGCGGCGGGGCTGCTCGGTTTGATCATGGCCGTGCGCGGGCATGCCACGGTCGAGCAGAGTGATATCGCCTGGATCATGGCGGGTGCCGGATTGCTGTGTGCCTTGTCGGGGCTGGTTTATCGCAGGCTGTCGCCCCAGGCGGGCTCGGCGATTTATGCAAAACGCGCAGAGGGAATTGGATGATTCGTGCAGCACGTATCGAGGACGCAGGTGACATTGCCTGGGTGCATATTCGCAGTTGGCAGCAGGCTTATCGTGAACTGATGCCGGCGGATTACCTGGCTTCGCTGGAGGCGACACAGCCCAGGCGCGAAGCCTTTTGGCGCCAGTCGATTGAGCAGGGGAGCGAAGCTGTGTTTGTCGCGCAGGTCGAGGGGCGTGTGGTGGGCTGGATTGTTGTCAGCTCGAGTCGTGATGAGGATGCTGATCCAGGCGTAACCGGTGAAGTGCAGGCGGTGTATGTGCTGGCCGAGCATTGGGGAACGGGGGTGGGCAGGGCGCTGTGGCTCAGGGGGCTGGAGCATCTCGCCAGCCTGGGCCTGGAGACGGCGACGTTGTGGGTGCTGGCTGAAAACCGGCGGGCAGTGCGCTTTTACCAAAATGCAGGATGGATAGCGCAGCCCGAATCAAGCCGCACCCTTGCTCGGGGCGGTCGTGAGTTGGAGGAACTTCGCTACCAATCCCAAAAGTGACGCTGAACCTGTGGCGAGGGAGCT
>NZ_JACAPY010000066.1:8602-11197 GCF_013385455.1 Pseudomonas sp. G1002
GCGTGGGAACGATCACACTCACCATTTTTGCCTGAAAGCTGCGCGGCCACAGGCGTCATTCAGGAATGTCATTGGCCATGAGTTCGTCTTTTTCATTGTTTCGCACCTGGAATGTCCAGCACTTGCCATCGACGCCGGCGGCGTTTGTGCGGCATTTCATCGGACATTTCAAAGGTTGGTACCTGGCTATCCTGCTGCTGCAGATCGCCGCGGTGGTGTGTTCGATTCTGACGCCCTGGGGGCTGGGGCAGATCACCCGCACCGTGAGCAACGGGCTGGAAGCGGAGCGTGCCTTTGAAGTGCTGCAATGGCCACTGACACTGCTAAGCGCGCTACTGGTGTGCCAAGTACTGTTTACCCGTGCATCGGCAGGCTGCCATATCCACGTCTTGCCGTTGCAGCGGCGCACGGTGACGCATGTGGTGTTCGCCTATCTGCAGCAGCACTCCCATCGTTTCATCAGCAATGAGTTCGCCGGGGCACTGGCGCATCGGGTGGCGGAAATTACCCTGGGCGTGAATCAGACCCTGAGCATCTTGTTGTTCGACCTGATCCCGCTGCTGGTGACGCTGAGCCTGGCCACGGCCTTGCTATGGACCGCATCGCCGTTGTTGGCGTTGTTCATGGCGGGTTGGTCGGTGGCGTTTATCGCTATCTGCTACGTCCTCGCACGCCGCAGTCATCCTCTGGCGCAACAGTATTCGGCAGCGCGCAGCACCAGCACCGGCAAAGTGGTGGATGCGGTCTCCAACCTGGCCAATATCCGCCTGTTTGCGCGCCATGCGTTCGAGCACAGTTACCTCGGCACTTTCCTCGACAAGGAGGTGGCGGCTGCCTACCGATCCCTGGGGTATATGGAGAAAATTCGCTGGTTCCAGGCTTCCTGTGGCGTAGTGCTTAAGCTCGGCTTGTTATTGCTGGCGCTCTACCTGTGGCGCAGCCACCGTATCGACATTGCTGCGTTTGTCATGTCCACCAGCCTTTCGTTGTTGATCATCAGCGATGTGGAAAACCTGTCGCGACGCTTTCTCGAATTCTTCGAAGCCACCGGCAATATCGCCAACGGTGTGCGCACCCTGATCCGCCCCCATGAAGTCATCGACCAACCCGGCGCCAAGGCGCTGATGGTCAAGCGCGGCGATATCGAGTTTCGCGATGTCGGCTTCAGCTATGGCGGTGACCGTTCGATTTTCGAACACCTGAATATCGTCATCCCCGCCGGCCAGAAAGTCGGCCTGGTGGGTGCTTCGGGCTCCGGCAAGTCGACCCTGCTGAGCTTGCTCCTGCGTCTCTACGACGTGCAGCAAGGCCAGGTGCTGGTGGACGGCAAGGACGTGCGCGAGGTGACCCAGCATTCGCTGCACCAGCAGATCGGCCTGATTCCCCAGGAGCCCGGCCTGTTCCACCGCAGCATTCGCGAAAACATCCATTACGGCCGCCTGGATGCCTCGATGGACGAGGTCGCCGAGGCGATCCACCGCGCCGGCGCCAGTGAATTTATCGACAGCATGGAACACGGCTACGAATCACTGGTGGGCGAGCGTGGGGTCAAATTGTCCGGCGGCCAGCGCCAGCGCATTGCGATTGCCCGGGTGTTGCTGAAAAACGCGCCGATCCTGGTGATGGACGAAGCCACTTCCAGCCTGGACTCGATCACCGAGCGCTTTATCCAGGACAAGCTCGACGAAATCATGGAAGACAAGACCGTGCTGGTGGTCGCGCATCGGCTGTCCACCGTGGCCCACCTGGACCGGATCCTGGTGTTCGACAATGGCCGGGTGATCGAGGACGGCAGCCACGAACAGTTGCTGCGCCAGGGCGGGCAATATGCGCGGTTGTGGAGTCGCCAGTTCAGCGATGCGCTGGATGAAGCGGTGGTGTGACCAAGCGGCGTACCGGGTACGCCGCGCAGTCAGGTCAGATCGAGAGGTGCAGCACCCGGTCATCCTTGGCACCGGCCAGCGGGCGGCGCTTGTTGACCTTCAGCTCACCGAGGTTGATCAGCAACGTGCGGGTCACGTTGCGGCTCAGCCCCAGCAACTCTGCGGTGTGCACCTGGTTGTGCTGGCACAGCCGGTAGGCGGCGGTGAGCAGGCTGCGTTCCACCTGTTCGTGGAGGTTTTCTATCTGCTCCTCGAACAGCCGCTGGAAGGCCTGGTCGAGCAGGTCATGGGCGGTGGTGCTGTCTTCCTGGCGTTCGATACGCAGGTTGGACATGCGCAGGTCATCGGCCTGGATCACGCCGTCGCGGCAGATCAGCAGGGTGTGGNNGCTCGCGGATATTCCCCGGCCAACTGTAGGTGGCCAGGCGTTGCTCGGCTTCCTTGCTCAAGATGATCTCGCCATAGCCGAGGCGGCGGGTGTAGGTATCGATGAAATACTGCACCAGCGGCAGGATATCGCCGGGGCGATCCCGCAGCGGGCTGAGTTCCAGGTTGACCACGTTCAGGCGGTAGAACAGGTCCTCGCGGAAATGCCCGGCGTTGATGGCTTTTTCCAGCTGCACGTTGGTCGCCGCCAGCACCCGCACATTGATCGGAATGCTTTTGCGCGAACCCAGGCGCACTACTTCACGCTCCTGCAATACCCGCAGCA
>NZ_JACAPY010000066.1:11328-11986 GCF_013385455.1 Pseudomonas sp. G1002
ACTCTTTGCCGGTGCCGGTTTCACCGATGATCAGCACGCTGGCTTCGCTCGGCGCGACTTGTTGCACATGCTTGAGCAAGGCCTTGGACCTGGGGTCTTCAAACACCTGCGCGGTGGCGCGGATGGAGGTGGCAAGGGCGGGCGAGGGCGGTAGGGTCAGCAGTTGCATGGTTATCCCTTTGAATAAAAGATCAGGAATAAAACGTCGGGATGGGCGCGGTACCGTTCAGTGCCCACTCGCCCAGTTCATGAAGTTTGTAGTCCAGCGGGTCATGCAGGCTCTGGGTGCGCAAGTTGCGCCAGTGCCTGTCGAGGGCCACCGAGGCGTTGGTCGCCCGTGCGCCGGTGACCTCGAAGACCTTGCTACACAACTCCAGGCCATTGCGGCTGGCGGCGACTTTGGCGGTGGCGATGGCAATCGCCGTTTCGCCGCGTTCCTCGCTGGTCAGGGCCGAGCCCTTGGCCCATGCCGCGTCCAGCACCTGGCCTGCGCGCTCCACCAGCAGGCGGGTGCTTTGCAGCGCCACCCAGAAATCGCCGTAGTGGCTGAGGATGTAAGGGTCCTGGGTGCTGTGGCTGGCGCTGGAACGGAACCACGGGCGGGCTTCTTCCAGGGTGTATTGGCGCGCTTCTTCGAACGCGCCTTCGGCGATGCCGA
>NZ_JACAPY010000067.1:0-1347 GCF_013385455.1 Pseudomonas sp. G1002
TTGCATATGCTTGTATGTACAAGTAAAGATGTGTGCGTAAGAGTCCATGAACTTCCTCTTCGCACCCATCAATGTTCGCGCATTGATCGTTGAGGATTTTTTTGTGACCAAGCCTACCCAATACCGTGACGTTGAAATCCGTGCCGCACGCGGCAACACGCTGACCGCCAAAAGCTGGCTGACTGAAGCGCCGCTGCGCATGTTGATGAACAACCTCGACCCGCAGGTTGCCGAAAATCCGAAAGAACTGGTGGTGTACGGCGGTATCGGCCGTGCGGCACGTAACTGGGAATGCTACGACAAGATCGTCGAAAGCCTGACCAACCTCAACGACGACGAAACCCTGCTGGTGCAATCCGGCAAACCCGTCGGCGTGTTCAAGACCCACAGCAACGCCCCGCGCGTGCTGATCGCCAACTCCAACCTGGTACCGCACTGGGCGAGCTGGGAGCATTTCAACGAACTGGATGCCAAGGGCCTGGCCATGTACGGCCAGATGACCGCCGGCAGCTGGATCTACATCGGCAGCCAGGGCATCGTGCAGGGCACCTACGAAACCTTCGTCGAAGCCGGTCGCCAGCACTACAACGATGACCTCAAGGGCCGTTGGGTCCTGACTGCCGGCCTCGGCGGCATGGGCGGCGCCCAGCCACTGGCCGCGACCCTGGCCGGTGCCTGCTCGCTGAACATCGAATGCCAGCAGGTCAGCATCGACTTCCGCCTGAGCAGCCGCTACGTCGACGAACAAGCCACCGACCTCGACGACGCCCTGGCGCGCATCGACAAATACACCAAGGCCGGCCAGGCGATCTCCATCGCGTTGCTGGGCAACGCCGCTGAAATCCTTCCGGAACTGGTCAAGCGCGGCGTGCGCCCGGACATGGTCACCGACCAGACCAGCGCCCACGACCCGCTCAACGGCTACCTGCCCACCGGCTGGACCTGGGACGAATACCGCGCCCGCGCCAAGACCGAACCGGCCGAAGTGATCAAGGCCGCCAAGCAGTCGATGGCCGTGCACGTCAAGGCCATGCTCGAGTTCCAGAAACAAGGCATCCCGACGTTCGACTACGGCAACAACATCCGTCAGATGGCGCAAGAAGTGGGCGTGGAAAACGCCTTCGACTTCCCGGGTTTCGTCCCGGCCTACATCCGTCCGCTGTTCTGCCGTGGCATCGGCCCGTTCCGTTGGGCTGCGCTGTCGGGCGACCCGCAAGACATCTACAAGACCGACGCCAAAGTCAAAGAGCTGATCCCGGACGACGCGCACCTGCACAACTGGCTGGACATGGCCCGCGAGCGCATCAGCTTCCAGGGCCTGCCGGCGCGTATCTGCTGGGTTGGCCT
>NZ_JACAPY010000068.1:0-173 GCF_013385455.1 Pseudomonas sp. G1002
AGCAAAATCAAAAGCTAAAGCTAAAGCGGGCACAGTTCAAATGTGGGAGCTGGCTTGCCTGCGATGGCATCACCTCGGTGCATCTGGAAGACCGAGGTGTCTGTATCGCAGGCAAGCCAGCTCCTACAGAAAAGCGGCTCTGCTTTCGCTCTGGCTTTTGATCTGGCTTTTAA
>NZ_JACAPY010000068.1:364-19817 GCF_013385455.1 Pseudomonas sp. G1002
CTGTAAGAGCGGAACCAATAGCAGCCGTTACCGCAGGAATGGATATGTACACGGTAAACGCCAACCCAAGGGGTCACTCATGTTCAACAAAATCCTCATAGCCAACCGTGGCGAAATCGCCTGCCGCATCCAGCGCACCGCCCAATCCCTGGGCTACCGCACCGTAGCGATCTATAGCGAAGCCGACGCCGACGCCCTGCACGTCCAGATGGCCGACGAAGCCATCAACATCGGCCCCGCCCCGGTCACCCAGTCCTACCTGAACATCGAAGCCATCCTCAACGCAGCCCACCGCACCGGCGCCGACGCCATCCACCCCGGCTACGGCTTCCTCTCCGAAAACCCCGACTTCGCCCGAGCCTGCGCAAACGCCGGCCTCACTTTCATCGGCCCCAGCCCCGAAGCCATCGACCTGATGGGCAGCAAACGCCTCTCAAAAATCGCCATGCTCAACGCCGGCGTCCCCTGCATCAAGGGCTACCAAGGCCCCGACCAGGGCGACCCAACCCTGCAACAACAAGCCACCCACATCGGCTACCCACTGATGATCAAGGCCAGCGCCGGCGGCGGCGGCCGCGGCATGCGCCTGGTACACAACCCCGACACCCTGCTGGAACACCTGCGCACCGCCCGCTCCGAAGCACAAAACGCCTTCGGCAGCGCCGAACTCATCCTCGAACAAGCCCTGATCGCCCCCCGCCACGTCGAAATCCAACTGTTCGGCGACACCCACGGCAACCTGATCTACCTCGGCGAACGCGACTGCTCGGTCCAGCGCCGCCATCAAAAAGTCATCGAAGAAGCCCCCTGCCCCGTCATGACCCCCAAGCTGCGCCAAGCCATGGGCGAAGCCGCCCTCAAGGCCGCGCGCGCCGTCAATTACGTCGGCGCCGGCACGGTGGAGTTCCTGCTCGACCGCGACGGCAATTTCTACTTCCTGGAAATGAACACCCGCCTGCAGGTCGAACACCCGGTCACCGAACTGATCACCGGCCTCGACCTCGTCGCCTGGCAACTGCACATCGCCGCCGGCCAACCTTTGCCCCTGAGTCAGGAACAAGTGACCCTCACCGGTCACGCCATGGAAGTGCGCC
Organism: Pseudomonas sp. G1002; assembly: GCF_013385455.1. Lineage (NCBI taxonomy): Bacteria > Pseudomonadati > Pseudomonadota > Gammaproteobacteria > Pseudomonadales > Pseudomonadaceae > Pseudomonas > Pseudomonas sp. G1002. Next base: position 1,459 of record NZ_JACAPY010000068.1, read on the forward strand.
TGTACGCCGAAGACCCGGCCCAGGGCTTCCTCCCGCAAACCGGCGACGTACTGCGCTGGGACCCGGCGCCAGGTGTGCGCATCGATCATGGCGTGCTGGAAGGCCAGCGCATCACCCCGTTCTACGACTCGATGCTGGGCAAGATCATCGCCCACGGCGCCACCCGCGAAGAGGCCCGGCGCAAGCTGGTCAGGGCCGTGGAAGACTGCGTGCTGCTCGGCGTGCCCACCAACCAGCGCCTGCTGGCCAGCCTGCTCAAGCATCCACACTTCATCGCCGGCGATTTCAGCACCGGCTTTATTGCCGAACACTTCAGCGACATCCCGCGTACCCACGCGACCAACGAAGAGCTGGCCCTGGCCGCCGCGCTGTTTTACCAACACAGCGCCAGCGCTCACACCCAGCCATTATCCGGCTGGCGCAACAACGCCAGCGTACCCTGGACCTGGCAATTGGCCGAACACGACGAGCCCCGGACCATCAGCCTCAGTGTGCTGGCGGACAATTGCCTGCAAGTCGAGATTGATCAGCACGCCATCGAAATACGCGACCTCTCCACCGACGGACGCTGGGCCACCGCCGTTCTCAACGGCATTCGCCGTCGCATTGCCTACCACCTGCAAGGCACCCGGCTCTGGTTGCCCGGCGTGTGCATCAATGATCGAACCCAAACCGTCGCCACCCGCCAGGCCGAGGCCAGCAACGGCACGGTCAAGGCGCCGATGGATGGGGCAATTGTCGAAGTACGGGTCAGCGAAGGCGATTCGGTCAGCAAGGGCCAGCTGTTGCTGGTGCTGGAAGCGATGAAAATGGAGCACCCACTCAAGGCCGGCATGAGTGGCGTGGTCAAGCGAATCCAGGCGGCTGCAGGCGATCAGGTCAGGAACCGTCAGATTTTGCTGGAGATCGAGTAAGCCCTGGGCGGAACTAGCAGGCTTGGCTACGCTCTATCCCCATCAGGACGGGAAGAGTACGGGAACCTGCGATGCCTCATTGGCTGATTATTGATCTTGAAGCCACAACGGATGAAGGCGGCTGGCCCGTGACCGAGATGGAAATCATCGAAATCGGTGTGAGCCTGGTCAACCGCCAGGGCCGTGAACTGGACCATTTCCAGCGTTTCGTGCGGCCATTGCGCAGGCCGCTGCTGACGCCGTTCTGCCGCCAGTTGACCCACATCACCCAGGCGAATATCGACGCTGCCGCGCCGTTGATCGAGGTGTGGCCGCTGTTCGAACGCTGGCTTGGCCAGCACCAGGCACGCCTGGAAGGCTGGGCGAGCTGGGGTGACTACGATCGCCAGCAACTGGAACTGGAGTGGCAGCGCCATGGCTTGAGCAGCGTGCTGGGCCAGACGCCCCACGTGAACCTCAAGCAACGCTTCGCCAAGGCCCGGCGCCTGGACAAGCCGCTGGGGCTCAACGGCGCGCTGCAACTGGCCGGCATGCAGTTCCACGGCCAACAGCATCGGGCGCTGGAAGATGCACGCAATACCGCACGGCTGCTGCCGTTGATTTTGCCCGTGTAGAAGGCATACTGGCCGACCTTTCTTGACCCTTTTCCGAGGATTCGCCCATGTTTAAAGTCAACGAGTACTTCGACGGCACCGTCAAGTCGATCGCTTTCGGCACTGCAGAAGGTCCGGCGACCATCGGCGTCATGGCCCCGGGTGAATACGAGTTCGGCACTGCCCAGCGTGAAATCATGCACGTGGTATCGGGCGCACTGACCGTCAAGCTGCCAGACAGCACCGACTGGGAAACCTTCGCCGCCGGCAGCCAGTTCAACGTGCCAGCCAACAGCAAGTTCCAGCTGAAGGTGGCGGTCGACACCGCCTACCTGTGCGAATACCGCGGCTAAACGTTCGATAGCCGAAAAAAATGCCCGTCTCGCGAGAGACGGGCATTTTTCATTTCAGGGCTGCTTACTCCAGGATCGTCACCGGCATGCCGACTTCCAGGCGGCCCACCCCATCGTTGACCAGGTTCTGCCCGAACATCACATCGCCCTCTTGCTCGCGGTAGGTCTTGAGCGTGGCCAGCGGTTCGCGGTCGGCACTGCGCTCGCCACTCGCCGGGTCGATGGTGGTGAGGATGCAGCGTGAGCAGGACTTGACCACGCGAAACTCCACATCACCGATCCGTATCCGCTTCCAGCCGTCTTCGGCAAAGGCTTCGCTGCCCTCGATCACCAGGTTGGGGCGAAAACGCAGCATCTCCATGGGCCGACCGATACGCTGGGACAGGTCATCCAGGGACGCCTGGCCGATCAGCAGCAACGGAAAGCCATCGGCAAACGCGACCTTGTCATCATCCTTGCCGTAGCCGGCCTCGGTCGTGCGTGCACGGGACAGCGGCACTTGCACCAGCCGCGTGGGTTTGCCGATGAATTCGCTGAGCCAGGCGCCCGCCTCGTCACCGGCATCCGGCACGCGCAAGGTGTCACGCCAGATGGTCACGCCGCGCAACTCGGCATCGCTGCCGGGTAGTGGCACGTCAAGCGCAGGTTGGCCCTCGGCGCTCAAGGTCAGGCCACCGGCGCTGTTCCACAGCGCCGAGAGCTGGCTCATCCTGGCCACGGCGCGCTGGGTCAGGAAACGCCCGCTGGCCTCGTCCACCAACATCCAGCGTCGATCCCCGTCGAGCCCGAGTGTGTCCAGGCCGATCTGCTGCAAGGATTCACCCTTGCCGGACTTCAAGGGGTATCGGTACAACGCGCTGAGACGAAGCATGGGCCTGCATTCCTGAGGGACAAAGCCGTCACCCTAAGCTCAAGCCGGGACTTCGTCCAGCATCAGGCGCTGACGTACCACGTCCACCAACTTGTCGGGCTGGAACTTGGAGAGGAAGTTGTCGCAACCGACCTTCTTCACCATCGAGTCGTTGAAGCTGCCGGACAACGACGTATGCAGCACCACGTACAGGCTGCGCAGGCGCGGGTCGTTGCGAATCTCGGTGGTCAGGCGGTAGCCGTCCATCTCGGGCATTTCAGCGTCGGTGAAGATCATCAACAGCTTGTCGGTCATCACCTGGCCACTGTCGGCCCAGGCCTTGAGCATGTTCAGTGCCTTGAGGCCGTCGCTGGCAATGTGCATCTTCACCCCCAACTGTCCGAGGGTGTCACGCAGTTGCGAGAGGGCGACGTTGGAGTCATCCACCAGCAGCACTTCGCGGCCGCGGGCGCGTTCCAGCACCGGGTCTTCAAGTTTCTCGCGGGAAACCTTGGCGTTGTAGGGCACGATTTCGGCGAGGACTTTTTCCACGTCGATGATTTCCACCAACTGGTCATCGACCTTGCTGATGGCCGTCAGGTAATGCTGGCGCCCGGCACTTGCCGGCGGCGGCAGGATCGCCTCCCAGTTCATGTTGACGATGCGGTCGACGCCGCCCACCAGGAACGCCTGCACCGAGCGGTTGTACTCGGTGACGATAATGGTGCTGTTGGGGCCCGGAATCAGCGGACGCATGCCAATCGCCTGGGACAGGTCGATCACCGGCAACGTCTGCCCACGCAGGTTGACCACGCCGCAGACAAATGGGTGGCGCTGGGGCATCAGGGTCAACTTGGGCAGTTGCAGCACTTCCTGCACCTTGAACACGTTGATCGCGAACAGCTGCCGCCCGGCCAGGCGAAACATGAGGATCTCCAGGCGATTCTCACCCACCAATTGTGTGCGTTGATCTACCGTGTCGAGAATGCCGGCCATTAAAGACTCCTGGGGTTTAGCGGATGGATAGTGCTGGTCACTGAAGCAGGTTATCGGCGGCAAACGCCGGACCTTGACCCCCCACTAAAATGCCATGCAAATCCATTGATGTCACACTGACATCATGCTTTACTGAACCCGCTTCAACGCAAGGCCCATCACCACCGCCGCGTGACCGCAAAGTCTGCGCGAGGTTCCGCTATGTAAGGGATTCCCCTATCCACAATCAGGACCAACCTGATATTCGCGATATCTAATAGCCATTAATGTGACGCCATTCTCATTGCATGAATGGAGTCAGGCTTTTGTTTGCTATCGCAAGCCCACGGCCAACGGATCATCCAGTGGCTTATGTACTGGCACCCAAAGAAGTTGTGCGAATGCCCCTGGAAATTGTCGGGTACTCGGACGACGGTCGTCATTCAAATAAATTTCCTACTGAAAAGTCGGAACGGGCCTACAGATATTCGTCATATTTCAGCGGTAGTTTTACGCCATTCAACCGGTGCAACATCTCATCATCCGATCGTATGTTCTGGAGACTTGTGTGATGAACGACGGCAAAGAGTGGCAACTTGCACTTCCCGAGTTCCTCCTCGAAGCGGAAATGTTGCTGGCCAAGTCTGAAGAATGCTTGAGCCACCTGCATTTGATCCGCAACGACAGTGACGCGATCGACTGCATGAAAACCAACCTGATCAAGCTCGCGGAAAAATCCGAAGCCCTGGCCCTGAGGGCGATCAGCGAGTTCTCACGGCATATCCAGTACCTGATCAGCAACGCCGCCAGCCCCCTGCAACTGCATGACGAAGCACTTGATGCACTGCACAACTGCCTCACCCTGCTGGCCTGGCAACTGGAGTTGATCGATACAAAAACCGGCAAGCTCGGCCTGGATGAAACGGAACAAACCGTGTTGATCGCCACCGTTGTCCAACACATCCCCCAAAGCGATTTCGGCTATAAGCAACAACACAGGCCTTACGCTATTTGAGGCGTCTTCGCATTCAAGCGACAAAAATGTCGCATTCAATTGCCTGATTATCTAAAAACGACACCACAACTATTTATGCATCACGACATCGTTAGCAGAAAAATATCAATAAGCCACTAACGACAATACTGATACAAAACAACTTCAATGATACAACTTCCCCACTCGTTGAACTCCGGGACTACCTTCCGGGACGCTGCCGTGATTAATACGCCTCATCCCGCTCGGCGCCAGGCGACCAACGGTAATAGTGGTGGTACCATGCCCCGCTCGAAGTGACTCAACTTCATGATGCATATAAACGTGAAATGCGCCTCCTATGTACGCCAGCCTGAAGTCACTCATCGCAAGGTCCGTGTCCCGAAGCAATGCACGCTGGATAACCCTCGCGCTATGCCTGTGCGCGTGCCTGCTCAGCCTGTGGGCTTATGCACACTCGGCCGATCTTCCCCTGGCGCTGTTGTCAGTGAACCTGGCCACCCTGCTGGTGGTGGGCTTGCAACAGTGGCGCTCACGCAAGTCCATCAAGCTCCAGCCCCAGGAGTTGGCCGACCGTCTGTTGCAGGTCCAGGAAAACGAACGTCATCGCCTCAGCCGCGAACTGCACGACGATATCGGCCAACTGTTGACCGCCGCCAAGCTGCAAAGTGAATGGCTCAAGCGCCGTCTTCCGGAAAACCTGCAGGGCCACTGTGCGGTGCTGTGCAACACCCTCAACGAAACCCTGGCCAAGGTGCAGGACGTGTCGGCCATCCTCAACCCCCGGCAACTGGCGAGCCTGGGCCTTGAGGCGAGCCTGCGGGCGCATCTGCTCAAGACCCTGGAAAACACACGGGTAAGCTGGAGCCTGGAATGCCATCAACGGCTGACCGGCATCCCGGAAGAGATGGCTGTTGCCGCCTTTCGCATTACCCAGGAAGCCGTCACCAACATGCTGCGCCATGCCCAGGCACGTAACCTGCTGGTACGCCTGCAACGCCTGCCCGAAGGCCTGTCACTGTTTATCAGCGATGACGGCCAGGGCTTTTCGCCCGCCATCAACCCCGCCCAGGAAGGCCAGCGGGGCATGGCCGGGATGTCCGAGCGGATTGATCAACTGGGAGGCACATTGTCGGTCAATAGCCAGCCAGGCTCCGGGACGAGGATCGAAGCGCTTTTCCCCTGGGCGCCCCGCGCCCTCGAACGGGCCAACCCCCATAAGGTTCTAGAGTGACGTGCAACTTACTCCTGGTGGATGACCACTCCCTGATCAGGGCCGGCGTGCGTGCGCTGGTCATGGATATTCCCGGCTACGCGGTGATCGGTGAAGCGAGCGACGGCGCGCAGTTGCTGGAGCGGTTTGACGCGCTGCAACCCGACATCGTGCTGCTTGACCTGTCGATGAAGCACACCGGCGGGCTCGATGCATTGAAAGACCTCAAGCGCGCCTACCCGAAGAGCAAGGTGCTGATCCTGTCGATGCACACCGACCCGGAGCTGATCATGTGCGCGCTGGAGTCCGGCGCCCATGGCTACCTGCTCAAGGACACCACGGCCAATGAGCTGGAGCACGCGCTGCTGGCGTTGCGCAACAACGAACGCTACCTCAGCCCGGCAATCGCCCATACGGTGATCAACCAGGCGCTGATCCGCAATCAGGCCCAGGTCAACCCGCCGCCCCACAGCCACAACCTGACGGCACGCCAGTTGGAAATCCTGCGCTTGATCGTGCGCGGCAAGTCCACCCGTGAAATCGCCAATGGCCTGGGTCTGAGCATCAAGACCGTGGAAGCCCACCGCTCGCAGATCATGAAGCGCCTGCAGATTTTCGACGTGGCGGGCCTGGTGCTGTTCGCAGTGCGCGAACAGATCATCAGCCTTGACGATTAGTCAGCAACGGTGAGTCCTCCGGCAGATGCACCCGCAGTGCCTGGGGCAAGGCCGAGAAGTGCAAGTCGTCACCCTGGAGTGGTTCGCCGTCGAGGTTGATCGCCAGCCCTTCGGCGACCTTGATTTCGACCCACGGCAAGCGCGCCCGCACAAACATATTGTCCAGGCCCCAGCCGTCCGTCATCAGGTTGCGCAGGGTGCCGACCACTTCCTGCGGCGCCGGCAAGATGCTGATATCCAACAAACCATCATCGGCCAGGGCGCCGGGGCACAGCACGTGGCCACCACCGGCCTGGCGCCCGTTGCCGATGCCCAGGGCCAGCAGCTCGCCGCGCCAGTGAAAGTCAGGGCCCTGCAATTCACCGTAGGCCGCGCGCAACTCGCTGAAGCGTGACAGGCCGGTAAACAGATACGCCGCGCCACCGAGGACTTTCTTCAAGTCTTCGGAGGTGTTGGCGGTGACCTGGCTGCCAAAACCACCGGTGGCCATATTCAGGAAGATCTGCCCGCCTACTTCGCCCAGGTCGATGGCACGGGCCGGTACATCCAGCAGGTCCAGGGCCTGCTCGGGCTCCAGCGGCACACCGGCGGCGCGGGCAAAATCGTTGGCGGTACCGAGGGGCATCAGCACCAGGCTGGCCTCGGTCTTGGCCCGGGCCATGGCCTCGGCCACATCCCGCAGGGTGCCGTCACCGCCGCCGGCGATCAGCCGCGTGTAGCCATCGGCAAGGGCCTGATCGACAAACCGCTGGGCATCGCCACCCTCCCACGTCACCCGTACGGCCAGCTCCCAGCCCTGCTCGCGCTTGCCCTGCACCGCCGCCCGCACCTGCTCGTTGAGGGCTTGCTTGCCGTGCAGAATCAACAGTGCCTTGGGTGTGCTCATGGATGAATGCTCCTGGGTTTAAGGTTCCTGAGGGATGTTGACCGTGGCCAATCGAAAAAAAGCCATCGGATGTAGAAATTAACCGGGTTTTGTAGCGTTTCTGACACGGATCAACTCGCACTTGGCGAAATCGACCTAGACTTATACCTATTCCCACCCGACAAGGCCGTCGCACCATGATCACCATGTCCGCCTTCCACTCCATGCTTATCCCCATCCTGACCGGCATGATCCTCCTGGCCATCGGCTTCAACTTCCGCGACAAACCCATCGGTGTGTTCGGCATGTGGATCGGCATGCTGCTGATCCTCGGCACCGTGGTTTACAAGATCCTCGCCAAACTCGCCGAATGACAATCTCACTCGCATTGCACATGACGGCCTCGTACACTCGGTCAATTCGTCGTTTTTAAGGTTGACCGCCTCGTGCTTGCCCGTCTGTTTGCCCTGCCCTGTTGCCTGCTTTTCTGCCTGCTGACCCTACTGCCCATGGCGCCTGCCCACGCCGTGAGCCTGCCAGGGCTGCTGGGCAGCAACACCAAAACCCAGCCGCAAGCCGACGTCCCGTTGGGCCAGTCCCTGGACGAGGTGATCAAGACCCTGGAAAACGACCAGCAGCGCACCAAGCTGCTGAGCGACCTGAAAAAGCTTCGTGAGACCACGCAAAAGGCCCAGCCCGCCGCCGAACTGGGTGTGCTCGGTTTGATCGGCGGCACGCTGTCGAGCCTGGAGCAACAATTCTCCGGTGCCGACAGCCCGCTCAATCGCTGGTCCAACGAATTTGACCAGGCCAAGGATGAACTCACCGCACTGATGCTGCCGGCCAGCGAATGGCTGCCGATCATCTTTGCCTTTGCCATGATCCTGATGCTCTGGAGCCTGCTGGCCGCGATCCTGATCTGGCTCAGCCACCGGGTGCGCGAGCGCTTCGGCCTGACCGAAGAACTGCCGCAACACCCCAAGACCTGGGACCTGCTGCGCTTTGCCCTGCGCAAGCTCGGCCCGTGGCTGATCGCGTTGGTGATCACCGTCTACATGAGTTACGCACTGCCCTCGTCCCTCGGCAAATCCCTGGCGATGGTGCTGGCCTACGCGCTGGTGGTGGGCACCTGCTTCTCGGCGATCTGCGTGGTCGCCTTTTCCGTACTCGACGGCCCGCACCGTCACCGCGCGTTGTACATCCTGCGCCACCAGGCCTTCCGGCCGTTATGGCTGATCGGCAGCTTTGCCGCCTTTGGCGAAGCCGTCAGCGACCCGCGCCTGGCCGAGAGCCTGGGCCAACACCTGTCCCATGTCGCCGCGACCATCGCCAATGTCATGGCCGCGCTGTCCACCGGTGTGTTCATCCTGCGATTCCGCCGGCCGATTGCGCACCTGATCCGCAACCAGCCGCTGTCCCGCCGCCTGACCCGCCGCGCCCTGAGTGACACCATCGAAATCGTCGGTACCTTCTGGTACCTGCCGGCGTTGCTGCTGGTGGGCATCTCGCTGTTCGCCACCTTCGTCTCCGCCGGCGACACCAGCACCGCCCTGCGCCAGTCGTTGTTGTGCACGGTGTTGCTGGTGCTGTGCATGGTGATCAACGGCCTGGTGCGCCGCCATTCCCTCAAGCCGCAGCGTGGGCACAAGCGCCATGCGCTGTACTCCGAGCGCCTGAAAAGCTTCGTCTACACCCTCGCCCACCTGGTGGTGTGGCTGGTGTTTATCGAACTCGGCCTGCGGGTCTGGGGCCTGTCGCTGATCCGCTTTACCGAAGGCGACGGACATGAAATCAGCGTCAAGCTGTTCGGCCTTGCCGGCACATTGCTGTTTGCCTGGCTGATCTGGATCCTCAGCGACACCGCGATCCACCACGCCCTCACCCGCTCGCGCAAAGGCCTGGCCAACGCGCGTGCGCAAACGATGATGCCGTTGATTCGCAACGTGCTGTTCGTGACCATCTTCATCATTGCGGCCATCGTCGCCCTGGCGAACATGGGCATGAACGTCACGCCGCTGCTGGCGGGTGCCGGTGTGATCGGCCTGGCCATCGGTTTTGGTGCACAGTCGCTGGTGGCGGATTTGATCACCGGCCTGTTCATCATTATCGAAGACTCCCTGGCAATTGATGACTACGTGGATGTCGGCGGCCACCTGGGGACGGTCGAAGGGTTGACCATCCGTACCGTGCGCCTGCGGGACATCGACGGCATCGTGCATACGATCCCGTTCAGTGAAATCAAAAGCATCAAGAACTACTCCCGGGAGTTCGGCTACGCGATCTTCCGGGTGGCGATTCCCTACAACATGGAAATCGACGACGCCATCAAGCTGATGCGCGACGTCGGGCAGAAGATGCGCAACGACCCGTTGCAGCGGCGCAATATCTGGTCGCCGCTGGAGATTCAGGGTGTAGAAAGTTTCGAGTCCGGCAGTGCGATTCTTCGCGCCCGCTTCAAGACCGCGCCGATCAAGCAGTGGGAGGTTTCGCGGGCGTTCAACCTGTCGCTCAAGCGTCACCTCGATGAAGCCGGGCTGGACCTGGCCACCCCACGCTTGAGCGTGCAAGTGGTGACAGCGGCGGGAGGCGTGCAAGAGAAAGAATAAGCGCTGCCCGGACGACGTCAGGATCAACAACAATAATCATGGAGAGTCCTTATGCGTTTGACCGGTCTTACACACCAATGGGTATTCGGCCTGCTGTGCGGTGTCGCCAGCAGCGCGGTTATCGCCGCCAGCAGCGGCCAGGACAGTGCCCGTGAAACCATCGCCGCCCAGGCGAAAGTGCTGGAACCGGCCCTGCTGGAAACCCGGCGCGACATCCACGCCCATCCTGAACTGGGCAACACCGAAAAGCGCACCGCAGAACTGGTGGCCAAGCAATTGCGGGAGATGGGGCTTGAGGTCAAGACCGGCGTCGCCCGCACCGGCGTGGTCGCAATCCTCAAAGGCGCCCTGCCCGGCCCGACCGTTGCCTTGCGCGCCGACATGGATGCGCTGCCGGTCAAAGAAGTGTCCGACCTGCCCTTTGCCTCGAAGGCCAAGGGGGTGTACCTCGATAAAGAAGTCGACGTGATGCACGCCTGCGGCCACGACGCCCACACCGCCATCCTGCTGAGTACAGCGAAAATTCTGACCGGCATGCGCGATCGTCTGCCGGGCACCGTGGTGTTTTATTTCCAGCCGGCTGAAGAAGGCCCGAGCGACTTTATCCCCGATGGCAAGAACACTTGGGGCGCGAAGATGATGGTGCAGGAAGGGGTGATGAAATCGCCCAAGCCGGATGCGGTGTTTGGGCTGCATGTGTGGGCCGGTGTGCCTGCGGGGCAGATTGCGTATCGGCCGGGGCCTACCCTGGCGAGTTCGGATGACCTGCGGATCAAGATCCTGGGCAAGCAGACCCATGCGGGGCGGCCGTGGGACGGGATTGATCCGATTACTGTCGGGGCGCAGGCCATCGTTGGGTTGCAGACGGTGGTGAGCCGGCGTACCGACATTTCTTCGTTTCCGGCGGTGGTGAGTATTGGCACCATCAACGGAGGGACGCGGTACAACATCATTCCCGAGTCGGTGGACATGAGTGGGACCATTCGCTCCTACGACTATGGCATTCGCCAGAAGCTGCATGCGGATGTGCGGCAGACCGTCGAGAAGATTGCCGAGAGTGGTGGGGCGAAGGCTGAGGTGACGATCATTGAGAAGTACGATCCGACCATCAACAACCCGGCGCTGACCGAGAAGATGCTGCCGAGTTTGCGTTGGGCGGCGAATGGGGATGTGGTCAACGCCCCGTTAGTGGGTGGGGCTGAAGACTTCTCGTTTTATGCCAAGGAAGCGCCGGGGTTGTTTGTGTTTCTGGGGGTGACGCCGAGGGATCAGGACATGAGCAAGGCGGCGCCGAATCATAATCCGGGGTTCTTTGTGGATGAGTCGGCGTTGGTGGTTGGGGTTCGGACGCTGGCTTCGTTGGCGACTGATTATTTGTATGCCAATGCGGCGGATTGAGGGTATATCCGTTATTCAGGTAACGGCCGCCTAGGGTTCCGCTCTTGCCCCACCACTCTGCACCTTGCTCGGGCTTAAGTGTGGTGAAGCAACAGCAAACCCAAAGGCGGACACGATCCAAATGTGGGAGCGGGCTTGCTCGCGAAGGTCGTTAACGATGACGTGGGTATCCTGACTCAACGCGGCGCCCTCAGGTTTTTCGCGAGCAAGCCCGCTCCCACATAAAGCGGCTCTGCTTTTGCTCTAACACTCAGGTCATCGGGGTAAAGCCCTGTGCTTACTTGGGGCTGGGCCGGCATTCCGGCTGTTCAAAAGTGAGCCGCTGTGAGAGCGGAACCAAAAGCCGCCGTTACCTAAATAACGGATACACACAGGCAAAACGTCAAACCACATCCACCCCCACATGAATCGCATCATGCCGCCAAAACTCCAGATCACAATCAATCAACCGCTCATGCTGATCATAATTAACCCGAGCAATCCGCAACCCCGGGCTCCCCACCGACACCCTCAACGCCGCCGCAGCCTCAACCTGCAATGACGTCGGCACAATCTCAAACCGCACCCGCCCGTAGTGCAAGTCATACACCCGCGCATACAACTCCGTAATCGACTGATTCAAATCACACTCCAGAATCCCCGGAAAATACTGCGGGTTCAGATAGTGCTCCACATACAACACCAACCGCCCATCAATCCTGCGCCCCCGGCAAATCTGAATCACGCTGGACAACGCCGGCAACTGCAACCACGCACACACCGCCGCCGAAGCCGGCTGCAACCGCGCCGAAATCACCTCGGTCGACGGCACCCGACCCTGGGCACTCACCATCGCGTGAAAATGACTGCGCTGCATCAGGTTATAGGCAAGCCTGGGCGGCGACACAAACCACCCCCGCCGCTCCTCGCGATAAATCTGCCCTTGTGCCTCAAGTTGTAACAAGGCTTCCCGCACCGTAATCCGGGTGGTACCAAACAACTCGCTGAGCTTGCGCTCGGCCGGCAGCTTACTGGCAGGCGCCAACAAGCCATGGTCGATCTGCTCTTGCAGCGCCAGGCCAATGGTTGTCACCGCCTTGGTTGCCTCATCACGCATCAACGTTACCTATCTGGACTAGACCAGCACTATTCAGGTGCACAAAACGCCCGCTAAACGCGCCTCTGCTGTTGCGTGCAAGCCTAGGCATTGCACATGACCGACAGATGACAGCGCCTCGCGACGTCCTGCCACAAGACCTGCAATACATCGGCCAAGTCCAAGGCTTCCGGGCGGTTGGGCATGGTCTACGCTTACCCGGTGATCCCCCGTCCAGGCCAACAAAAAACGACATCGACATGAAACTGTCATCCGCCACGCCTAAATTGGCTCGTGTATTGCTGACCTAGACCAACACCACCGCAAACGTCGATAAAAACGCAGCGTTGAAAACGCCCAAAGGAGCTTCGGATGAAACAGCTTTTCCTGGCATCACTGTTAGGCTCGACCATTGCCATGTGCACCGCCGCCATGGCCGCTGATACCGATCTAAAAACCCTGGAAGCCGCCGCGAAAGCGGAAGGCGCCGTCAACAGCGTCGGCATGCCCGATGACTGGGCCAACTGGAAAGGCACCTGGGACGACCTGGCCAAGACCTACGGCCTCAAGCACATCGACACCGACATGAGCTCCGCCCAGGAAGTCGCCAAGTTTGCGGCAGAGAAAGACAACGCCAGCGCCGACATCGGCGACGTGGGTGCAGCCTTCGGCCCGATCGCGGTGAAACAGGGCGTTACCCAACCGTACAAACCGACCACCTGGGCACAAGTCCCGGATTGGGCGAAAGACAAGGACGGTAACTGGGCCCTGGCCTACACCGGCACCATCGCCTTTATCGTCAACAAAAAGCTGTTGCACGGCTCCGAAGCTCCGAAAAGCTGGGCTGACCTGAAGACCGGCAAATACAAGGTTTCCATCGGTGACGTGAGCACCGCCGCCCAGGCGGCCAACGGCGTACTCGCCGCCGCACTGGCCAACGGTGGCGACGAGAAGAACATTCAGCCGGCGCTGCTGATGTTCGCCGACATCGCCAAGCAAGGCCGCCTGTCGCTGGCCAACCCAACCATCGCCACCATGGAAAAAGGCGAAGTGGAAGTGGGCGTGGTCTGGGACTTCAACGGCCTGAGCTACAAGGCCAAGATGACCAACCCGGATGACTACGTGGTGCTGATCCCATCGGACGGCTCGGTGATTTCCGGCTACACCACGATCATCAACAAATACGCCAAGCACCCGAACGCCGCCAAGCTGACCCGCGAATACATCTTCAGCGACGCCGGCCAAACCAACCTGGCGCGTGGCAATGCGCGGCCGATCCGTGCCGAGCACCTGACCTTGCCAGCCGACGTACAGGCCAAGCTGCTGCCTAACGAGCAGTACAAGAAAGTCACGCCGATCAAGGACGCCGACGCTTGGGAGAAGACCTCCAAGGCACTGCCGCAGAAGTGGCAGGAAGAAGTCATCATCAATATGCAATAAGGCTGTAACCCACATTGGAGATCCGCTGGAGATCCAATGTGTGAGCGGGCTTGGGTGGGAGCGGGCTTGCTCGCGAAAGCGCAGTGTCAGTCAATACATGTGTGACTGACCCACCGTCTTCGCGAGCAAGCCCGCTCCCACAAAAGCCCACTCCCACACTTAACTGCGTTCCCTCAGGGGAAATTGAGTCAAGCCTATTTGTTGCGGAGCCCCAGCCCCTATGAAGCACAACGTCATCCTTGTCGTGCTCGACGGCCTGAATTACGAGGTTGCCCGACACGCCATGGGGCACTTGCAGGCCTATGTCGGCGCAGGACGCGCAGCACTGTACAAACTGGAATGTGAACTGCCGGCCCTGTCCCGGCCACTGTACGAATGCATCCTCACCGGCGTCCCGCCGATCGAGAGCGGCATCGTCCACAACAACGTCTCGCGCCTGTCCAACCAGCGCAGCATTTTCCATTACGCCACCGACGCCGGTTTATCCACGGCGGCGGCGGCGTATCACTGGGTCAGCGAGTTGTATAACCGCTCGCCCTTTATCGCCGCCCGGGATCGGCATACCAGCGACTCGGCCCTGGCGATCCAGCACGGGCATTTCTACTGGAATGACCATTACCCGGACTCGCACCTGTTTGCCGACGCCGAAAGCCTGCGCCTCAAACACGCGCCGAATTTCCTGGTGGTGCACCCGATGAACATCGACGATGCCGGCCACAAGCACGGCCTCGACACCCCGCAATACCGCAACAGCGCGCGCTCGGCCGACATCATCCTCGCCGACTACCTGCAAGGCTGGCTCGACGCCGGTTACCAGGTACTGGTGACGGCCGACCACGGCATGAACAACGACCGCTCCCACAACGGCCTGCTGCCGGAAGAACGGGAAGTGCCGCTGTTTGTGCTGGGTGATGCCTTCAGCCTCGACACCCACGCCACGCCCAAACAAACCGAGCTGTGCGGCACCGTCTGCGAGCTGTTGGGTGTACCCCACGACAAACCTGTATGCCGGGAGCTGTTGAAGTGAATTCAGTGATCCGCGGCAAATGGCTGGCCGCCTTGTGCCTGGTGCCCTTCGCGCTGTTTTTTATCGTGTTCGAGATCGCTCCGCTGTTCTGGGTGCTGGTCAGCAGCCTGCAATCGGAAGAGTTTGGCTGGGGCCTGGCCAACTTCAGCAAGATCGCCAATTCGAAATTCTACCTGCAGGCAATCCAGTACAGCCTGGAGATCAGTTTCTACTCCAGTGTGTTCGGGATCGTCATTGCCGTGCTGGGCAGTTACTCGCTGCGTCGGGTGGATGGCCGGCTGCGCAATTTCGTGACCGCCTTCGCCAACATGACCAGCAACTTCTCCGGTGTACCCCTGGCCTTCGCCTTCATCATCCTGCTGGGGTTCAACGGCAGCATCACCATCATGCTCAAGCAGGCCGGGATCATTCAGGACTTCAACCTGTATTCCAAGACCGGGTTGATCATCCTTTATACCTATTTCCAGATTCCCCTCGGCGTACTGCTGCTCTACCCGGCCTTTGACGCGTTGCGCGAAGACTGGCGCGAGTCCGCTTCGTTGCTCGGCGCGGATGGCTGGCAATACTGGCGGCATATCGGCTTGCCGGTGCTGACCCCAGCGCTGCTGGGCACCTTCGTGATCCTACTGGCCAACGCTCTCGGCGCCTACGCCACGGTGTACGCGCTGACCACCGGCAACTTCAACGTGCTGCCGATCCGCATCGCGGCGATGGTCTCCGGCGATATTTCCCTGGACCCGAACATGGCCAGTGCCCTGGCCGTGGTGCTGGTAGCGCTGATGACGGTGGTGACCGTAGTCCATCAACTGCTGCTCAAGAGGAGCTACCATGTCTCGCGCTGAACCTGGCTCGGCCGCCCTCTACCATCGCGTAGTGGTGTACCTGTTGCTTGCTGTCCTGGTGCTGCCATTGCTCGGCACCCTGGTCTACTCCATCGCCAGCAGTTGGTCGGCGACCATCCTGCCATCCGGCTTTACCTTCAAATGGTATATCCAGCTGTGGAGTGACCCGCGCTTCCTGAATGCCTTCGGCCAGTCGCTGCTGGTGTGCGTCGGCGCGCTGATCTTGTCGGTGGTGCTGATCCTGCCGCTGCTGTTTGTGGTGCATTACCACTTTCCGAAACTCGACGCGCTGATGAACATTTTGATCCTGCTGCCCTTCGCAGTGCCGCCGGTGGTGTCGTCGGTGGGGCTGTTGCAGCTCTACGGCTCGGGGCCATTTGCGATGGTGGGTACGCCGTGGATCCTGATCGGTTGCTACTTCACCGTGGCGCTGCCGTTCATGTACCGGGCGATCACCAACAACCTGCAAGCGATCAACCTGCGGGACCTGATGGACGCCGCCCAACTGCTCGGTGCCAGCACCTTCCAGGCGGCGTTCCTGGTGGTGCTGCCGAACCTGCGCAAGGGCTTGATGGTGGCATTGCTGCTGTCGTTCTCGTTCCTGTTCGGCGAGTTCGTGTTCGCCAACATCCTGGTGGGCACCCGCTACGAAACCCTGCAGGTGTACCTCAACAATATGCGTAACAGCAGCGGCCACTTCACCAGTGCCCTGGTGATCTCCTATTTCTTCTTCGTGCTGGTGCTGACCTGGGCCGCCAACATCTTGAACAAGGACAAAAGCCAATGAGCTTCGTCAGCGTCCAACACCTGCAAAAAGGCTACGCCGGTACGCCGGTATTCAGTGACATCAACTGCGAAATCGCCAAGGGCGAATTCGTCACCCTGCTTGGCCCGTCGGGCTGCGGCAAGTCGACCCTGCTGCGCTGCATCGCCGGCCTGACCTCGGTGGACAGCGGGAAAATCCTGCTGGATGGCCAGGACATCGTCCCGCTGAGCCCACAGAAACGGCATATCGGCATGGTGTTCCAGAGCTACGCGCTGTTCCCCAACATGACCGTGGAACAGAACGTCGCCTTCGGCCTGCGCATGCAGAAGGTCAATGCCGACGACAGCCACAAACGCGTGCAGGAAGTGTTGCAACTGGTGGAGCTGAAAGAACTCGCCGGCCGCTACCCGCATCAGATGTCCGGCGGCCAGTGCCAGCGCGTGGCCCTCGCCCGCTCGCTGGTGACGCGCCCGCGCCTGCTGTTGCTCGACGAGCCGTTGTCGGCCCTCGATGCACGGATTCGCAAGCACCTGCGCGAACAGATTCGCCAGATCCAGCGCGAGCTGGGCCTGACCACCATCTTCGTGACCCATGATCAGGAAGAAGCCCTGACCATGTCCGACCGGATCTTCCTGATGAACCAGGGCAAGATCGTACAGAGCGGCGATGCCGAGACCCTCTACACCGCGCCGGTGGATGTGTTCGCCGCGGGCTTTATCGGCAACTACAACCTGCTGGACGCCGACAAGGCCAGCAAACTGTTGCAGCGCCCGGTCACCGGGCGCATCGCCATTCGCCCGGAGGCCATTGAGCTCAGCCGCAGCGGTGAGCTGGATGCGTTGGTGCGCAGCCACAGCCTGTTGGGCAACGTGATTCGCTACCGCATCGAAGCCCGGGGCGTGGAATTGGTGGTGGATGTGCTTAACCGCTCGGCTGACGATCTGCACCCGGATGGTCAGAGATTGGCACTTTCCATCGACCCAAGTGCGTTGTGTGAAGTAGCCTGACGCACGATTTATTTGAGAGAGCGTGACAGATGGCATTGGTAATTTTTGATCTGGACGACACCCTGATCCACGGCGACTGCGCCACCCTGTGGAGCGAGCAGATGGGCCGCCTGGGCTGGGTGGATGGCGAGTCGTTCATGCGCAAGAACGACGAACTGATGGCGGCCTACAGCCGCGGTGAGCTGGCCATGGAGGATTTCATGGACTTCAGCCTGGAGCCGATGATTGGCCGCACGCCGGAAGAGATCGAGCACCTTGTAGAGCCGTGGGTGGAAGACGTTATCGAGCCGCTGATCTACAGCGAAGCCACCCGCACCATTGCACAGCACCGCAAGAATGGTGACCGGATTTTGGTGATCTCGGCGTCGGGAACGCACCTGGTCAAGCCGATTGCGGCGCGTATCGGCATTGATGAAGTGCTGGGGATTGAGCTGGACGTCGCCCATGGGGTGTACAGCGGCAAGACCACAGGTGTACTGACTTACCGCGAAGGCAAGATCACTCGCCTGATGGAATGGCTGGAGCAGGAAGGTGAGCACCTTGATGGGGCGTACTTCTATTCGGATTCGCGCAATGATTTGCCACTGTTGTTGAAGGTGGAGAATCCGCAGGTGGTGAACCCGGATCCAGTTTTGCGGGCGCATGCTGAGCAGGCTGGGTGGCCGATTCATCATTGGGTTTGACGTTTTGTTGCGCTGGTTTGAGGTGAGTACATATCCGTTATTTAGGTAACGGCCGCCTGTGGTTTCGCTCTTACAGCGACT
>NZ_JACAPY010000069.1:0-15607 GCF_013385455.1 Pseudomonas sp. G1002
GATGGCCCGTCGCGGCGGCCCGCGGAACCGGGCCGGAGTGCGGGCATGCCGAGCCTAGGCGAGGCACCGAGTGGTGGGGCAAAGACCTTTTGGTTACTTTTGGCTGGGCCGGCATTCCGGGCGTTTGCCAAAAGTGACCCGCTGTAAGAGCGGAACCCTAAGTGGCCGTTACCGAAGAAACGGATATGTACCCCCCTCCCCCCATCTCATGCTAAACCCCTGGCCCGCCAGCAAAACACCGCACTGACCGCAATCGCCGCCCCCGCCACGCCAAACACCCAAGGCGCCGACGCCACCGGCAACAACAACCCCGCCAGCAAAGGCCCAAGCCCCGCCCCCACATCACGCCACACCGCATTCGACGCCAACGCCGAAACCCGCATCGCCCCCGGATTACGCTCCGCCACCAGCGTCGTCACCAACGGCAACTGCAACGCCCGCAACACCAACACCGCCGCCGCCCCCACAATCACCCAATGACTACCAAACGCCCCCAACGCCAACGCACTGAGAAACGAAAACAGCAGCAACATCGACGTAGCACCAAACTGCTGCGCAGCACGCCCCCCCAGCGGACTCAGAAGCAATTCCGACACATATCGCAGCGCCATCAACCCACCGGCAATCAATACCGCATTGCCACCCAACAGCTTCTGCGCCTGAATCGACAGGCCAAAGATAAACAGCCCATCCAGCGCCACCCCTTCGATAAACGACCAGGTCGCCACACTGTCAGGCAACTTGAACCGCCGCCCCGGCGTGCCATGCAAATTGTGACCCGCAGTCGGCAACCCCCGCGCCATCCACAACCCCACCAGGCAACACACCGCCAGAATCCAGAAGATCGGCCGCGGCCCCACCTGCAACGTCAGCCACCCACCCAACGGCAAGGCCAGCATCGGCCCCAGGGCAATCAACGCCCGCGACCGCCCCGCCCGCCGCGCCGCACCCAGCGGTTCAGAGGTAGCCAATACTTGAGTGGAAAGGTTCAACGCCGCAAAACACAGGCCCCAGACCAACCGAAGCCCGAGCAAGGCCGCAAACCCGGACAGCATCGAGTTGCCAAGGGCACACACCGCCGCCGCGCCGGCGGCAATGGAGCACGTCAGCCGATCACCGTTGCGGGCGTAGAAATTCAGAACATGCTTGTAGCCGAAGATCCGCACCAGGCGGTTGGCCGCCAGCAGCACCCCGGCCTGGGCCAGGGTGATACCGAACGCCTGGGACTCCATCGGCAGCACCAGGTACAGCAACACGTCACTGGGCAGGCACAGGCCAAGGGTCAGCGCGGCACGGCGGGAGTGGGAATCAGCACTGCGTTGGGCCAGATCAGACATAAAAGCTGAAACATTCAGAATTATTTAGACGGCCACGGTAGCCGTCTACCTCAAGGTTTTACAAGGCCCAAATAATTAAACCTTGGCGCCGTCCTGCATCAGGCGCAACCCGCTGGCCACCGCGCCCACCAGGGCAAACCCGCAGCCCAGCCACAACGCGTACTGCGGGCCGCTGCTCAGGGACAGGTGGAAACACAACGCCACCAACGAAGCGCCGAGTGTCTGCCCCATCAACCGCGACGTGGCGACGATCCCGCTGGCTCCCCCGCTGCGGGCAATCGGTGCGCTGGTCATGATCGCCTTGAGGTTGGGCGACTGGAAAAAACCGAACCCGGCGCCACACAGGGCCATGCGCCAACCGATGTCGAAGGTCGAGGCGTCGTTGCCCAGGGTCGCCAGCGAGGCCATGCCCGCGCTCAACATCACCAGGCCGATGCCGCACAACAACGCCAGGGAGATACGGTCCGCCAGGCGCCCGGCAATCAGCGCCATCACCGCGACCACCGCCGGCCACGGCGTCATCAGGAAACCGGTGGCCACCTGGCTGTGCCCCAACACGGTTTGCAACAGGAACGGCAGCGACACAAACGCCAGCCCCTGGGCGCTGAACGCGCAAATCGCGGTGAGGGCCGACAAGGTGAACAGCGGGCGCTTGAACAGATCCACCGCAAGCATCGGCGCCGGGTGCCCGGCCTGACGGCGGATCAGCAACAGCCCGCACAGCAGCGCCACGGCGATCAGCCCCAGCGTCAACACCGCCTGCGCACCGTGCACCGCCGAGCCCAGGCCCAGCACCAGCAGGGCAAACAACCCGGCGCAGAGAATTGCCGCCAGCCGGTCGAAGGCATGCCCGGTGATCGGGATCACCGGAATCGCCCGCACCCCGAGCCACAGGGCCAGTGCCCCCAGGGGCAGGTTGATCAGGTACAACCAGTGCCAGGTAGCCACCGATAGAATCGCCGACGCCGCCGTCGGCCCCAGGGTAAAGGCCAGCCCTACCACCAGTGAGTTATACCCCAGCCCCCGGCCGAGGATTTTTGCCGGGTAGATGTGCCGCAGCAGCGCAATGTTGACGCTCATGATTGCCGCAGCGCCCAGGCCCTGCACCACCCGGGCGGCAGTCAGCGTCGGCAGTGACCAGGCCAGCCCGCAAAACAGCGACGCCACCACAAACACCAGCAAGCCGCCGAGGAACACCCGGCGGTGGCCGACCACATCACTCAGGGACGCAAAGGGCAGTACCGCGGCAATGGTCGCCAACTGGTAGGCATTGACCACCCAGATCACCGAAGCGGAGTCGGTGCCAATCCCTTCGGCCAGGGTCGGCAACGCGGTGTTGACGATGGCCGTGTCGAGGGTCGCCATGCCGATCCCCAGGGAAATGGCGACAACCGCCGCTAGACGCTTATCACTGGGCAACCCATCAGCTACTGAAGACATGGACAATCCGCACACGTGGCAAAGGCGTCTAGATTACGGGCAGCGGCCTTTTTTTTCAGCGGGCAAATGCGCGGCTGTCCAAATATTCATGTTCAGGTGCGCCATTTGCCCATCTGCGCCATCTGCACCAGCACCTCGGCCAGGGCGGGCTGCGGCGCGCTATTCAAGGTGACCAGCGCTACACAGCGGCTCGGCCGCAAGGTAGCCGCTGCCGTGACGGCACGACCGCCGAGATCGAACCCACCCAGCACCGCTTCAGGAATGTGCAAGGCGTTCATCAGGTCCAGCACGTCCTGGCCGAGCACCACTTCCTGAGTGCTGGCGGGTGCCGCCTTGTCCAGCGGCGTGGTAGTGCCATGGCCGCGCAGGTACGGGGCAACCACCCGAAAGCCCTGGGACACCAGGTAGGGTGCGACCTCGGCGAAGCGCTCCAGGTCGCCGTCCGCGCCATGCAGCAAAATGATCGGCCTGCCCTCTTCCGGGCCGGCCTCGTAGTAGCCGATATCCAGCAGGTCGGTGCTGACCTGGCGGATTGTCCAGGGCGCAGGCGCCGCCCATACCGGCAGTGACAACGCCACTGAAGCAATGGCGGTGGAAATCAGAAAGCGACGGCGATTGAAAAAAGACATGGGTTTATAGCTCCGAAAAATTCGACACTGGAAGGTCGTCAACAACCCCCACAATCAACTCGCTGCCGATCCAGCCGGCCAGCCACTCACCGGCTTTTGCCACGCCCTCCTCCTCCCCCAGGCGCTCCACCAGAAACTCGCACAACCCGGCGAAACTGCCGTCACCTTGCAGGTGCACCAACGCCTGGAACTCCAAAGCCTCGACTTGCCGCAAGCGCGAGGTGAACTGGCGACGCCACACCAGCAGCCCACCGGCCTCGGCCAGCATCAGCGCCTCGGGCGCCGGGGTTTGCTGCCACAATGCCGACCAGATCGCCTCGGCGTTGGTGGTCAGCCCATGGCAGCGCAGCGACGGCGTGAGTTGCAGGCGTGCCGTGTCCCAATCCACCGACGCCAGCACGTCCATGGGCAACGGGCTGGCATCGGCGGCGACAAACGCTTCATTGAGCGACGACTCGATCCAGGCCAGTTCATGCACGTCGGGATTGTTGGGGAACAGTTCGCCCAGGGTCAGGTGAAAACCCTCGGGATAGACGTCCAGGGTCCAGGCATGGGGCGGATGCCGGTCGATATGGCTGACGCACGCGGCCAGGAACGCCTCGTCCCCGACCCAGCGCCGCAGGTTGGGAAACGCCTGTTCCAGGCAACCCACCAATTGCGCGCGGTAGTTGTTCTGATACACCGCCAGTCCCGCGGCCTTGTTACCCAACATCTCGGCCGACTGCTCCGAGGCACTCACCAGCCAGGTATGAAAAGCCTGCTGCCATTGCGCGAGATTCATGAGCGCACCTGCGCACGCTTGTAGGCCTCGGAGGCACCGAGCATGCGGGCGATCGACAGCTCCTCCAGCAGCTCTGCCAGGGGCGGGATCTCGTCATCGCGCTCGATCATCGTGGCGACCGGGCCGAGCAACGCAACGGCCTTGGCATACAAGTCCCAGACGCCATCACACACCGGGCTGTCGTGGCTGTCGATCAGCAAATCGCGGCCCTGGCTATGGCCGGCCAGGTGAATTTGCCGGACCCGCTCGGCCGGAATCCCGTCGAGAAACGCGAGAGCGTCAAAGCCATGGTTGCTGGCGCTGACAAACACATTATTGACGTCCAGCAACAGCTCGCAGCCGGTGCGCCGGGACATGGCGGCGATGAATTCCCACTCGCTCATGGACGCGTCATCAAAGGCCAGGTAGCTGGACGGGTTTTCAAACAGCATCGTGCGGCCCAACACTTCTTGAGCCAGGTCGATATTGGCGCAGACCCGGTCCAATGCCTCATGGGTGTAAGGCACCGGCAACAGATCATGGGAGTTGAAACCCCCGCTGCGGGACCAGCTCAAGTGGTCGGACACAAACAGCGGTTCGATCTCGTCCACCAGCGACTTGAGGCGTTTCAGGTAATCGCGATCGAGGCCCTCGGCCGTGCCGATCGACATCGACACCCCGTGCAGCGCCACCGGATACCGCTCGCGAATCTGGCGCAGGATGTGCCGGGGCTGGCCGCCCGCGACCATGAAATTCTCGGAGATCACTTCAACGAAATCCACCGCCACCGGGTTCTCCAGGAACTCGCTGTAGTGTTCCTTGCGCAGCCCCAGGCCATAGCCTGGAAAACGCGGGTTGGGTGTCGGCATCATGTGGTCTCCGTTGCATAAATAGGCGGCAGGCCCAACCTGGGCCCGCCGGGGTGTTACTTCGGTTCGGTAGTGGTGCCGCCCAGCTTCAGGCACTCGGACGGGGTCTTGACGACAACGCCCTGGCCCTTGCAGCTGTTGAGGCCCTTGCAATCGTTCTTGGCCGTGGCGCACAGGCTTTCGCCCTTGCAGTTGTTCACGCCGTAGCAGCGACCCGGCTGTTCCGGCTGGTCGGCGGCGCTGGCGGCGGCCGCGAAGGAAGCGGACGCCATGGCGATCAGGGCGGCAGCAGTGGCAAGGCTCAAGCGGGATTTGATGGATGTGCTCATGGGTATTACTCCTCGGGGGTGGGGTTTATTTGATGACGGATGCCGCGTCTTCGATGACCTTCGCCACAGCCTCGGGCTGGGAGATGTACACCGAGTGGCTGGCCTTGATTTCAGTGACTTTCGAGCCGGCGCGCTTGTACATCCAGCGCTGCAGATCGGGGCTCAGGGCACGGTCTTCGGTGGATACCACGGCGTAGGTCGGCTTCTTGTGCCAGGCCGCGGCCCACACGGTGCCGCCGAACAGCGCGGTGGTGGCCGGCACCTGGGAGGCGGCCATGAAGTCGGTGCGGTTGGTGGTCAGGTCGGCAGCAAAATCGGCATTGAACTTGGTGCGATCAAAGAACAGATGCCCGTCGCGGGTCTGCATCACGTCATTGCTCGGCGCCGGCATCGACGACAGCAGCTGGCTCATGTTCTCGCCGACTTCCGGTTGCAGGGCCGAGACATAGACCATCGACTTGACCTTGTCGCGGTCACCGGCAATCGAGATCACCCCGCCGCCGGAGCTGTGACCCACCAGCACCACCGGGCCGACCTGCTGCTCCAGCACTTCGCGGGCCTCGGCCACGTCGGCGGCGAGGCTTTCATGGCCCTGATGCACCACGGTGACCTTGTAGCCCTTGTGAATCAGGATGTCGTGCACCACTCGCCAGCCGGAGCCGTCGACAAAGGAACCGGGCACGATCACCACGCTTTTACCGGTGCCCGGCTGGGGCTTGGCTGCATCGGCGGCCGAGGCCACCAACGGTGTAGCGAGTGCCATGGCGATCGCCAGGGAAGAAAGAATACGCATGCGACTCTCCACAGGCCTTGGGGCCTGATCATTGTTGTGAAAGGGTTAACGGCGTTGGCCGGACAGCACGCGGTCCAGTGACCAGGCCCCGCCGCCATACGCCAGCAGCGGCAGCAACAAGCCCGCCCAGGTCAGGTGGGTCGGCCAGGCGTCGGGGTATACGAACACCTCGATCACCAGGGTCATGCCCAACAGCGCGGCAGCCGCCGGGCGGGTCAGCAGGCCCAGCACCAGCAACAGCGGGAACAGATGCTCGGCGTAGGTCGCCAGGTGCGCTGCCCAGTCCGGCGGCACCAGCGGCAAGGCGTATTCCGAGCGAAACAAGGTGTAGGTCGACGGCTTGAGCTGCAGGAAACCGGTCACCTTGGTGCGGCCCGAGAGGAAAAACACCGAAGCGATCCCGAGGCGGGCCACCAGCAACAGCAGCGCCTCAGGCAGCACACGCTTGAGCACCGCAGGGGCCAGGGCAATCATGGTTGTTCCGTCAGGCTGCCGAAGCCTTTGGGGGTTTTGATCTGGGTGCAGGTGCCTTTGTCCACCAGCACCCAGGCGTTGCCCTGGTAATCCGCCTTGGCGGTGCCGGCGCAGGAAGTCCCGGCACCGGCGGCGCAATCGTTGGCACCGGCGAGGGACACGCCGAAGCATTTTTCCTGAGGCTTGGCATCCTCGGCATGGGCGGTGGCGGCGAAGGCACCGAGGGACAGTGCGAGGGTGGCGGCAAGGGCTGCGTAATGGCGCTTCATTGTTGAATCTCCTGGCTTGACTGAATGTGGCCAGGGCGCTTGTGCGGTGGGTGACCGCCTGCGCCATCTGGTAGACAGATTTAAAGCCAGGCGTGTATCCCGTCTGTGTCGCGTTTCCTCCTTCTATTCATGCCGGTGTATCAGGTGGGTGCTGATACACAGTCTGATACACAGCCAAAAAAACCACGCCAAACCACCGCCGTTTTATTCGGCATCCCGAACGACACAATTAGAAATATTCGCCTTTCCGAACACCCAACTTCCCCCGCTTTCGACGACCTCAAAAATCCCCATAAATTTCATACGGTTGTTGTCATCTTTGTTACATGCCAACTGGCATACATTCTGCTACATCAGGTTTTCTAGTAATAAAATGTTTCTAAATTGAAACAGTCTCATCGCCTGAAACCCAACGGCCCCGCGCCCTATAACAACGTCCATGCCCCAAAGGAGGGCGACAACTCTCACCTTTTTGATCGACTTCAACTCTCCAAGCCTGCTGCCGCACGTAAGCACCCAAAAGGGCGAATGGCCTGATCGCCAATAACAAGCCCGACTACAAAAAAAGGACAAATTGATGAGTTCGAGCAAATACCCCGCAGTGTCCTTCACGGACCTCGTCCCCCAGGCCCCGGACCACACCGAGAATGCAATCGGTTTTGGCCCCTTTCTCTTGTTGGCGCGCCAGCATGTATTGCTGCGCAACGGCGAGCCGGTGACCCTCGGCAGCCGCGCCTTGTACCTGCTGATCGCCCTCGCCAGCCGGGCTGGCGAGTTGCTGGAAAAGTCCGAGCTGATCTCTTTCGCCTGGCCCAAGGTGGTGGTGGAGGAATGCAACCTGCGCGCGCAGATCGTTGCGCTGCGCCGGGCGCTGGGGGATGACGGCAACTTCAGCTACATCGTCACCGTGCCAGGCCGGGGTTATCGGTTTGTCGCGCCGGTGACGATGCAGGCAGTGAGTGAAGGCGCCATCGCCCAGGCGCTGGTGCCCGCCCCGACGGTGGACGTGCCCAACCTGCAACCGCCGCCCAGCACAGTGATTGGTCGCGAACAGCTGATCCTGAGCCTGGCCGACCAGGTACTGAGCCAGCGTTTCGTGACCATCACCGGCCCCGGCGGCATCGGCAAGACCACCGTGGCCCTGGCCGTGGCGCAACTGCTGCAGGGCCGCTTTCACCAGGGCATGTGCTTCGTCGACCTGGCCCCCGCCACCAGCGGCCAATGGGTGGCCGGCATGCTCGCCAACGCCCTGGGCATCCAGAGCGTGAGTGACGAGCCCTTGCAAAGCGTGGCCTCGATGCTCGCCAACAGCCCGTTGCTGCTGGTGCTCGACAACTGCGAACACGTGCTGCAAGCCACCGCCGACGCGGTCGAGGTGCTGCTGCGTTGCGCGCCCCAGTGCTGCGTGCTGACCACCAGCCGCGAGCCGCTGCGGGCCGAGGGCGAACGGGTGCACGACCTCGCCCCGTTGCTGGTGCCGGACGAAGACGTGAACTTGAGTGCCGAGCAAGCCATGACCTGGTCGGGCATCGCCCTGTTCATCGAACGGGTCAAGGCCCTCGACCCCGGCTTCGTGTTCAAGGACACCGACGTCGCCGCCGCCAGCGCCATCTGCCGCAAGCTCGACAGCAACGCCCTGGCCATCGAAATCGCCGCAGCGCGGGTCCGCACCTTTGGCATCCAGGACCTGGTGGGGTTGCTCGACGGCAGCTTCCGCCTGCAAATGACCGGCCGGCGCACCGCCCTCGCCCGCCACCGTTCACTGAGCGCGACCCTGGACTGGACCTACTCGATGCTCACCGGCGACGAACAGGCCATGTTGCGCCAACTGGCGGTGTTCACCGGTTCTTTTACCCTGGACGCGGTCAAGGCCATGACCGCCAGCAGCACCCTCGATGCACGCAATGCCCTGCCCTTGCTTGAAAGCCTGATGGACAAGTCGCTGCTGATCGCCGGTGAATCGCAGTTGCTCAAGCGCTACCGCCTGCTGGAAACCACCCGCGCCTACGCCCTGGAGAAACTCAACGAACACGGCGAAGCCGACGCCACCCGCCAGCGTCATGCACTGTATGCGCTGGGCGTATTGCAGGAAGCCGGGCAGACCCTCGACGGGCTTTCTCCCGAGACCTGGATCGGCCTCTACGGCCCGGAAATCAACACCATCCGCACCGCGCTGGAGTGGGCCTTTTCAGCCTCGGGCGACCTGCCCACCGGCATCGAACTGACCCTGGGCGGTGTGCCACTGTGGCTGCGCCTGTCGCTGGTCAGCGAGTGCCGCACCTGGGTCGACAAAGGCCTGGCCAGCGCCGCCACCACCCCGCTGCCGCTGCGCCAGCGCATGCTGTTGCAAACCGCCCTGGCCAGCGTGCTGATGCTCACCTATGGCACCGGCGGGCCAATGCGCGAAGCCTGGCGCCAGGTGCGTGAAGACGCCCGCGACCTGGGCGATGCCGAGCACAAGCTGCGGGCGCTGTGGGGCCTGTGGAGTGACCGTTGCGGCTGCAACCAGTACGCCGAAGCACTGGAATTGGCCGAGCGCTACATCAGCCTGAGCCACAGCGGCAACCAGCAACTGCTGGGTAAACGTATGCGCGCGCTGGCGTTGTTTCACATGGGCGACCTGGCCGGCGCCCGACAGAATATCGACGAGGCACTGGGGTCACCGTCAGCCCCGCGCTCGCACATTATCGACGTGCATTTTGATCAGCGCATCGCCGCCCGCTGCCTCAAGGCACAGGTGCAGTTGCTGGAAGGCGATGTCGACCCGGCGCTGCGCCTGATCGGCAGTTGCGTCGATGAAGCCATCACCCTCGATCACCCCGCGACCCTCTGGTACACCCTGTGCCTGGGGGCAATTCCCCTGGCGCTGTTGGCGTCCAACCTGCCCAAGGTGCGGTACTACCTGGGCTTGCTGCAAGACAGCACGACCCAACAGGACCTGCACATCTGGCGTCAGTTTCGGCTGTGCTTCGAGAGCATCCTGCTGATCCGCCAGGGGTCGCCCGAAGAAGGCGTGCCGTTGCTGGGTGAGGCCTTGCATCACCTGCATGGCCAAGGCGACAGCCAGCTTTATAGCTTGCTGCGTTGTGAATACGCCCTGGGGCTGGCGCGGCTGGGCCTGGAGAAACTGGCGCTGGAGGTGTTGGAAGACACCCTGCAATTGGCGCTGGGCCGGCATGAGCGCTGGTTCGTGCCGCAGATGTTGCGGATCAAGGCGCAGCTGATTCTGCGCCAGGCCCAGTACGGGTCGGTGGACAAGGCCAAGGTGTTGCTGCGCCAGGCGTGGGTGGATGCGCAACTGGCCGGGGCGCATTTCTGGCGGGCGCAGATTGCCAGTGACCTGGCCAGGTTGCAGGAGCCGAAGATGCGGATTGCTTCGTTGCCAAGGTTTCAACACCGGTAGAGGCTGCCGGCATGTAACGGTAAAAAGAGGACGGTAAAAAGGGGACAGATTTATTTTATAAATAAATCTGTCCCCTTTTCGCTCTTTTTGAACTCCGGCAGCCGCGCTATTGATCCGCCGCATAAATGACGGTTTGCGCACTGTCGGGTGCAGCGGGTCGGCGGGTGAAGTAGGTGTCGCCTTCATCCGTATGAATCTCATATTCAAACTTGCTGGTCGCGCGGCCCGTGGCGGTGGCGTGCTTGATGATCTTCAGCACGCGCTGGAATTTCACACTTTGGGTGCCGTTCTGGCTGGGCCCGGTGAGCACGTTGACGCTTTGAAACCAGCCGTCGTTCTTCTTGTTCGCCACCAGGGCGCCGGTCATGGCTTCAAACCGCTCCAGCCGGGTAAAGCCCCACAATGTCTGCTCTTCCACGGTTTGGCCGAGGGCCGCAGAGCCGGTAAACACGAACAGGTTGATCGCCGGGCTGTCTTCACAGAAGAAATCGTAAGGCACCAGGCCGTCGACCATTTTCTTGCCGGCCACGAAGCCTTTTTTGTGCACCTGAAACATCGCCACCTCCACGCCAATGGCGTCACTGAACATCAGCTCACGCAGGAGAAAAGTCTAAAGGCGCAGGGCGTACAGGGCGGTCAAGCCAATGTAATATCGTGTAAAGATCCCACCCGAGGCAGGATGATTTCCACGCTCAACCCGCCGGACGGCTCGTTGTGCGCCTCGATGGTGCCGCCATGCATTTCCACGGACCTCAAGGCGATCGCCAGGCCCAGTCCGAAACCGGCATCGGTGTCATTCGGGCCACGTTCGAAAGGTTCGAAAATACTCCGCAACCGCAGGTTTTCAACACCCGGCCCCTGATCGGTGATCAACACCCGCAGCCAACGGTTGTCGGGGCTGACCTCCGCCGAAACCCGCACCGTGGTATCAGGCTGCGTGTAGCGCACGGCATTTCGAATGACATTTTCGAAACACCGATACAGCAGCTCGCCACTGGCCCGACTGACAAAGTCCGGACACGCCTGCAAGCTGACACTGCAGCCTTTGATACCCGCCTCGAACTGAGCATCCTCGACAATCACGGCCAGCAATTCGACGATATCCACCGGCTCGCGCTCGATGCTTTCGGGACGGCCCTGCACACGCGCCAGGGTCAGCAGCGCCTCGATCAGCGTGTCCATGCGCGCCGATTCACGCTGGATGCGCCCGAGCATTTCCTGGCGTGCCGGGTCTTGCTGCAACAGCCCGATGGCCACTTGCAAGCGCGTCAACGGTGAGCGCAGTTCATGGGAGATGTCGTGCAACAGCTGTTGCTGGGCTTCCACCAGCAGCTTGAGCTGGTTGGCCATGCGGTCGCAGTCTTCGGCCAGGTCGACGATTTCATCACGGCGCTTGCCCATCATCGGCCGCACCCGGGTTTCGAAGCGGCCCAGCGCAACGTCGCCCATCGCCCGCCGCAGATAAGCCAGCGGCCACGCCAGGTAGTAGGCCATGTACCCACTGAACAGCGCGCTCATCAGCGTGCCGATGATCAGCGGGATCCAGTGGCCCAGGCGCCCGGGTTCGTGGGGAGGATGGGAAGACCTGAGGGACAGCGCGGCCCCGTCCTTGCTGATCAGCGACTTTTCATAAGCCACCTGCGAGACCGGCGTGCCGGCCAGCAATTGACCGGCACTGTCATAAACGCCAATGGCTTGGCCGTGGGGTGGCTGCCACACCGCCAGGAGCTGGCGGCCCGACTCGACACCGTACTGTTCCAGCAACTGTTCTTCGCTGGCCAGGATCGCATCCAGATGATGGTCCCCGGGGCCCAGGCTGCCCGCCACGAGAATGCTCAAGCCCACCAGGAACGTCAGGCTGGTGGCCAGCCAAAAGGCCAGGAACAGTTTCCAGAACAGCCGGCTGGGTTTCATCATTCGGCGATCAACAGGTAACCGAGGCCACGCACGCTCTGGATCCAGGCCTTGGCATCCGGGCGCGGGCCCAACTTCTGGCGAATGCTGCTGATATGCACGTCGATGCGCCGGTCATAGCGGGTCAACGGGCAGCCCAGGGCATTGAGCGACAGGTCCTTTTTGCTCACCACCTGGCCGGCGCACCGGGCCAGCACTTCAAGTAGGCTGAATTCGGTACTGGTCAGCCCCAGTGCGCAGCCTTTCCAGAGGGCCTGGCGCTTGCCGGGCCAGAGCACCAGGGCGCCGGTCTTGATCACGTCAGCGGCCGGCGGGTCCACGGGCTGCACCCGGCGCATGATCGCGCGCAGGCGCGCCACCAGTTCACCCGGGGAACTGGGCTTGGGCACGTAATCGTCCGCGCCAAGCTCCAGCCCGGTGATCCGGTCGATGTTGTCGCCCCGGGCCGTGAGCAACACCACCGGCACCTGGCTGCTGGCGCGGATGCGCCTGAGCACTTCTATGCCCGACAGCCTGGGCAGCATCACGTCCAGCACCACAATGCTGTAGCGCCCCGACAACGCCTCAACTTCACCCTCCTCGCCGGTGTGCACGCAGGTCGCCTCAAAGCCTTCATGCTCCAGGTATTGGCCCAGCATTTCAGTCAGTTCCTGGTCATCGTCGACTAGCAATACGCGGATCATGGCGAGCTCGTGAAAGGGTACCCCCACAGTATCGCCCAGCCTCATCGCCCCGGGGCCAACCTTTACCTAACTTGACACTTGGTTAACCGCACCAAACCCCCGGCGCTCTTATGCTTGCCGTCCACCCGTCTGGCCGCGTCGTGGTGACCCGCCTGCGGCGAGTCATCCCGGCGCGCTTGCGCTGCTTGTCGATGTGTTCTGGAAAAGATCTTGATGAATTTTTCGCGCCTGCTCTGCTCGGTTGCGCTGCTGCTCAATGTCACACTTGCACACGCTGAAGCCTTCAAAATCTCGGATATCCGTATCAACGGTCTGCAACGGGTCTCGGCGGGCAGCGTGTTTGGTGCCTTGCCCCTGAACGTGGGGGACGAGGCGGATGACCGACGGCTGGTGGATTCCACCCGTGCGTTGTTCAAGACCGGCTTCTTCCAGGACATCCAATTGAGCCGCGACGGCACGGTGCTGATCATCAATGTGGTCGAGCGCCCATCGGTGTCCAGCATCGAGTTCGAAGGCAACAAGGCCATCTCCACCGAAGACCTGCTCAAGGGCATGAAGCAGTCGGGCCTGGCCGAGGGCGAGATCTTCCAGCGCGCCACCCTGGAAGGCATGCGCAACGAACTGCAGCGCCAGTACGTGGCCCAGGGTCGCTATTCGGCCACGGTCGACACCGAAGTGCTGCCGCAGCCGCGTAACCGCGTGGGCCTGAAGGTCAAGATCGACGAAGGCTCCGTGGCCGCTATCCAGCACATCAACGTGGTGGGCAACCACGTGTTTACCGACAAGGAACTGATCGGCACGTTCACCCTCAAGACCAGCAACTGGCTGTCGTTCTTCACCAACGATGACAAGTACGCCCGTGAAAAACTCACCGGGGACCTGGAACGCCTGCGCTCCTATTACCTGGACCGTGGTTATATCAACATGGACATCACCTCGACCCAGGTGTCCATCACCCCGGACAAGAAGCACGTCTACATCACCGTCAACATCAACGAAGGCGAGAAATACACGGTGCGTGACGTGAAGCTCAGCGGCGACTTGAAAGTGCCCCAGGACCAGCTTGAAGCCCTGTTGCTGGTGCAGAAAGGCCAGGTGTTCTCGCGCAAGCTGATGACCACCACCTCGGACCTGATCACCCGGCGCCTGGGTAACGACGGCTACACCTTCGCCAACGTCAACGGCATGCCCACGCCCCACGATGAAGACCACACCGTGGACATCGTGTTTGCGGTCGACCCGGGCAAACGGGCCTACGTGAACCGCATCAACTTCCGTGGCAACACCAAGACCGACGACCAGGTGCTGCGCCGGGAAATGCGCCAGATGGAAGGTGGCTGGGCGTCGACCTACCTGATCGACCAGTCCAAGGTTCGCCTTGAGCGCCTGGGCTTCTTCAAGGAGGTCAACGTCGAAACCCCGGCCGTGGCGGGGGTCGACGACCAGCTTGATGTGAACTACGCGGTCGAAGAACAAGCGTCCGGCTCGATTACCGCCAGCGTCGGTTTTGCCCAGGACGCCGGGCTGATCCTCGGCGGTTCGATCACCCAGAACAACTTCCTGGGCACCGGGGATTACGCCAGCCTGGGCCTGACCCGCTCGCAGTACCAGAGCAAGTACAACATTGGCTTTACCAACCCCTACTTCACGCCGGACGGGGTGAGCCTGGGCTATAACGCGTTCTACAGTGCCACCGATTACAACAACTACTACGACGATGGCAGCGGTGTTTCCTACTACTCCATCAACAGTTACGGCCTGGGGGCCACACTCGGCTACCCGATCAATGAAACCTCGCGGTTGAGTTTCGGCCTGACAGTGCAACACGACAGTATCGACCCGGGCACCTACAGCTCTGATGAGATCTACGATTTTCTTCAGCGCGAAGGCAGTGAGTTCACCAACTTCAAGGCCAACCTTGGGTGGTCGGAGTCGACGTTGAACAAAGGCGTGATGCCGACCCGTGGTTACTCGCAGAACCTGAACCTGACGGTGACGCTTCCGGGCAGTGACTTGAGTTTCTACAAACTCGATTATTCCGGGCAGACATTTGTGCCGATCACCAATTCGACGACGCTGCGTTTGCATACCAAGCTCGGTTACGCCAACGGGTACGGCTCGACGGACGGCCTGCCGTTTTATGAAAACTACACGGCCGGGGGTGAAGGTTCGGTGCGCGGGTTTGAAAGCGGCACGCTTGGGCCGCGCAGTACGCCGGCGACCGGGGCGTATGCCAGTGCGGGCCAGCAGTACTACAGCGACCGCAGTCCCGAGGCGTTGGGGGGCAACATCCTGATTACCGGGGGGGCGGAATATCTGTTTCCGATGCCGTTCCTTAAAGATAATAAATCGGTGCGTACGTCTGTGTTCTGGGATGTGGGTAACGTTTATTCGGACAAGTGTGCCCTCAGTACTACCCAGGGTTGTAATGGGGTTGACCTGAGTCAGCTGGGTGCATCTGTGGGGGTTGGGGCTACGTGGTACAGCCCGTTGGGGCCGTTGAGTATCAACCTGGCGTTGCCGGTTCGTACCCCGGAGAATGCGACCAAGCAGGTGTTCCAGTTCTCCATGGGGCAGAATTTCTGATCTGCCTGGGTACATATCCGTTTTTGCGGTTATGGCCGCTATTGGTTCCGCTCTTACAGCGGCTCACTTTTGAAAAGCGCAAAAGTCCAGTTCGGCCAGCGTGGTTTAACGGGGCGCCCAA
>NZ_JACAPY010000007.1:0-4780 GCF_013385455.1 Pseudomonas sp. G1002
CGGAGTGAGGGAACGCCGAGCCTAGGCGAGGCGCCGACAGGCGGGGCAGAGCCCTAATGAGATGGTCAGCCCGGCACGGGCCCCCGGTAAATCTAGACTTACCGGAGGGCCCACTTCCCGCTCAATAAAACCGACCATTACTCTCTTCCCCCCCGGGCAAAAAAAACGCCAGACCAGCCTCCCGTGAAAGAGCGCATGATCCAGCGTAAAAATGAACCTCGGCTGCTTCAGCCAGGCCCCATGTTGAACCCCTTCAGACCGGAATCACCACAAAGCTTTCCGGTTTGCAGGTCAACGCCACGTTAGTCCCCGGCGGCAGTGCGTGGCTGCCGGGAGTCGGCAGTTGCTGGCATTTGAGATCAAGCGTGCCACCGGCCACCTCCACGCGGTAGATCACCCGATTACCGATAAACGAAGTGTCCTTGACCTTCCCGGCGAACGCACCGTCGGCCAGTGCGGCGCCCAGAGCCGGCTCAAGGCCGATGGTTTCAGGCCGGATCGACACATTCACCGGCCCTGCACCCACGCCGCTTTTAGCCGTATGGGCATAACGCCCAAACGGCAACTCGACCACGCCACCCAGCCCATACGTGCCGTTGACGATATTGGTATCGCCGAAAAACCTGGCGGCAAACAACGTGCGCGGCGACCAATACATCTCCTGCGGCCCGCCGATCTGCTCGATGCCACCCTTGTTCAGCAATACCACACGGTCCGACAAGATCATCGCTTCGTCCTGGTCGTGAGTCACATACACAAACGTGGTGGAAGTCTCTTCGTGGATGCGCTTGATCTCGTTAAGCATGTGATGGCGAATCTTCAGGTCCAGGGCCGCCAGCGGCTCGTCCAGCAGCAACACCGCCGGGCGATTCACCAGTGCGCGGGCCAGGGCCACACGTTGCGCCTGCCCGCCACTGAGCTCGGAGATCCAACGGCTCTTGAAGCTTTCCAGTTGCACCAGTTCCAGCGCCTTGTTCACTTCACGCTTGATCTCATCCTTGGGCTTCTTCTTCAAACGCAACCCGAAGGCCACGTTGTCGAACACGTCCAGGTGCGGGAACAGCGCGTACTTCTGGAACACCATATTCACCGGGCGGTGTTCAGGCGCCAGGGCGGTGGAGTCCTTGCCGTCGATCACCACTTTGCCGGTGGTGGGCTCTTCGAAGCCGGCAATGATCCGCATCAGGGTGGTCTTGCCGCAGCCACTGGGGCCGAGCAGGGTCAGGATCTCGTTGCGTTTTACCGTGAGGTCGACTTTGCCCAGGGCAGTGAGGTTGCCGTAGCTCTTGGAAATCCCGGTCAGTTCAATACTGTTGGTCATGGTGATTACTCTGCAGTTTCAGCACGTTCAAGTTCGAGGCGGCGACGACGCAAGGTCATGACCAGGCCGGCAATGGCGATGATGGCAATGGTCACCACCAGCATGAATACCGAGGCGGCATTGATGGTGGGGCTGACGGCGCGGCGCATCATCGAAAGAATCATGAGGGGCAGCGTGGTGTCGCTGCCGGTGACGAACACGGTGATCAGGAATTCATCCATCGACAGCGCCACCGCGAGGATCGCGGCGCCGGCGATGGTTGGCCCGATGATCGGCAGCGTCACCAGCCAGAACGCTTTGAGGGGCGAGGCGCCGAGGTCGCGGGCGGCCTCCTCGAACGACAGGTCGAAATACTCCAGCCGTGAGCGCACCGACTCCACGAAGAACGGAAAGGTGAACAGGGTGTGGCCGATGATCACCGTCAGCAGCGAACGGGGCAGGCCGACCAGTGAGAAGAAAATCACCAGTGCAATCCCCAAAAACAAACCGGGCAAGGCGATGGGGGCAAAGTTCATGAACGCGAACACCGCTTTTACCCGGCCTTTCATGCGCATCAGCGCCAGGGCCGAGAACGTGCCCAGCAGCGTGGTGAGAATCGCCGAACCGGCGGCGACGATCGCACTGTTGGTCAGGGCTGTCATGAAGTCCGAACTGCTGAACAGCGCCTCGTACCAGCGCGTGGAAAAACCCTCGAACGGGAACGACAGCGAGGCGGACGAGTGAAAGCTGAACAGCGCGATAATCGCGATGGGCGCGTAGAGGAACAACATGTAGACGTAAGTGAATAACCGGATCATGGGGAGTTACCTTTTTTATGAGCGGCAGTCAGTCGTGGTAACGCTTGCCGGGTGCCAGGTTGGCTGCGCGCAACACCCCCAGCAGCAACGCGTACACCAGCATGAACACGATCAACAGCAGATAAGCCATCGCCGCACCGAGTGGCCAGTTACCTACCGAGCGGAACTGGTTGGCGATCACCAGCCCGGTGGTCATCGCATCCCGGCCGCCCAGCAGTTGCGGGGTGACGTAGTCGCTGGCGGCCAGCACGAAGGTGAACATGAAGGAGCTGACGATGCTCTTGTGGGCCATCGGCATGATCACCCGCCACAGAATGGTGACACCGCCGGCGCCCAGGTCGGCAGCGGCCTCCAGGTAGTCCTTCTTGATGTCCCGCAGGCCCGACACCAGCAGCAACAGAGTGAAAGGCAGCATGATGTGCACCAGGGTCAGCACCACGGCGAACTTGCTGAACACCAGCCACTCCAGCGGTTGGTCGATCAGGCCGAAGTGCAGCAGGGTGGAGTTGATCACGCCGTTGGTGCCCAGGATCGAGCGCCATGCGTAGACCCGTACCAGGTAACTGGAAAACCACGACACCAACGCCAGGTACAACACGGCGTTGGAGCGTGTGCGGTACACGATGTAATAGGCCACCGGCGCACTGATCACGGTGGAGAGCAGGGCGGTCCAGAAGCCGTTTTGCAGGGCGATCCACAGCGAGTCATAAAACCCGCTGGCGCTCAGGGCCTTGGCATAGTTGGCCAGGGTGGCGGCGGGCTCCATGCTGAAGGTCTTGGCGGTCCAGAAACTGGCAATCAGCAACAGTGCCGACGGAACCAGAAAGAACACCACCAGAAACAGCAACGGCGGCGACGCCAGCCAATACCCGCTGAGGGTTCTCTTATCCATCTTCACGTGTTTACCGACCCTTGAATCGCCGTCGTCCAGGGGCATGGACTCGGTGTTGTTGACTACGGTCATGATGAGGTTGCCTTTGCGTTTTTATTCGAGAGTCAGGGCGCGTTGACCCGTGGGGCGCGTGTTGATGAACACCCACCCCACGGTTGCCAGCGCCGGCGTGCCAAGCGCTCTAGAACGAGCCTTTGAAGTTCGCCCACTGATCGATCCATTCCGCATAGGTCACATACTTTTCGGAGCTCAGGGGCGGTTGGCCATAGAGTTTGGATTTCTCGAAGAAGCTGTCGAGGTTCGCGTAGTCAAAGGTGTTTCTCAGGTCCTCCGGCAGCAGCGGCACGGCCTTGGGGTTGACCACGCCGGAGAACATCGTGGTTGCCATCTTGGCCTGGGTATCGGGCTCCAGGGTCTTGTTGATGAACTCCAGGGCCAGGGGAATATCCTTGGCGGTTTTCGGGATGAACAACGCATCGCACCACAGCGCTGCGCCTTCGCTGGGCACCGACAGGGCAGTGGTCACGCCACGCTTGATGGTTTCGCTCGGGGTGTTGGCGGAGGCCGAGAACACCGCGTCCACTTCACCCGATACCAGCAGCGATACCGCGTCACCCGACGAAGCCGCGAACACGCGGCATTGATCACGGTACGGCTTGAGTTTTTCAAAGGCGTCGTTGAATTCGGCGCGGGTCAGGTTGGGGTACTTGTCGCCGTAGCCGGCGATAGTTGCGATCAGCGACCAGTTCGAGGTGCCGTCATCGACAAAGGTCAACTTGCCCTTGAGCTTGGGGTCCAGCAGGTCGGTGTATTGGGTGGGCTTTTTGACGTTCTTGGGGTTGTAGATGATGGTGTTCATCCCCCACAGCAACGGGATGCCCCATTGCTTGCCGTCCCAGTACCAACGGCTGCCCTTGTAGAACAGCGCGAGGGTATTGTCGGCGGAATAGTTGGGGATCTTCGTGGTGTCGATGGCCTTGAGCAGGCCCATTTCCTGATAGATCTTTTCGTAGCCCAAGGCGTACATGGTCAGGTCGAGCTGCACCGGATCGGAGCCGGCCAGCCGGGCGGTGATGTCGTCCTGGTTGCTGGCATAA
The DNA here is from genome assembly GCF_013385455.1 of Pseudomonas sp. G1002. Lineage (NCBI taxonomy): Bacteria > Pseudomonadati > Pseudomonadota > Gammaproteobacteria > Pseudomonadales > Pseudomonadaceae > Pseudomonas > Pseudomonas sp. G1002. The sequence continues at coordinate 4,108 of NZ_JACAPY010000007.1, forward strand.
CTGGAGCGCACGGTAACGTTGCGTTGCTTGCGCCAGTCGGCAAGTTCGGCGTCGCCGGTTTCGCCTTCCCAGCCGAGGATTTCCAGGTGCCCGGTGGTGGCGGCAAATGCGCTGGGCACGAACGAGCCGAGGTACAAGCCTGCGGCAGAGGCGGCAGCGCCCAGCAGGAACGAGCGTCGTTTCAAGCTGAGGGAATTGAAGTCAATGCCGGTCAAACCATAACCCGTCTCTATTTCTTTTTTCATTTCGAGTTCCTGCCTGGGTGGTGGGTGCAAATGTTGAGCGACTTGCAAGGCGTGGGCCTGGTGTCGATGCCAGGTGCGTCCTTTTGTATGCAGTCAGTTGGATCGGCAGTGTTATGGCCAGCATTGATTCCATGCTGCTGGGGAGGGTGGTAAGGCCTCCACTGTTCCGATTGACTCTTCCTTGGCGGGGCGACGCACGCTTATTCCGGGCTGCAGGGTGTTGCGGGCCTGAAGCGGTGCGCCCAGCGCTTGATAGGCTCGGCTTGTTGTTTTCATGGGTTGAGTATTGAGCGGGGAGGCGGGGGGCTCAATTTCGCAGGGGGGTTAAAAGCGACGCACTCTGACGCATTGGAGTGACCTAAGCGGCGCACGTGGGGGCCCAGGGGTTTCTGGGGGGGGGATCCGTAGCAAGAGCACGGCGGCCTGAA
>NZ_JACAPY010000007.1:4885-149454 GCF_013385455.1 Pseudomonas sp. G1002
TAGCTTTTGATTTGGCTTCTAACACTCAAGCCGGCCTGCAGGCCGCTGTGCTGTAGTGAGCCCCAATATCTGCGTCAATCTGCGTCTCTTTTACCCAAGGTGCGAAATTGAGCCCACCCCGCACCAGGCGAATACTCCAAGCCTGATCCCGGCCCAGACGCCGCGCATTCGCTGGAGTATCGAGTGAAATTCACAGGTGGCCAAATCATCGCCAAGGCACTCAAGGCCAACAGTGTCGACTACGTAGCCGGCCCCCCGGGCGACGGCGCCCGGGCCCTGGTGGAAGCGCTGCTGACCCCGGGCACCGACATCCCCTTTATCCACGTCATCCAGGCCCACAGCGCCGTGCACCTCGCCGACGGCTACTACCGTGCATGCGGTCGCCCCATGGCCGTCGTACTCACGGGCCCCCTGGGCATCCCCTCAGCCCTGGGAGCCCTCGCCACCGCGCACCAGGACGCCTGCGCGCTGCTGGTCATCAGTAACGCCCAGCCCGAAACGATAGCCGCCAACGTCATGAAAGATCACGCGACGGTTTCGACACTACAACAGCTACCCCAAGCCCTGCGCCAAGCCTTCGACACCATGCTGAGCGCCCATCCCGGCCCTGTCAGCCTGTCCATTGACGACGCCCTCCAAGGCGCCTCCACCAACGCCAGCCTGCCACCCGCCACCCTGCGTGCAGAACCCCAACCCACCCCGCGTAAAATCAGCGTACTGCGCGAAGGCCGCGCCTCACCCTCCGTGCTGGAAAACGACGCCATCCTCGTCTTCGGTAGCGGCCCCACCCAGCCCATGGCCCGCAAGATGTTCCCGATGCATTACCCCGGCAGGCACTTGTGCGCCGGCAACCCCGCCACCCTCGGCTGGGCCGTCCCGGCAGCGATCGGCGCCAAGCTCGCCATGCCCGCCCGCCAGGTGGTCTGTGCCGTGGGCAGCCGGGATTTCCTGCAGTCGATGCAAGAGATGGCCGTGTGCGTGATGCACAGCATTCCGGTGGTGTTCCTGGTCTTCAACAGCAACGGTGACGAAGCCCTGGGCGACGTACAGACGTCGCCCATCGAGCAGCACCGGGCCGGTGAATTCAACCTGCCGGATGGCAAACCCTATGCCCCGGACTTCGCCGGCATCGCCCGAAACTTCGGCCTTGAAGCCTGGCGCGTGGAACACGCGTCACAACTCAACGCGACCCTCGTCAAAGCCCTCAACAGCAAGGGCCCGTCGCTGGTTGAAATGATGACGGCACGCCAGCCCCTGCAGGTCCCTCAGTCCTGACCGCCCCATACGATGGTGGCGTTGTCGCCGGTCATGTATTCACGTACGTCCAGCGGGATCGACTGGTCGCTGGGCAACAGCACCGTTGCATTGCGCAAGTGGTGCTTGCGGATCTTGCCCTTGTCCACCAGTCCCAGCGCCATGCGCGTGGAGAAAGGCTGGCGGAACGAGGACGACGCCACACCCGTCACCAACCCATAGAGGAAACGGATCGGCCGACGATGCTGCGGCGTCAGGATCGAAAACGTCATTTCGTTACGTTGCTTGCCTTCGAAATCCACCATGAACAGGCGATCGCCCAGCAGCAGGCAGAACCCGTGGTAGGTGAATGAATAACCGATCTTGCCGCTGCCATCGCGCAGCGGAAAGCGCTCGACGGTGACGTACTGCACCATCGAGTCGGCGCGGTACAGGCAGGTGACCGAACGCAGGATCCGGCCCTTGTAGATCGATGAATTGTGGTAGCGGTAATACACCCCCAGATAGTCTTCGAGCACGTCAGCCGACTGCTTGGCCAGCGGCAGGAAATGATTGAACTGCTCCGAAGCCCGCAAGCCGGTCGGCAGTTCGTTTTCATAGCCTTCATAGAACTTCTTGAACTCGGCGGGCGGGCGGAAGAGGTCTTCGGCTTCCATCATGAAATAACGGCCGATCTTTTGCAGAATCTTCTGCGACGGCACGTGCTGGCCCACCAGGTACTTGTTGAACTGCTGGCGGTTCACATCAACTTTGCGGCACATGTCGGCCACCGACCGGCAGGACTCCACCAGCGTGCTCAGATTCTTTTGCACATTGGCCTGCAAGTCGCTGCGCGCCTGCTGTCGCTCGGGGTGGGAGGTGGCGGCGGCTAATGACAGGGGCGATGAATCCGGGCGGCTGGGCATTATTATCTCGATGTACTTGGCTGGGTTAAGGCGCCAGTTATTAAAGTTATAGCGCAGTTATCGAATAACCTTGGGCATAACCGTAATAACCGTTTAAGCGTTTGAAACTTCCGATCATTACCAAAGCATCTTTCATGCCGTTTGTTTAAGTTCAAACATGAAGTTTGAGCATAACTGAATGCGTCAGATTGTAAGCGCTTTTACTGAAGGTTCGGCGCCAGTGCGTTGTGGTTTTCACGGGTCAATCGTGACGGTGGCGGTCCGCCCAGTAACACATTCGATAGCGACGGGTAACACCCCGTGCTGCGCAGGAGTGCTTCAGTCCGCGTCAGGTATCGCCAAGGGTGCGAAATGGTGGAAACACCGGTCACCCCTGATACTCGGGCCAATGCTTTTTGCGGAGGATTGGGCGATGGCAAGGTTGACCGGCGACATTCCCGGAAAGAGGCGACTCAAGGTCGGCATGGTCGGCGGCGGGCAGGGCGCTTACTTCGCCAGTTACCACCGCGCCGCGATGCGCCTGTGTAATCGCTTCGATATCGTTGCCGGCGCTTTCTCTGCCGACGCGGATAAATGCCGCGAGGCGGGCGCAGCGCTCACTATTGAACCCGAACGTATCTACTTGTCGTTCGAGGACATGGCGGCCGCCGAGTCTCGCCGCCCCGACCCGATCGAGGCGGTGATTATCGTGACGCCCAACCACTTGCACTTCGAACCGTGCCGGTTGTTCCTGGAGGCGGGCATCCCGGTGATCTGCGACAAGCCCCTGGTCAACCACCCTGACGAAGCCCGGGAGCTGGCGAACCTTGCCGAGCGCCACGGGACATTTTTTGCGCTGACCTACACCTACCAGGGCTACCCGATGGTCAGGGACGCCCGCAGTCGAATCCAGGCCGGCGAGCTGGGTGAGCTGCGCTTCCTGTACGTCGAATACCTGCTGGAGTGGCTGGCCCCCGGCGTGTCCGGCTTGAGCAATAGCCTGGCGTGGCGCGGTGACCCGCAAAAGGCCGGCCCCACCGGCGCGCTGGGAGACGTCGGCACCCATGCCTTCAACCTGTTGGAGTTTCTGTCCGGGCAGCGCTGCACCCAGCTCAACGCCAAGTTGACCAGCGTGGTGCCGGGTTGGGGCCTGGACGATACCTGCGTGGTGCAACTGGAATTCGACGGCGGCGTGGATGGATTGTTGTGGGCCAGTTTCGCCGCGCCCGGGCATCGCAACGGCTTGCGCTTCAAGGTCGTCGGCAGCCTGGCTTCGCTCGAGTGGTGCCAGGAGTCACCGGAAACCCTGTTGTTCACGCCCACTGACGGTGCAGACCGCATCTATCGGCGAGGCCAGTCCGACAACAGGCCGCAGACGCTGACGTTCACCAGCTTGCCGGCGGGCAATACCGAAGGTTATCTGGAAGCGCTGGCCGTGCTGTACGCCGACTTCGCCGAGGCCCTGGACGCCGGGGCGCAATGGCGCACAGCGACCAGCGTCCCGTTGCCGGATATTCACGCAGGCGTGCGCGGGGTGTTGTTGTCCCAGGCCAGCCTCGAATCCCACCAGCAGCGGGCCTGGGTGCCTTTCCCGCGGTAATTGATTTCATGCGTGGCACCGCTGCGCATCCAACGACTCACCCAAACGCTGTTGAGGAAAAACAATGTCAAGCGAACTGCATCGCGCCGCGTATTCGGTACTGCTTCCCGCATTCGGGGATTTGCACCTGGACGACAATGTGCGCCGTTACCTGAGCCGTGGTGGTGTATCCCTGTTGCTCGGGGAAACCCGGGATGAATACGTGGGCCGAGGCATGAGCCCGGCGCGCAAGGCGGCCGAGTCCAAAGCCGATTTCATCAGTATCGTCAAGGAAGCCACGGCGCTGGCGGGCTCTGCGGTGCTGATCGCGGTAGACCAGGAACTCGGCGGAATCGAACGCCTGCACCAACTGGTCCCGGCGGTCGCCACCCGGGCGCAGCTCCAGGACCTCGGCGCCGAGGACCTCGAGCAACGTTGCTTCGAGATGGCCGCCGCGGCCCGCGGGCTGGGCGTGAATCTGTTCCTGGCGCCCATCGTGGACGTGGTCACCGGCGTCAATCCATGGCTGCACAACCGGCACCTGGGCGCGGATCCAGTGGAAGTCAGCCGAGTGTCCTGCGCGTTTATCCGCGGGGTGCAGCGCGCGGGTGTGATCGCCACTGCCAAGCACTTCCCCGGGCACTACATCACCGAGCACGATCCGGCCATTGCCGAAGCCACCGTGCCGGGGCCGCTGGAATTGCTGCATGACAATCTTGAAGTGTTCAAGCAGGTCATCGCCACCGGCGTAAAAGCCGTCATGCCTGGCCCGGCGGTGTTTCCTGCGATTGATGCGCAGCAGTCGGCGTCCACCTCGTCGAAGGTCATCGGCGTACTGCGTGACACCCTCGGCTTCGAAGGCCTGATCATTTCCGATGACCTGGACGCCGTGTCGATCCTGCGCGGCAACACCATCCCCGACACCGCCGTAGCCTCCCTGGTGGCCGGTGCGCACCTGTTGCTGGTGTCCAGCGAGTCAGGCCTGGACAGCATCGCCGAGGCGATTGTCGCCGCCGTCCACGAAGGCACCCTGGACCGCCAGGTTCTGTTGGACGCCGCTGCCAAGGTTCGTCAACTGGCAATCGCCACCCAGGAAACCAGCCATGAGCGCGAATGACCGCAAGGCCTACGGCGTACTGTTCCCGGTATTGCTGGACGTGCAGATGACGGATGACGTGCGTCGGTTCCTCGGCAATGGCGGGCGCAGCCTGTTGTTTGGCGAGACGGGAGAGGAATACGTCAGCGGAAAAATGAGCGCCAGCCGCCTGCAAACCGAAACCCTGGACATCTGGCAGCGTTTTACCGGCACGGCCACCGAACTGGGTGGGCCGCTGCTGCTGGCAGCCGATGCCGACATCTCCGCCGTGCACCGCTTGCAAGGGATGACCCCGGCGCTGCCGGAGCCCGATGTGGCCCGGGCGATGGATTGTGCGGCGCTGGAACAGGCGTGCTTCAAGGTCGCCACCGCCGCGCGGGCGACCGGGGTCAACCTGCTGCTGTCGCCGACGGCGGATGTGGTCGGCGGCCGTAATGTGTGGCTGGCGGGGCGCACGCTGTCGGGCGATGTCCACCAGACGGCGGCGATGGTCGGTGCCTATGTGCGCGGCGTGCGGCGGGCCGGGATGGCCAGCACCCTGAAGCACTTCCCCGGGCACCCGGTGCTGTTTCAGCAGCCGTCGACTGAAACGGCGGTGGTCAGCGAGTCCATGCAGCAACTGCGGGCCTTCTGGCCCGGGTTTCAGGCCGGGATCGACGCTGGCGCCGATGCGGTGATGATGGGCCCGGCGATATTCGCCGCATGCACACCGCCCACGGCAGCCTCGGTGTCGCCTGAATTGATCGGCGTGTTGCGCCAGGAGTTGGGCTTCAAGGGGCTGGTCATGACCATCGACCTCGATCACCGCTCAATCATCGGCCAGATGTCCCTCGGCGAGGTCGCAGTGGCCGCGCTGAATGCCGGGGCCGACTTATTACTGATTTCCGCAAAGGCTATGCCCCACGTGCCGCAGATCGTTCGGGCGATTGTCGCCGCCGTCGCCGAGGGCCTCTTGCCCCAAGCACGGCTGGACGCCGCGGCGTTGGCCGTTGGTGCCTTGGCTGATCGCTGTTCAACCGTAGGAGCGCCATATGGCAACCCAAAATAACGTCCTCGCCCTGCATTCCACCGTTGCGAAACACTCGACCCTGGCGATGGATATCGACATAGCCCGGACGCTGGGTTTTGACGCGCTGGAGATCAACAGCGGCAAGCTGGAGGCGTATCTGCAGGCCGGCTATTGCGAGTCAGAGCTTCAAGCACTGCTCAACGACGTGCCTGTCACCGGCATCGGCTACCTGCGGGATATCGAACGCCAGGGCGCCGAGCGCGAGGACCTGTTCAAGGAAGCCCGGCGGCTATTTGAGCTGGCCAATCTGGTGGGCGCCAAAGGCGTGCAAGTCCTCACCGGTCCGATCAATGTACAGGCGGTGATTGATTTTCAGGCGACCGGCAAGAGCCTGCATTACTCAGGCTTGCTGGGCCTGGATCAAGCCGAACAGTACGCCCGCACGGCAAGCAACCTGGCGGAGTTGGCCGATGTGGCCCGGCAATACGGTCTGCTGCTCTACCTCGAAGCCTTGTCCTGGACGCCGCTCAACACCCTGGATCACCAACTGCAGCTGATTGAGCGCACCGGGCGCAGCAACGTGAAGATGGTGATCGACTATTGGCATTGCTTTACCAGCGGCGTGACCCCTGCGGACGTCGCCCGGCTCGACAAGGACGTGATCTACGGCGTGCATGTCTGCGACTCACTGGCCTTCGAAGGCGGTATCCCGAATGAGGAGGTGCTGCGCGATGTGCCCACCGGCAGCGGCGTGCTCGACCTGGTCGAGTGGACCGCCGCGGTAAAGGCCACCGGGTACGCCGGGTGGTGGAGTTGTGAGTTGTTCTGCAAAAAACAGCAGCAGCAAAACAGCTACGCCGTCGCCCAACAATTGAAGACGCTGTTAACCGGCCTGGTCGGTTGATAACGCGCGTTTCGACACTGGCTGAATACTAAAAAGATCTGAGGTTGTCATGGTGGATTTCATCGTAATCGGGGGCGGCTCCACGGGCTGCACAGTCGCATCGCGCCTGAGTGAGGATGCGGGAGCGTCGGTGGTGCTGTTCGAGGAAGGCCCGCGGGATCGCAGCCCTTACATCCATATTCCCGGCGCCTACTACAAGACCGCCCAGGGCCCGCTGCTCAAGCGTTATGCGTGGGAGCCGACCGAGGACCAGCACCGCAGCGAAACGCCGACCATGGTCCAGGCCAGCGTGCTCGGGGGCGGCAGCTCGGTGAATGCGATGATTTATATCCGTGGCGTGCCTGCCGACTACGACGGTTGGGCCGAACAGGGCGCCGCCGGGTGGTCGTATAAAGACGTGTTGCCGTACTTCAAAAAGGCCGAGGACAACGAGCGGTTCTGCAACGAGGTGCACGGTGTCGGCGGGCCGTTGGGGGTGTCGGACCCGATCAATATCCATCCCTTGACCAAAGTCTGGCTGCGGGCCTGCCAGCAGTTTGGATTGCCCTATAACGAAGACTTCAACTCAGGCCAGCCCGAGGGCTGCGGGCTGTACCAGATCACCGCCAAAAACGGCTTTCGCAGCAGTGCCGCCGTGGCCTACCTGGCGCCGGCCAAGTCGCGCAAGAACCTGACGGTGAAGACCGGCTGCCGGGTGCTGCGTATCCTGATGCAGGGCAACAAGGCCGTCGGCATCGAATACCTGGAGAAGGGCGTGCGCCAGGTGATGCACGCCGACAAGGAAATCATCCTGTCCTGCGGCGCCATCAACTCACCCCGGTTGCTGATGTTGTCGGGGATCGGGCCCGCTGAGCAGCTGGAAAAACACGGGATCAAAGTGGTTCAGGATTCGCCCGGTGTGGGGCAGAACCTGCAGGACCATATCGAAATCTCACTGGTGTATGAGCTGACTGGCCCCCACAGCTACGACAAGTACAAAAAACCGTGGTGGAAGCTTATGGCGGGGTTGCAGTACGCGTTGTTCCGGCAAGGCCCGGCGGCGTCCAACCTGATTGAAGGCGGGGCGTTCTGGTGGGGCGACAAGACGGCGGTGCACCCGGATATCCAGTATTTCATGGTGGTGGGCGCGGGCATCGAAGAGGGTGTGGATTCGGTGCCCGGCGGCAATGGCTGCACGTTGAACCTGGGGCAGATACGGCCAAGGTCCAGGGGCTATGTGGAGCTTTACTCCGCCGACCCGATGTCCCCGCCGCGCATCGTGCCCAACTACTTTTCCGATCCGTACGACATTGAAAGCCTGGTGGACGGTTGCCTTGTGGGCGAACAGATCATGGCCCAGGCGGCCTTCAAACCCTACGTGGCTCGTCGGCATGTACCGGAACCCACCGTGCGCTCGCGCGAAGCGATGAAGCGGTTTTGCCATCAGGAAGCCCACGCCGCACTGCATCCATCCGGCACCTGTCGCATGGGGGTGGATGAGCGGGCAGTGGTGGGGCCGGACCTCAAGGTGCATGGCATCGAAGGGCTGCGGGTGGCCGATGCGTCGATCATGCCGACCCTGATTTCAGGCAACCCCAACTCGGTGTGCATCATGATCGGCGAAAAAGCTGCCGACATGATCCGGACCGCCCGATAGGGTTGCCCGGGCGGTAACACCGGCCTCTTTTTGGGGCAGGCTCAGGCGCCGATCAACCACAGCGCGAAACAGCTGCCGAGGGCCAGCAGCCCAAGGGCGATGCCAAGCTTTGCCTGCAGTTCAAGGGGCATTGCCCTTGGGTCCTGATGTTTGTCCATGGAATCAACGGACTGTACGCGGCCGTTGATCATCTGAGCGGTTGCAAAGAACAAACTGTGCATGGCATGTGCCTCGTGGGTCGTTTCTGCTCAAGTCGAGGCCGATATCGGCCGCCTGCTGGTCAAGAGCAAGCTCCATGCCATTGCCCCAACCTCAACGACGCCCCGTCCGTGTACTCACATCCACCCACACCGCCAGCACCAGGATGCTGCCCTTGACGATCATCTGCCAGTAGCTGTCCACGTCGAGCATCGACATGCCGTTGTCCAGGCTGCTGATCACCAGTGCGCCGAGCAGGGCGCCGTACACGGTGCCCGAACCGCCGCGCATCGATGTACCGCCGATAAAGCACGCCGCGATAGCATCCAGTTCGCCCATGTTGCCCGCCGAGGGTGAACCGGCCGCCAGGCGCGCGGTGTTGACCAGCCCGGCGAGGGCGCACATCACGCCCATGATCCCGAAGATCCACAGTTTGACCGCCTGCACGTTGATCCCCGACAGGCGTGTGGCTTCCATGTTGCTGCCCACCGAGTAGATGCGCCGGCCAAAGACGGTCTGGCTGGTGACGTAGCTGAACACCCCCAGCAGCACCAGAAGCAGCAGCACCGGCACGGGAATGCCGTCGTAGCTGTTGAGGGTGTAGACGAAGCCGGCCAGCACGAAACCGATCAACACCACGCGCACGCTGTCGCGCAGCATCGACGGCAGCGCCAAGCCGTGCAGGGCGCGGTTGTGGCGTTGGCGCCAGGTCAGGAATATCGCCAGCCCGAACAGCAGCACGCCGAGAATCACCCCGACCACCGTCGGCAGGTAACCCTGGCCGATGTACACCAGTTGTGGCGAAACCGGTGCAATCGTGGTGCCGCCGGTAATGCCCAGCAGCACCCCGCGAAACGCGAGCATGCCGCCCAGGCCGACGATGAAGGAGGGGATGCGCAGGTACGCGGTCATGTAGCCGTTGCCCAGGCCAATCAGCAAGCCACAGAGGGCGACGATGGCCAGGTTCAGCGGCAGGGGAATGTGATAAACCACATCCAGGATCGCCGCGACGCCGCCGAGCAAACCGAGCATCGAGCCCACCGACAGGTCGATCTCGCCGCTGATGATCACCAGCACCATGCCGCAGGCCAGGATGCCGGTAATGGACATCTGCCGCAGCAGGTTCGACAGGTTGCGCGGGGTCAGGAAACCGCCTTCGGTCTGCCAGCTGAAAAACACCCAGATCAGCACCACGGCGATCAACAGGGCGAGCATTTTGTAGCGGGTGAAGAGCTGTTTGACCTGGTTCATTTACGCGGACTTCCGATCATTATTATTGTCATGCCCGTTCGGTTGGCTGAGGGCGGCGGCGAGCACCTGTTCCTGGGTCAGGCCCTGGTTGATGAAGTCGCCGCGCAACTGGCCCTCGCCGATCACCAGCACCCGGTCGGAGACCCCCAGCACCTCGGCCAGCTCCGAAGACACCATGATGATCGACACGCCTTCGGCCGCCAGCGCGCCCATCAATTTGTAGATTTCATATTTGGCGCCCACGTCCACGCCACGGGTCGGTTCGTCGAGGATCAGCACCCGGGGTTTGGTCAGGAGCATCTTGGCCAATACGGCCTTCTGCTGGTTGCCGCCGGACAGGCTGGTGATCGGCAGGAACGGGTTCGCCGTCTTCAGGCGCATGCGCTTGATTTCCTGCTCGATGCTGCCCAGTTCCGCCTCGGCATCGATGCGCGTCAGGTGCGAGAAACGGTCCAGCACCGCCAGGGTGATGTTTTGCCCAACGCCCAGGTCCGGGACGATGCCCTGGCGCTTGCGGTCTTCCGGGACCATGCACAGCCCGGCGCGAATCGACTTCAGCGGCGTGCGTGTATCAATGGGCTTGCCATCCAGCCACACCTCGCCTTGGTAGCGCCCGGGGTAGCTGCCGAACAGCGCCGACACCAGTTCCGTGCGGCCGGCGCCCACCAGCCCGGCGATGCCGAGGATTTCGCCACGGCGCAGGCTGAACGAAACATTGTCCACCCGCTTGCGGCCCGGGTTGTCGACGTCGTAGCAGGTGACGTTGCGCGCCTCGAACAGCACCTCGCCGACCGCATGGGGTTCGGTGGGGTAGAGGTTGCTCATCTCACGGCCGACCATCTGCGTGATGATGCGCGACACGTCCATCTCGGCCATGGCCGTGGTCGCGATGTGTTTGCCGTCGCGGATCACCGCGATGGTGTCGCAGATGGCCGAGACCTCATCGAGCTTGTGGGAGATGTACACGCAGGCGACGCCCTTGGCCTTGAGCCCACGGATGATGTCCAGCAGCACCTCGATTTCCGAGCGGGTCAGCGCCGAGGAGGGTTCGTCGAGGATCAGCAGGCGCGCCTGCTTGTTCAGGGCCTTGGCGATTTCCACCAGTTGCTGGTAGCCGCCGCCGTATTGCGAAACGGGCAGGGCGACGTTCATGTCCGGCACTTTCAGCTCGCGCATCAGGGCTTCGGCACGGTGCATCATGGCGGGGTAGTTCATGCGCCCGCCGGGCAGTGTCAGCTCGTGGCCCATGAAGATGTTTTCGGCCACCGAGAGGTCGGGTACCAGCGTCAATTCCTGATGGATGATCACGATGCCGCAGGCTTCGGTTTCGGCGATGGAGTGGGCGCGCAACGGCTGGCCGTCCCAAAGGATTTCGCCGTCCCAGGTGCCATGGGGATACACCGCCGACAGCACTTTCATCAGGGTCGATTTGCCGGCGCCGTTCTCGCCGCACAACCCTACGCATTCCCCGGGTTTTACCTTGATGTCGATGCCATTCAGGGCTTTGACGCCACCGAAGGTCTTGACGATGTTGTTCATTTCCAGCAGGTAGTCGGACATGGCGGGCACTCATTCCACAGCGAAAAGGCAGGAGCGGCCTCAAGCCGCCCCTGCAGTGAGCCGTACGCTTACTGCCCGGCGATTTGCGCTTTGGTGTAGAACCCGTCTTCTTCCAGCACGTTGACGTTGTCCTTGGTCAACGCGGTCGGCTTGAGCAGGATGCTCGACACCTGTTTGCTGCCGTTGTCGTACTGCGAGTTGTAGGCCGGTTTCTCGTCACGCACCAGTTGCACCGAGAGCTTGGCCGCCTCGGACGCCAGCAGCTTCAGGGGCTTGTAGACGGTCATGGTCTGGGTGCCGGCGATCACGCGCTTGATCGCGGCCAGGTCGGCATCCTGGCCCGAGACCGGCACCTTGCCCGCGAGTTTTTGTGCCGCCAGGGCCTGGATCGCGCCGCCGGCGGTGGCGTCGTTGGAGGCGACGATGCCGTCGATCTTGTTGCTGTTGGCGGTCAGGGCGTTTTCGACAATGCTCAGGGCTTCTGTGGGGTTCCATTCCTTGACCCATTGCTGGCCGACAATCTTGATGTCGCCCTTGTCGATCGAAGGCTGCAGCACCTTCATCTGGCCCTGGCGCAGGATCTTCGCGTTGTTGTCGGTAGGTGCGCCGCCGAGCAGGAAGTAATTGCCTTTAGGCTGCGCGTTCAACACGCCCTGGGCCTGCATCTCGCCGACCTTTTCGTTATCGAAGGAGATGTAGGCGTCGATATCGGCATTCAAAATCAGCCGGTCGTAGGACAGCACTTTCACCCCGGCTTTCTTGGCCTCGGCCACCACGTTGTTCAGCACCGTGGCATTGAACGGCACGATCACAATCACGTCGACGCCCCGGGAGATCAGGTTTTCGATCTGCGAGATCTGCCGCTGTTCGTTGGCGTCTGCCGATTGCACATAGACCTTGGCGCCCAACTGCTCGGCGGCGGCGGTGAAATAATCGCGGTCGCGGGCCCAGCGTTCAAGGCGCAGGTCGTCGATGGAAAAGCCGATTTTCGGATGGGCCGCGTCGGCCATGACCGAATTGGAAAGCAGTGCCAGAACGCTGGTGAGCAAGACAGTTTTCAGGTGTTTCATGATGGTGAGTCCCTTTTATTGTTGTTTAGACGCACTGCTGGACCTGGAGCGTAGCGGTCATGGGTAGATAAAGCGATTCACTACGCCTTCGAGCATCTCCTGGCGGCCACTCACGGCTTGTGGGTTCAGTTGGTGGCTGAAGGCATGCTCGGCCAGCGACGCCAGGCTGAAGTCGCCGCCAAGCACGGCACGCCCGAAGGATTGGTCCCAGCCGGCATACCGCTGGGCCTTGAATTGTTCGAGGGCGTCGTTCTGCACCATGGCGGCGGCACGTTCCAGGGACAGCGCCAGCACGTCCATTGCGGCCACGTGGCCATGGAACAGGTCCACTTCGTCGAGGCTTTGGCGGCGTACCTTGGAGTCGAAGTTGTAGCCACCTCCCTTGAAGCCACCGGCCTTGAGTACCTCGTAGGTGACCAGGGTCAGCTCCTCGACGCTGTTGGGGAACTGGTCGGTGTCCCAGCCGTTCTGCGGGTCGCCACGGTTGGCGTCGATGCTGCCGAAAATGCCCAGGGACGCGGCGGTGGCGATCTCATGGTGAAAACTGTGGCCGGCGAGGGTGGCGTGGTTGGCCTCGATGTTGACCTTGATCTCTTTCTCCAGGCCGAACTGATGCAGGAAGCCAAACACGGTGGCGCTGTCGTAGTCGTATTGGTGCTTGGTGGGCTCCTGTGGCTTGGGCTCGATAAACAGCTCGCCGGTGAAGCCGATCTTGTATTTGTGCTCGACCACCATGCGCATGAACCGCCCGAGTTGCTCGCGCTCGCGCTTGAGGTCGGTATTTAGCAGGGTCTCGTAGCCTTCGCGGCCGCCCCACAACACATAGCTGGAGCCCTTGAGACGGTGGGTGGCATTCATCGCGCTGAACACCTGGGCCGCCGCATAGGCAAACACTTCCGGGTTCGGGTTACTGGCGGCGCCGGCGGCAAAGCGCGGGTTGCTGAAGCAGTTGGCAGTGCCCCACAGCAGCCGAATACCGGTCTGTTCCTGATGGCCTTCGAGCTGGTCGACCATCCGCGCAAAGTTGTCGCGGTACTCCGCCAGGCTTGCGCCTTCGGGGGCCACGTCGGTGTCGTGGAAGCTGTAGTAGTCGATGCTTAGCTTGGAGAAAAACTCGAACGCCGCTTCGGCCTTGCCGCGTGCCACTTGCAGGGCTTCCCCCGGTTGCTGCCAGGGCCGCTGGAAGGTGCCGGAGCCAAACATGTCACTGCCGGGCCAGACAAAGTTGTGCCAGTAACACGCGGCCATCCGCAGGTGCTCGCGCATCGGTTTGCCGAGGATCAGCTTGTTTGCATCGTAGTGCCGGAAGGCCAGGGGAGAGTCGCTATCGGGGCCTTCATAGAGGATTTTTTCGACCGCGGGAAAGTAGGGCATCGCCAGATCCTTGTTGTTATGAGTGCACGTTAACCTTGCCTCGATACTAGCAACGGCCCCCGGCCAACCGATTATGAAAATCACCAGAGCGGGGTTCGATTTTGAGTGGTTTTACGCGCATAGTGGCTCGACATATCGCATGGAGCCGCCCCTGTGAAAACTGTCCCGCCTGTGCACCGGATTGCCCTGCTGTTCAATGGCAACAAGATCTACGATCGCGGCATCATCACCGGGATCGGCAACTACCTGAGCAGTACGCGGGTGTCGTGGGATCTGTTCCTGGAAGAGGACTTCGTCTGCCGGCTCAAGGGTATCGAGCGCTGGCATGGCGACGGGATCATTGCCGACTTCGACGACCCGGCGATGGGCCCCGCGTTGGCGGGTGTGCATGTGCCGGTGGTGGCGGTGGGCGGGTCTTATGAGGATGAGCGGGCTTACCCACGGCATACTCCGTATGTGGCCACTGACAATTTTGCTTTGATCAAGCTGGCCTATGAACACCTGATCGAAGCCGGGCTGACGCGCTTTGCCTGTTTCAGCCTGCCTGAAGCCGATATCAACCGTTGGGCCCAGGAGCGCGAAAAAGCCTTCCGCCGCCTGCTGGAGCGCGATGGCTTGCCGGTGGAGGTGTATCGCGGGCTCGGCACCAGCGCGCCGCTGTGGGACTCGGCGGTGGAGCAACAAATTGCCTGGTTGCACAGCCTGCCCAAACCCATCGGCATCATCGCGGTCAGCGACGCCCGTGCCCGCCAGTTGCTGCAGGCCTGCCTCACCGCCGGCATCCCGGTGCCGGAGCAAGTGGCACTGATCGGCATCGACAACGACCCCTTGACCCGCACCCTGACCCGCGTGCCGCTGAGCTCGGTGATCCAGGGCACTGAAAAAATGGGCCGCACCGCCGCGCGCCTGCTGCACCAGATGCTGCACGGCATGCCTTCGGCAGGCAGCCAGATCCTGGTGCCGCCGGAAGCGGTCAACGTGCAGACCTCAAGCCTGCACCAACCCCTCGGCCATCCCTACGTGATGCAGGCGCTGCATTTCATTCGCCAGTACGCCTGCCAGGGCATCAAGACCGCCCAGGTCGCCAACTACGTCGGCGTGTCGCGGTCGTCCCTGGAAGCGCATTTTCGCAGTGAACTGAACCGCAGCGTCCACGATGAAATCCTGCGCTTCAAACTCGCGGCTGCGGTTTCCAGCCTGGAAAATACCAGGGCCGCGATTGCGGATATTGCCTATGACTGCGGGTTCAAATCCGCCCAGTACCTGCACACGGTGTTCAAGCGCGAGTTCGGGTGTACGCCGAGGGAGTACCAGGTGGGGCAGGTCGAGCGCGATTCGAGCGATGTCATTTCTTTGTCGCCTTGAGTCCCTATTTTGTCCTGAGCTTCGCTCCAGAACTTCAAGGGATTGAATCGTCTTATGCCGACTCTTACACGCAGAACGTTGTTGCAAGCAGCTGCCATCGGATCCGCCTACACCCTGTTGCCCGACTCCATTCGCCAGGCCCTGGCGATCCCCGCCAACAACCGCACCGGCACCCTCATGGACGTCGAACATGTGGTGATCCTGATGCAGGAAAACCGCTCCTTCGATCACTACTTCGGCACCTTGCCGGGTGTGCGCGGGTTCAGTGACCGCTTCACCATTCCACTGCCGGGCGGGCACCGGGTGTGGGAGCAGCAGGGCGTTGGGCGGCGGATCCTGCCCTATCACCTGGACAGCTCCCGTGGCAACGCGCAGCGGGTCAGCGGCACGCCGCATTCCTGGGTCGACGAGCACGCCGCCTGGAGCAGCGGCCGGATGAACGCCTGGCCAACGTTCAAGACACCCACCTCGATGGGTTACTACCGTGAGCAGGAAGTGCCGTTCCAGTTCGCCCTGGCCAACACCTTTACCCTGTGCGACGCCTACCACTGTTCGGTACACGCAGGTACCAATCCCAATCGGCTGTTCCACTGGACCGGCACCAACGGCCCGACCGGTGCAAATGTGGCGGCGGTGGTCAACGAATGGGACGGCCCCGGCGCGGTGGGCGTGGGCTACACCTGGAAAACCTATCCCGAGCGCCTGGAAGAAGCGGGTGTGAGCTGGAAGGTTTACCAGTACCTGCCGGATAACTTTGGCGACAACCCCTTGGCCGGGTTTCGCCAGTTTCGTGCGGCCAGCGTCGCGGCCGGCAACCCCGCCGTGCCACCGAAAGACTTCAAGGATTTTGTGCCCTACAGCGATCAATTGAACGCCCGCGTGCCGTTGTACAAAGGCAATGGCAACACCCTGCCGGCGGTCAGCGGCAGCGACCTGGAATCGATCATCCAGGGCTTTCGCAAGGACGTGAACGACGGGCGCCTGCCACAGGTGAGCTGGCTGGTGGCGCCGGCCGATTACTCCGAACACCCCGGGCCTTCCAGCCCGGTGCAAGGCGGCTGGTTCACCCAGGAAATCCTCAAGGCACTGACCGCCAACCCGGACGTGTGGAGCAAGACCGTGCTGCTGGTCAACTACGATGAAAACGACGGTTTCTTCGACCACGTGCCGTCGCCGTCAGCCCCGTCCAAACGCCTGGATGGCAGCTTTGCCGGCAAGTCCACGGTGAAGTTCGACAGCGAGATTTTTACCCACCCGGCACCGCCCGGCTCTAGCCAGCAACCCGCGCCGGACGGCGGGGTGTACGGCCCCGGGCCGCGAGTGCCAATGCTGGTGCTGTCGCCGTGGAGCCGTGGTGGCTGGGTCAATTCCCAGGCGTTTGATCACACCTCCGTGCTGCAATTTCTGGAGAAGCGTTTCCACGTGCGCGAACCCAATATCAGCGCCTGGCGCCGGGCGGTGTGCGGCGACCTCACCTCGGCCTTCAACTTCGTCAACCCCAACACCGAGACCCTGCCGCCGCTGCACACCATCAGCCGCCAGGCCGCCGACTCCCTGCGTCAACGCCAGGAGCAACTGCCCCAGGTCGCCCTGCCGACGGTGGGCCAGCAACAGGCGCCGTTCCAGGCGCGAATGGCGCGGCCATCCCGGGCGCTGCCGTACCAGTTGAACGTTGAAGGCTCGGTTGACCGTCGCGCCAGTTCGGTGAGCCTGGACTTCTTCAACAATGGCGAACAGGGCGTGGTCTTCCACGTCTACGACCGCCTGCACCTGGACGAGGTACCGCGCCGCTACACGGTGGAAGCCGGCAAGCACCTCAGTGACACCTGGCAAGTCGCGGGTGCCTACAAGCTTTGGCTGTTGGGACCGAATGGGTTCCACCGTTCGTTCAAGGGGCACCTGCAGCGTCGCGAGCCGGAGTTATCCCTGGCGTATCACGGTGACACCTTGCTGCTGACCCTGGTCAACCCTGGCAAGCGTGCGGCCTCAATCACCATCGAGCGTTGCCCTTACACCAGGCAGGGGCCGTGGCTGCTCGAGATTGCGGGCGGCGGTCGTGTGCAGCGCACGTTCTCCTGCCAGCCCAATGGAGGCTGGTATGACTTCAAGCTACGCGACGAGCATGGTTGGGTGCGGCGGGTGGCGGGGCGAATCGAGACGGGGGCGCATAGCATCAGTGATCCGTTGATGGGCAAGCGTGGGTAAAGGCTGTTGATCTGCGGGGTGATTTCGTGGGCTTTTTCCCTGTTTTGTGTAGGAGCAGGGCTTTCTCCCCATGCAGCGCTTGAAACGCCACCCCTCTGGGCCATAGCCTCACGCTTTTCCTGACACTGAGGCCCGGCATTGGGTAAGCGAAAAACGGTTTGGCCCACGGAGCGGGAAGTTCGACTGCGCTTTATCCTGCTGGCAATCATTGAAACGGCCTGTATTCGAGGCGTTCCCATCGAACGCCTGCTGCTTTCATACATACTGTTGCGCAACAAGCCGACCCAGGAGCAACTTTGGGAGGCCATCAGCGATTGCCTGCTCCTCGATGAGATGCGTGGCTTTCGATTTGAACCCGGGTCGGAAGCCGATCGGTTGATGCGCAAGATCAGCAGCGAAATCAATCAGTCCTGACGAGCCACCAGCGCCGGCGTGCGCGGCGGCACCAGGCGCTTGCTGCCCGTCGACTCATAGGCCGATGCCAATCGCAGCAGCGCCGAATCGTCATACGCCCGGCCGGCAAATGTCAGCCCCACCGGCATGCCGATGTCGGCCATGACGCCCATGGGCACCGTCACTGTCGGCACGCCCAAATGGCGGATGGCGAGGTTGCCGTTGGCGACCCACACTCCGTTGCTCCAGGCGATATCCGCCGACGCGGGATTCACATCCGCATCCGCCGGACCTACGTCGGCGACTGTCGGAAAAATCACCGCATCCAGCCCCAGGTTATCCATCCAGTCTTCAAGGTCGATGCGTCGTGTCTGTTCCAGGCCGCGCAGGCCGTCGGGCACGGTGCTGATCCTGTCCCACGGCGTGATGCCGCGCTCGGCCATACGCACGTATTCGTCCATGCCGGCGGCCAGGTCGTCTTCGCGGTTGGGCAGGGTGCCGGGGTCGTGGGGGAAGATCTTCGGGCCGTCGACATCCGCCAGGCGGTTCAGCGCAGGGTCGCCATTGGCCCGCAGGAAATCATCGAACGCCCAGGCCGACAGTTCCCACAATTCATCGTGGAGGAATTCCTTGGACACCAGGCCTCGGGTAAACACTTTCGGTGCGCCCGGGCGATCGCCTTCGCAATTGGAGACCAGCGGGAAATCCACCTCGACCACTTCTGCGCCGGCGGCTTCAAGTGCCTTGCGCGCAGCTTCCCAGAGCTCGATCACCGAGGCCCGGGTTTTGATTGGCTGGCCAGTAGGGCCGCCGATTCCCGGGGCGTCGCTGGTGCCTGCCTCGGGGTCGGCGTTGATGTACATGCGCGGCACGCCGAAGCGTTTGCCGGCGAGTGCATCGCCGGTCGCGGCCAGGTCTGCGTAGGATTGCGGGCGTACCGAGGCGACGCCGGGGATCGGCACCCAGGGTTGCATCCGCCACAGGTCGCCGCGTGTGTCGGGGTCTTCTGCGACCACGACGTCGAGCACTTCAAGCAGGTCGGCCATGGTCCGGGCGTAAGGCACGACCACGTCCATGGTCGGGGTCAGCGGCCAGTTGCCGCGCACCGAGATCACGCCACGGGACGGGGTGTAGGCACACAGGCCATTGTTGGACGCCGGGCCGCGCCCGCTGGACCAGGTTTCTTCCGCCAGGCCAAACGCCGCGAAGCTCGCCGCAGTGGCCGTGCCGGCGCCGTTGGAGGAGCCCGAGGCGAACGGTGCGGTGAGGTAGTCGGGGTTGTACGGGCTCTCGGCCCGGCCATACACGCCGCGCTGCATGCCGCCGTTGGCCATCGGCGGCATGTTGGTCTTGCCCAGGCAAATGGCGCCTGTTGCCCGCAGTCGCTCGATGGTGAACGCATCGCGGTAGGCAACCAGGTTCGCGAAAGCCGGGCTGCCGGAAGCGGCGGTGAGGCCCTTGACCAGGTAGCTGTCCTTGGCTGTGTAGGGAATGCCGTCGAGCGGGCCCAGGGTTGTGCCGCTGGCCCGGCGTGCGTCGGATGCGCGGGCTTCCTCCAGCGCTTGCGGGTTGCGCACCACCACCGCGTTGAGCGCGGTGGCAGTCGTGGGGACGTCGTAGGCGTCGATCCTGGCGAGGTAAGCCTCGACCAGTTCAACCGCCGTGGTCTGGCCGGATTCGAGCGCAGTGCGCAGCTGGGCAATGGAAACTTCGGTTACTTCGATCACGTGGTTATCGCCGGGTGCAGAAAAGGGGGAGGGCTTGAGTGCTGACTCAATCCAATCAGTGAAAGTAGCTTACTGATAGATTTTTCATAGCGCCAGAGAATGGCATCCCTTACTGTGGCGCCTCAATTTCCTTATCGATAACGGTGCTGTTTATGTCCGATGAAGTGCGGCTTGTCGTCATCATCAATACCCAGCCTGGCCGGGGTGCGGACCAGTTGGCGGCCTTTGCCGGGCTCGCTCCGCTGGTCCGGGCCGAAGCCGGTTGTATCCAGTACGACCTGCATCCGGTCGAGGGCAACAGCGACAGTTTTGTGTTGATCGAGACGTGGGCTTCAAAGGCGGCGCTCAAGGATCACCACGCAGCGCCGCACATGCTGGAAGCCGCGAAGCACAACCCGACATTCCGTGCGGGCCCCTCCAACGTATTGGTGCTGGAACCTGCCGTCCAGGCACGTTGACTTCAACCCGGCAGCTCAAGGGTTTATCATTGCCCCTTCATTTTTTGCTGCCCGGAAAGATTTCGATGTTGTTTACAAGGACTGTCATGGCGAGCGCACTGCTCGCCGTTCTGGCCACCCAGGCCCACGCGTCCAGCCTGGACCTGACCTACGAGGCACCTGTCCTCAGCGCTGTACCGCTCACGCCGCAGGCTGAGCCCAAACCGCGCTTTCCGGTCAAAAGCCTTGCGCCGGTGACCGTGGAAAACAGCTGCACCGGCCGCGAGTGCACCTACGAAGGCGACATCAGCCTGCCCCGTGAGGAGCAGACTGTGCGGCGTATTTCCATCGGTATTCAATAAAGCCGGCTGGCGCCTCAGACGATCCCATACCGGGGCGCCGGCTTGCCTGTTTGCGTGGCCGCAAACAACGCACCACGCGCCGCATCATAGGTCTCCCACAACGAACCATCGGCCACCGACGGCCAGGTGATCGTCTCACCCTGATCCAGCCCGGCCAGTGCCGCGTCCACCAGGTTTTCGGTGGTCATGACCGACTCCTGTTCCAGGGCGGAAAGCGGAATGCCCGACGCGTCCCAGATCTCGGTAGCGGTGGCTGCCGGCAACACGATCTGCACCTTCACCCCGGTTTCCGCCAGTTCCGATTGCAAGCCACGGCTGAATGCCAGGACATAGCTCTTGGTGCCGCTGTACACCGAGCTGACCGGCAGCGAGTGCACGCCCAACACCGATGCCACGTTGATGATCAAACCTTCATTGCGCACCAGCATGCCCGGCAGCGCCGCGTGGGTCAGGCGGGTGAGGGCGGTGATGTTCAGGGCGATCTGGGTCGTGGAATCCTCGACCGAGGATTGAGCCAGCGGATGCAGGCGGGCCAGGCCGGCGTTATTCACCAGCACCTGGATCGCCGGGTTGCCGGCGAGCAGGCTTTCAACACGGGCCAGGTCCGCGGGGTTTACCAGGTCGGCGCCGATGGTCTGGACCTGGCGCCCGTAGGCTTGAGTGATCTTCGCCGCCAGGGCTTCGAGGCGGTCTTCACGACGGGCGACCAGGATCAAGTCGTAGCCACGGGCTGCCAATCGGTCGGCATACACAGCGCCAATACCTGAAGAAGCACCCGTGATCAGGGCAATTTTTGTGGAAGCAGGGATCGACATGAACGGCTCCAATAGATGAGTACTCAACCAATATTGTTGAGGGCTCAAGTTATAGGCTTGGCGTTTGTCCTTGTCAATGGTTTAGTACTCAATCATTCTACCGGCATGGAGGATCTGAAAATGCCAACACACAAGACTGACAAGCCTGATGCCCGTGCCGACCTTTTGAGCCTGCTGGGGGACGTGGCGTGCACCAACAACGCACTGCGCCGTGCCGCCCGGCGGCTGGGCCAACTGTATGACGAAGCGCTGGCGCCGATTGGCCTGAAGGCTACGCAGGTCGGCTTGCTGGGTGAAATCGCCCGGTGGGCGGCGGTGGATGAGCAGGCAGGGCCGACGTTGCAGGAGCTGGCCGGACGCCTGGCGATCCTGATGTCGGCGCTGACCCATGCGATGAAGCCGCTGGTGCGCGACGGGATTGTCGAGCTGCGCCCGGATGCCCTGGACAAGCGCACCAAACGCTGCGTGCTCACGCCCAAGGGCGAAGCCCTGTTCAGTGAGGCGCTGGTGTACTGGGCGGCCGCCAATAACCGGGTAGAGGAGGTGCTGGGGCATGATTCGGCCGCGCAGCTGCGGGGCATGGCAGACCATGTCGCCTCCGAAGAATTTCTGGCGGACTACAACAGCCGATCCGCGCAGGCATAAGTCAGATCCTTTGGTTATTAGACAGACGCCGTTCGCCCATCCGATGCTGGGCCCCTCTCGATCAGGGGCTTTCCATGACCACTCAACGCCAACTGAAGCTGGGCGCGTTCATGCGTCCGGTCAGCATCCACACCGGCGCCTGGCGCTATCCCGGCGCTTACCGTGACGCCAACTTCAACTTCACGCACCTCAAGCAGTTTGCCCAAACCCTGGAGAAAGCGCGTTTCGATGCGTTCTTCATGGCCGACCACCTGGCCCTGCTCAACATGCCTATCGACGCGTTGAAGCGCAGCCACACCGCCACCTCCTTCGAACCGTTCACCTTATTGTCGGCCCTGAGCCAGGCCACCGAGTACATCGGCCTGGTAGCCACGGCCTCGACCACCTACGACGAGCCGTTCCACATTGCCCGGCGCTTTGCGTCCCTGGATCACCTGAGCCACGGCCGCGCCGGCTGGAATATCGTCACCACTGCCAACCCGGATGCGGCGCAGAATTTCGGCCTGGAGCAGGCCTATGCCCACGACGAGCGCTACGCCCGTGCGCGGGAGTTCTACGATGTGGTCACCGGGCTCTGGGACAGTTGGGCCGATGATGCCTTCATCCGCGATGCCGACAGCGGTGTGTACTTCGACCCCGACAAGCTGCACACCCTCAATCACCAGGGCCGCTACCTCAATGTGCGCGGCCCGCTGCACATTGCCCGCCCGGTGCAGGGCTGGCCGGTGATCGTGCAGGCCGGCGCCTCGGAGCCCGGCCGGCAATTGGCGGCAGAAACCGCCGAGGTGATCTTCGTGGCGCCCGGCACGCTCGAGGAAGGGCGTAAATTCTATGCCGATATCAAGCGCCGGATGCTGGCGGTGGGGCGGCATCCCGACCATCTGAAGATCTTGCCCGGGGCGTTTGTGGTGGTCGGCGATACGCTGGAAGATGCGCGGCGGATTCGTGCGCATCTCGACAGCCTGGTGCATTACGAAAGTGCGATTGCCTCGCTGTCGATCGCGCTGGGTACCGACGCGACGAAGTTTGATCCCGACCAATACCTCCCGGCGATTCCCCAAACCAACGCCAGCCAGAGCTCCCGCGAACGGGTACTGGCGCTGGCTGATCGCGAACAGTTGACGGTGCGCCAATTGGCCCAGCGTCTTGGCGGTTATGCAGGTCTCTCGTTTGTCGGCACCGCCCACAGTATTGCCGATGAGATGCAGCAGTGGCTGGAAGAAGAGGGCAGCGATGGCTTCAACATCATGTTCCCGTGGCTGCCGGGCGGGCTCGATGACTTTGTGGCCAGGGTGGTGCCCGAGTTGCAGGGGCGCGGGATCTTCCGGCGCGAGTACGAAGGCTCTACCCTGCGGGAAAACCTCGGGCTGCCGCGTCCGGCGAACCGCTTCTTCGCCGAATGAGCGGGTATTTCTACCGTGGTTAGATCGTTTATTTCCTTCTGATTGGGGGCCATTCCCCAATCGCATATCCATCGCGCCGGTTTGGCCCTGATAGCGGAGCCGGCCGGCGTGATCACGCCAAAGCATCTGTCATCGCGGAATTATCCGCTGCCGCGCCCCGGGAAATCCCCATGCAGCGTCTATTCCTGCTGCTGGGTCAGCGTCTTGCGCCGTTGTGCGGCCTCTCTAGAATCGGCCCCAGAACTTACTCATTTCCTGTCGATTACGGAGTTTCGAAGATGATGAACGCCATGCAGATGCCAATGAACAACGCGATGCCGATGATGCCGATGATGGGCATGCCGATGATGATGGCAACCATGACCTGCAAGATGACCGACGAGGCCATGATGTGCACCATGAAGCCGGCCGCGGGCATGGACATGGCGATGTTCAAGAACAACGCCGAAATGATGGCGATGATGATGAACTGCGGCATGCCGATGATGATGCAGTGCGCCAACATGTCGATGATGTGCATGTCTGAAGACGGCATGGCGATGATGAACAGCATGTCGACCATGAACATGCCGATGATGATGCCGATGGGCATGCCTATGCCGATGATGAAGTGCGTCATGGTATGCAAGATGGAAGCCGACTGCATGACCTGCAAGATGATGCCGATGCCTGGCATGAGCATGGACATGATGAACAACTGCTGCATGCTGATGATGAAGATGATGAACGACTGCGCCATGCCGATGATGATGAGCTGCAACGGCATGCCGATGATGTGCTGCACCTGCTGATTGGTTTGGCGTGAAATCTAAAAAGCCCCGGCGAGTGCCGGGGCTTTTTGCGTTTCAGTCCAGGCGTTCCGGGTAGGTGATCACCAGGAACGCCACCGCCTCACTGTCTGCGGGGTTGCGGTAGCGGTGGGGCTGGTCGGCGTAGAACAAAATCGAGTCACCGGTAGACAGCAGGTAGCGTTCCTCGTTGACGCTGACTTCCAGCACGCCCTGGGCCACCACCAGGTTTTCCTGGATCCCGGGCCCGTGACCTTCTGAAATCTCCTCGCCGAGGGCCCTCAGGCGTATCTCGTAGAACTCCGACTGGCGCGCCATATCGTACGGAAACAGCGCCCGGCTGATGAAGCTGCCATCGGCACTCACCAGGCGTTTGCTCTGTTGCGCCGGCAGCAGCTCAACCCCTTCGAACGCTCGATTTTCCAGGAACGCCGCCACCGACACTTTCAAGCCTTTGGCGATCTTGCACAGCACCTTGATCGACGGCACGCTGCGCCCGGACTCGATCTGCGCGAGCATCGCCCGGCTTACGCCGCAGTTGCGCGCCAGGGCATCCAGCGACAGGTAGCGTTTACTGCGCAGGCGCTGCAGGTTCTGCGCGACGCACTGGCCGATGGCGTCATCGTCGCCGCTGTTGCAGTCCTTGGGTTTGGTGGGGAGGTCGGGCACTTCGGGTATCGCGTGCAGGAAATTCATCGCCTCACGCCCGGCGGGTATCGCTGGACGTGGTGACGTGTGCGGTAAACAGCGCGACCCCGGCCCGTGCCGCATACATCGCCCACATCAGTTCAGCCGCTGCGCGAGCCTGGCGGCGTTTGCGGTGGAGGGTGAAATCGATGACGGTGGCGGATGTTTGCATGACGTAAATCTCTGGGGACTCAATGGCTCTACAGTAATCGGTGCCGCTTATTTCCATAAATACTGAGTTTGCATTTGGTAATTCTATTTTGGACTTAACGCCGATGGGGACCTGTGCGTTCATCAATGGTGACCCGCCGCGCTTCACGGGCTTCCCACCACAGACCTTGTGCCGGACCGAGCCCGTCGCAAAAACGAATTCCAAGGATTTACCCCCATGCCCCCCGCGTTTGCGTTCACCTCCCGAAAAGCCTGGCCCTTGCTGGGCTTTGGCGCCGCCCTGAGCTTCAGCCCGGCCACCCAGGCCGAAGACACGCTGCAACTGGCCCCCGTCGAAGTCAGCAGCGCCGAACTCAGCGCCGACGAACTGGCCGAGGTCCAGCTCAAGAGCGTGCCCGGCGCTACCAACTACATCGACATGGGCAGCGTCGATCAGGGGCGGGTGAGCACCAACGAGGACGTATTCAAGTACCAGGCCGGTGTTTATGCCAAGGCGGCAAACAACGAAGGGGTGAAGCTTTCGATCCGTGGCTCGGGTATCAACCGGGGCCCGGGCGCCCACGCTTCCGGCCTGTATGAAACCTTCGACGGCCTGCCACTGACCGGCCCGGGTGGCACGCCCTACGAACTCAAGGACCCGTTGTGGCTCAGCCGCGTTGAAGTGCTGCGTGGCGCCAACGGTTTTGACCAGGGCGCATTGGCCCTGGGTGGGGCAGTCAATTACGTGACCCACACCGGCTACGACGCGCCCAGGCTGCAAGTACGCTACGAAGCCGGCAGCCATGGCTACGGCCAGCGAGAGATCAGCTCGGGCCAGGTGCTGGGGGATGCCGACTACTACATCAGCCTCACCGACTCGCAATACGACGGTTTCCAGGACCACAGCGCCGGCAGCGGCAAGGGCATCGCGGCCAACTTCGGCTACCGCTTCAACCCCGACCTGGAAACCCGCTTCTACTTTCGCTACCGCGAAACCGACAACGATTCCCCCGGCAAACTGACCCGCGACCAGATCAGCCACGACCCGCGCGCCGCCGCCAGCCTCAACGTGGCGCGAGACTCGAAACGCACGCAACCGGGCTCGACCTGGATCGCCAACAAAACCACCCTGCACCTGGACGACAACGCCCGGGTCGAGGTCGGGCTGGCGTATCACGATTATCCGATGGACCTGCGCGAGGGCACCAACCGTCTCAAGGTTGCCTACACCGACGTCAGCGGCACCCTGAATTACATCCGCCAGGACACATTGTTCGGGCGTGACAGCAAGACCACCCTCGGCCTGCGCACCACCCAGGCGATGCCGAACAACGGTGGCTCGGAATTCGTGCGGATCCCTACCGGCAATACGGCGGGCTACACACCCGGCACCAAGACCCGCGACTACAGCTACCTGGGTTCGGACACCGTGCTGCATATCGGCAACGACCTGGAACTGCTGCCGGACCTTTGGCTGACCACCGGGCTGGCGGCGATCTATACCCGTCGTGAAACCGAAGTCAGCTACCCGCAGACCCACACACCCGTCAGCCAGCACGATTGGGATTACGCGCCCAGGGTTGGCCTGCGCTACGACTTCAGCCCCCAATTGCAGGTGTACGGCAACCTGAGTCGCTCGGTGGAACCGCCCCATGCGTGGTCGATGATCTGGGGTTCCAACAAGTACTTCCCCGTGGGCAGCGGCCCGGCCAGCGGTTTGCAACGTGAAGGGGTAAAGCTG
This sequence comes from Pseudomonas sp. G1002, assembly GCF_013385455.1. Taxonomy (NCBI): domain Bacteria; kingdom Pseudomonadati; phylum Pseudomonadota; class Gammaproteobacteria; order Pseudomonadales; family Pseudomonadaceae; genus Pseudomonas; species Pseudomonas sp. G1002. Next base: position 31,419 of record NZ_JACAPY010000007.1, read on the forward strand.
AAAAACCAGACCGCCACCACCCTGGAAGTCGGCGGTCGCGGTGAAGCGTGGTTCGGTCAGTGGGACCTGGCGCTGTACCGCTCCGAGGTGCGCCACGAACTGCTCAGCGTCGAAACCCAGGCCGCGACGTCCACCACGTCCGCAATAATCGCCGAATCCAACGCCAGCCCAACCGTGCACCAAGGCCTGGAGCTGAGCCTGATCAGCCCGCTGTGGGACGGTGGCCGCACGGGCCAGCTCGCCCTGCGCCAGGCCTACACCTACAGCGACTTCCACTACCGCAACGACGACCGCTTCGGCGACAACACCTTGCCCGGCATCCCCAGGCACTACTACCAGGCGCAATTGCGCTACAGCCACCCTAGCGGTTTCTACACCAGCCTCAATGGCGAACATTCATCGCGGGTCGCGGTGGACTACGCCAACTCCTACTACGCGGCGGCCTACACACTGCTCGGCGCGACGCTCGGGTACGACGCGCCGAAGCACGACTGGCAAGCCTGGGTCGACCTGCGCAACCTGACCAACCGGCGTTACGCGAACACGGTCACGCCGGGTTATGACGACAAGGGGCTGGACGTGGCGCGGTCGACGCCGGGGGATGGCATGGGGGTTTACACTGGGGTTTCCTGGAGCTGGCGTTAACCCGTAAAGTGTTTGATGTTGGCAGTGGGTGATTGCGGGCAAAGCGTACGTTCAGCGAACGAAGGCTGCATGCACCAGGCGCTGCAGCTGCGTTCGCTCCCACAGGCTCATCAGATCGAGCGGATTGGTGCCGTAACGTTGCCAGGTGTCCAGTGAACCTTGCCTGTTATCCGGTGCAATACAGCGCAGGCAGCACTCCAGAGCCGTCCCGCAGGTTGACAGCGTGACCTGCCAGCCGTCGATGTCGACAACCATTTGCTCGTCGCTGGAGCTGACGGGTTTCAGCGTTCGAACCTCTAATGCCACGTCCTTGAGCAGTTGATAGGCCTCGCGGGTGGAGACCGTGTTGGCGAAGGTTGTCATGGGTGATGTCCTTGTATGAGTCGCAGAAGTGTCGCGTGCGCACTGGTCGCTTTCAAGGTGGGCACAGCAAGTCGCAGATTCATTGCAACCCATCACTCCATCCTTGCTCCCCCTTCGTTTTACTGTCATCGTTCGCGCAATTGGTAATCTTTCTTGTTTGAGAAATTTTTGCGCATGCATGACTTTCCTGTAGCTGATGGTGATACAACCCGTCGCCAGCAGACCATCACCACCCTCTACAGCGACCATCATTCCTGGTTGCACGGTTGGCTGCGCAAGAAACTCGGCTGCTCGCAACATGCCGCCGACCTGGCCCACGACGCGTTTATCCGCATCCTGCTGCTGGCCGATCCCCATACCATCAAGGAACCCCGCGCCTTCCTGGCCACCACGGCGGGGCGCTTGATGATCGATGGCGCGCGTCGGCGGCGCATCGAAAAGGCCTACATGGAAGCCCTGGCGATCCAGAGCGAAGATGCCGGCATGCCGGACCCGGCGGCGATTCATGTGGCACTGCAGGCCCTGGAACGCATTGCCGAAATGCTCATCGGCCTGCCCGCCAAGGCCCGCGAGGCATTCCTGCTCAGTCGCCTCGACGGGCTGACCTACAGCGAAATCGCCGAACAACTGCAGGTGTCTTCCAGCACCGTGAAGAACTACATCTCCAGTGCGTTGGTGCATTGCTATCACACCCTGCACGGGGCGGACCCGCTGTCGTGAGTTCCGAGCAGATCATCAGTGAAGCCGCCCGCTGGCTGACGTTGTTGCACGACGACCACGTGACCGAGGCCGACCGCGCGGCCTTCGAGAAATGGTGCCAGGCCGATCCACGGCATGCCGTCGCCATCGAGCGCATGCGCAGCCTGTGGGGCAGCCTCGACGAGTTGCCCGCCGCCCCGGCGCGCATGGCCCTGAACCGTGCATTTGCCCCACAGAAAACAAGGTTTGCCGCCCGTAGCACCCAGGCCGTCGCGCTGTTGGGTGTGTTGCTGTGCGGCTGGGCCGGGATTGAGCGCCTGCCGGTGTGGATGGCCGACCAACGCACCAGCGTGGGCGAACGGCGCCAGGTGGCACTGACCGACGGCAGCCAGGTGCAGCTCAACAGCAACTCGGCACTGGACGTGAAGTTTGACGGCCACCAACGGGTGATCGAACTGCTGCAGGGCGAGATGTGGGTCGAGGTGGCCAAGGACGCGCAACGGCCGTTCGTGGTGCACACCGACCAGGGCACGGCCACGGCGTTGGGCACGCGGTTCCTGGTGCGCAAGGCCGAGGATGGCGCGACCGTGGTCACCGTGATCGAGTCCACCGTGGCCGTCAAAGGCACCACTGCAGGCAACGTGAAAGTGCCGGCGGGGCAGAAGTCCACGCTCCAGGACGGCCGTGCCGGCACCCCACAACCCATCGGCAACGCCGACCCGGACGCCTGGACCCGTGGTTTGCTCAAGGTCGACGACCAGCCCCTGAGCGAGGTCCTGCAAACCCTCGCCGGTTACCGCCATGGGCTGGTGCGCTTTGATCCGCAGGCGCTGCAAGGGATGCGCGTGTCCGGGGTATTCAAGCTCGACGACACCGGCGCGGCCCTGGCGTCACTGGCGGATAACCTGCCGATCAAGGTCGAGTACTTCACCGATTTGGTGGTGGTGATCAAGCCTCGGTAAAAAGTCTGAATAAAAACTGCTCTCATTCATACCCGATTTTCCGACATGGCCGTCATGACTAATAGAACCCCCATTTCCCAGGACTTCTCATGTCGCGCCTTGCTCGTCCTTTACAGCCATTGACCCTTTCAGTGGCGATGGCGTTTGCCGCCGTACCCCTGCTGACCGTTCAAGCGTCCTACGCGGCTGAAAGCGCTGCGTTCTCCATTCCCGCCGGTGACCTGAGCCAGGCCCTCAACAGCCTCGCCGAACAGGCGGGCCTGGTATTGGCCTTTGATTCGAGCCTGACCCGCGGCAAACGCAGCAATGGCCTGAACGGGCAATACAATACCGACGCCGCCCTGGCCCAAGTGTTGGCCGGCAGCGGCCTGCAAGCCCTGAAGATCGCCGACGACCGCTACCGTCTCGAAGCCATCCCGCACACCGATGGCGCCATGGAGTTGCAGGCCACCACCATCAGCGGCGCGTACCCGTCGGAAAGCCCCACCGGCCCGGTGTCTGGCTACGTGGCCACCCGCAGCCTGTCGGGCACCAAGACCGACACCGCACTGATCGAAACCCCGCAGTCGATCTCCGTGGTCACCAAAGACCAGATGCGCGCGCAGAACGCCGAGAGCCTCAACCAGATCCTGCGCTACAGCGCTGCCGTGATCCCGGAAACCCGTGGCTCCACCGCCTCGCGCCTCGACCAGTTGACCATCCGTGGCTTCACCCCGGCGACCTACCTCGACGGCCTGCGTATGCCCTCGAGCCGGGATGCCTTGCCGCAAAAAGACGCCTTCGACCTGGAGCGCGTCGAAGTGCTGCGCGGGCCCGCGTCGGTGCTGTACGGGCAGGGCACCCCCAGCGGCGTGATCAACATGGTCAGCAAACGCCCGCTCGACACGCCGTTCCATGAAGTCGGCGTCGAGTACGGGACCTTCAACAAGAAGCGCACGACCTTTGACTTGAGTGGCCCGCTGGACGATCAAGGCGTGTATTCCTACCGCGTTGCCGGCCTGTTCGACGATGCCGACGGCCAGATCGACCACACCGAAACCCGTCGCCAGTCCCTGTCCAGCGCCTTCACCTGGCGACCGGACGAGAATACCTCGCTGACCTTGCTCGGGCACTTCCAGAAGGACCCCAAGGGCGCGTCCTACGGTTCGATGCCGGCCTGGGGTTCGGTGCTGCACAGTCCGACCGGGCGCAAGATCGACGTGGATTTCTACGACGGCGAGAAAAGCTTCGAGAAGAGTGACCGCGAGTATTACTCCATCGGCTACGCCTTCGAGCATCACTTCAACGATGTCTGGACCGTGCGCCAGAATGCGCGCTACCTGCGCAGCGAAGGGCAATACCGCAGCCTCTACAGCAACTACCTGGAGAGCGATTACCGCACCATCCGCCGCTCGACCATCGCCAGCGACGTGAACATCGACGCCTATGCCCTCGACAACCAGTTGCAGGCCAAATTCGACACCGGGCCGTTGCAGCACACCGTGCTGATGGGCGCCGACTACCAGAACACCAGCACCGACACCAAGTCGGGCAGCGGCGTGTACACGGCAGGGCCTACGCTGGATATTTTCGACCCGGTCTACGGCGCGGCCGTGCCGGTGCCGGCGTACACCAGCGACGCCACCTCGCGCAGCGAGCAAACGGGGGTGTACCTGCAAGAGCAGATGAAGTGGGACAAATGGGTGCTGTTGATGGGCGGGCGTTATGACTGGGCCAGCACCGACAACAGTACCCTGGCGATGACCACCCAGAAAAAGACCAAGTCGTCCCAGGACAGCAAAGCCTTCACCGGCCGCCTGGGCCTGGTCTACCTGTTCGATAACGGCCTGGCGCCGTATGTCAGCTACTCGGAATCCTTCCAGCCGCAATCCGGCACGGGCTACGGCGGTTCGACGTTCCAGCCGACCGAGGGCAAGCAGACGGAAATCGGCATCAAGTACCAGCCGCCGGGCAGCAACAGCTTCATCACGGCTGCCATTTTCGACCTGCGCCAGACCAACGTACCGACGCTGGACCCGGACGCTTCCCACCTGTGCAACGGCTCCCGCTGCCAGATTCAGGACGGTGAAGTGCAATCCCGCGGGTTTGAACTGGAAGGCAAGGCCAGCCTGAACGACAACCTGGATATCACTGCGGCCTATGCCTACCTGGATAACCGCATCAGCAAATCCAACAACACCGTGCGTTATGCGCCCATCAGCGACATCGGTGTCGGCCCGGCCATTGCGGCCGAAGGCACCACCACCTACGCGGTGCCGCGTCATACCGCGTCGGCCTGGGCGGATTACACCCTGCACGACGGCACGCTGAAGGGCTTCGGCGTAGGCGCCGGTGCGCGCTATGTCGGTTCTTCCTGGGGCGATACCGCCAACACCCTGAAGGTGCCGGGCTACACCTTGTTCGATGCAGCGGTGCACTACGACATCCCGCACATCAATCGTCAGGGTGACAACCTGCGCCTGGCAGTGAACGCCACCAACCTGGCGAATAAAGAGTACGTCGCGTCCTGCTATTCCTACTCGTGGTGCTGGTATGGCTCGCAGCGTACCGTGCAGGCCAGTGCGACCTATCAGTGGTAAATAAAAAGGCCTTGGCGAAAGGATTCGGGAGCAGCATCGCCAAGGCCGAAAAACGTTAGTTCGCCACCGGCTCAATCAGCTTGGAAACCATCGGCGCCTGCCACTGCTCCAGGGCATCAATCAGGGCGCCGGGGTCTTCGTTGAACATCAGCATCTGGCTGTGCTCGACCTTCATGAAGCCTTCCTTCACGGCGTGATCCAACAGGGCGCGCACCGGGTTGAAGAACCCCTCCGTATTCAGGCACGCCACGCCCTTGTGGTGTTCGCCGACCTGGGTCAGCGTGGCCGCCTCGAACAACTCCTCCAGGGTTCCCAGCCCGCCGGGCAAGGCAATGAAACCGTCGGCGCAGTCGCTCATGCGTGTCTTGCGGCTGCGCATGTCTTGAGTCACTTCATGGTGGGTAAGCCCGGCGTGGGAATGGCCGCGTTCATGCAGTAACTCGGTGATCACGCCGATGACTTCGCCACCTTCAGCCAGCGCAGCATCCGCCACCACGCCCATCAAGCCCTTGTGGGTGCCGCCGTAGACCAGGCGTATGCCGCGCCGGGCGATTTCCCGGCCGAGGGCTTGGGCGCCATCCGCATAGCGCGGGTTGAAGCCGAAATTGGTACCGCAGAAAACTGCAAGGCTGCGCAGGGGAGTGGGCATGGGCATTCCAGGCGGGTGAGGACAAGCTGTCCAGCATGGCGCCACTCGCCGGTGGGCGAAAGAGCCAAGAACGCGCAGGCGGATCAGGCCATGAGTGCGTCCAGGATGCGTTTTCCAAGGGCTTCGGCGATGGCCTCGGACTCGATATTGGCAAAGCCCAGCAGCAGGCCGGGGCCGGTCTGGCCTTGAATATTCCAGTCGCTCAAGGCTTCTGCATAAATGCCGGCCTGCGCCAGGCGTTCCACGCACAGGCGGTCTGACTGTTGTGCATTGAGGCGCAGGATCAAGTGCATCCCGCCCGGCTGGGCGTCAATCGAAATATGCTCGCCCAAGGCCTTGCGCAAGCCCCTGGCGGTGGCCTCCCGACGCTCACCGTAGAGTTTGCGCATGCGCTGGATATACCGCGCAAAATGCCCCTCGGTCATAAATGTTGCGACGATCGCCTGGGTCAGCTCCGGGCAGCCCCCGAGGAAGGTCTGGCTGACATGTTCGAAGCGTTCCACTTGAGCTGCCGGCACCACCAGATAGGCCAGGCGGATGCCGGGGAACAACACCTTGCTAAAGGTTCCGGCGTACAGCACTCGGCCGTCGCGGTCCAGGCTCTTGAGGGCCGGCAGCGGGCGGCTCACGTAGCGGTATTCGCCGTCGTAGTCGTCCTCGATGATCCAGGCCTGCTGGCGACTCGCCCAATCCAGCAGTTCCAGGCGCCTGGGCAAGGACAGCGAGACACACAGCGGGCTTTGATGGGCCGGCGTGACCACTACGGCGCGGGCGCCTTTGCCCTGTTGCACGGCCCGGGATACCTGCATGCCATCCGGGTCCACCGGCACCGGTATGGCCTTGATATTCAGGTAATCCAGCAACGGCCGGGTGAACAGGTAGCCCGGGTCTTCCACCAGCACCCGATCGCCCGGTTCCAGCAGTGCATGGGCGATCAGCCCCAGCGTATTGCGATAGCCCGAGGTGACGAAGACCTGCGCCGGCGAACAGTGGATGCCCCGGGCGACCTGCAAGTAGCTGGCAATCGCCGTGCGCAGCGAGTGCAGGCCGAACACGCACGGGTTGGCCATGTCGGCGACCTGGGTGGCCCGCACGCAGCGGGCGGCGATTTTCGACCAGATCTTGCGAGGGAACGCATCCAGCGCCGGCAGCCCCATTTGAAACGGCAACACGGCGGCCTTGTGCCGAACGGCATTGTGGTCGCTGGCCGTCATGGGGCGCTCCGGCAGGCTGGCCTTGATCCCTTCAGCCACCACCGTGCCGGCCTGGCCTCGGGCCTGGATATAGCCCTCGGCTGCCAGCAGCGAATAAGCCGTGTCGATGGTGCCCCTGGCCAACCCCAGCTCCTTGGCCAGGGCCCGGGCTGCGGGTATGCGTTCGCCCGGCTTGAGCAAACCGTCGGCAATCGCGCTGCGGAACCGCCAGTAAAGTTGCCGGTAAATCGGCTCCGCGGCGCCGGCGTCCAGCGGTGAAAAGGCCTTGATCGAAGTGCTCATCCGGCGGCGGGTCCTGTTCAGGTGGCGAAATAATCGTGCAGCGCCTGGTCGGTCTGGCGGCGCGTCTGGGCCAGTGTTTCCGGGCGGGAAGCGGTGCCTTCGACGGTGAAGAAGGTCACGTCATGCAGGCCGATCATGCCCAGTATGGTTTTCAGGTACGGCGTCAGGAAGTCCGGCTGGTGCGCGCGCTCCCCGGAAAACCGCCCGCCTGAGGCGATCGCGACGAACACTGGCCGGTCCTGTAACAGGCCGATCTTGCCCTGGGCCGAGATATCGAAGGTGCGGCGCACCCGTGCGATGTGATCGAGCCATAGCTTGAGGGCCGCGGGCACCGAGTAGTTATGCATGGGGGTGGCGATCACCACAATGTCGGCCAGCTCCAGCTCCTGAACAAGCCGCTCGGACTGGGCCATCGACCCCTCGGACGAGACGTCCACGAGGGACTGCTGGGACGTTGCATAAGCCTCGTCCACCGGTGCCAGGGCATTGGCGGCAATGCCGCGCCGGATCACCTCGGCGTCCGGGTGCCGCTGGCGCAGGCATTCAATGATCTTGAGGGAGAGGGCGTTGCTCTCCGACGCTTGCCCGCGAGGGCTGGCACTGACATGGAGGATATTCATGGTGCGTTGCTTCCTGGATGGATGGCCCTCAGTCTACGAACCCCATGACCCATGCCAAAGAGCCAAGAATCATGATTCAGAGTAGGCCATGTCCGCGGGTCCATGGCCTAGCGCTCAAGCCAGATCATGGATCTTTTGGGGTAGGCCATGGCGTCGCAAGATGGCGGCTTCATCCAACCGCTACAGGATTTCACCATGACAACGCGTCTCGACTACTCCAAAGCTTCCCCTGAAGGTTACAAGGCGTTCGGCGGGGTTTACGTCTACCTGCAAAACAGCGGCCTGTCCAAGGAGCTGATCGACCTGGTCTACCTGCGGGTTTCGCAAGTCAACGGCTGCGCCTTTTGCATCGACATGCACTCGCGGGACCTGCTCAAGCAAGGCCTGGCCGTGGACAAGCTGGTGCTGGTGCCAGTGTGGCACGACGCTGGCGCAGTCTTCACCCAGCGTGAGCGCGTGGCGCTGGCCTTTGCCGAAGCCGTGACCGCCAGTGATGTTTCGGACGCCGACTATGCGGCAGCGGCCGCCGAGTTCAGCGACAAGGAACTGGCTGACCTGACCTACGGCATCGCCTTGATGAATGCCTTCAACCGACTGGGCATCACCTTCCGTACCACGCCAGCGGCAGCTGCCAAGGCATAGCCAACGCTGATTCGGTGTGGCGGGGCTGCTCGCCACACACCCACTGTATTTCCTGAGGGCTCATCCCATGGCATGGCTACTGCTCGGCTTGGCCGGCATCCTTGAAATCGCCTTCGCGTTCGCGATGAAGGCCTCGGACGGTTTCACCCGATTCACCCCCGGATTGCTCACCGTAGTGACCGGCGTTTCCAGCGTGATCCTGCTGTCGATGGCACTGCGCACCCTGCCGGTGGGCAGCGCCTACGCAGTGTGGACTGGAATCGGCGCAGCGGGCACCGCGATCCTCGGCATGGCATTGCTGGGCGATTCCACCGCGCCATTGCGGGTTTTGTGCATCGTGCTGATCCTGGCCGGCGTGATCGGCCTGAAACTGGTCTCCGCCAACTAGTGCTGCCTGCGAGCGGGTATTTCTAGGAGATGGCCTTTTAACATTCCCACCCACTCTTTATCATCCGCCCCCAGCAACTCCGGCCATGGAGACGCTCCATTCACTAAGGAAGTCGTAATGCACATTGGAAAAATGCTGGGGTTGGCCCTGATCACGTTGTCGATGGGCGGCTGCGCCAGCTTCACGAAAGACGAAGTAGCACCCGTCACGCTGCCGTCGAAGGCCAGCTACGCCAACAAACCGAACGTCTACGTAGACTTCAAGTTCTACCAGGGCGAGCCGACAAATGCCGCCGCGGCCGAAGTCCCACAAGCGCGTGAGATGCTCAAGCCACAGCTGCAGAAAGTCCTGACTGACTCCGGCCTGTTTGGTCGCGTGACCCTGGATGAATTCCAGAAGCAGCCAGGCGATTACAGCCTGCGCCTGAAGGTCTACAACCATCCACCGGGTGGCGGCCAACTGGTACTGGCCTTTATCAGTGGCTTTACCTTCACCATCATTCCGGCGCTGGGGACTGATCAGTACACCATGAAGCTGGAATCGGTGGACGCACAAGGCCAGGCACTGAGCACCGGCTCCAACCACGACTCGATCAATACCTGGATGGGCATCTGGTTCATCCCGTTGATGGCCAATACGCCGAAAGACGCGGTGACCGATACCTTCACCCGCCAGGTCAATGCCCTGCTCAAGCAAATGGTCGACGGTAATAACCTGAAGTATTCGGCGCTGGATGCCGGCGTGCCACGGGCGTGACACGTAACTGAACGTTTGAAACAGCTGCGAGGGCAGGGTGGCCGATCCTCGCAGCCCAGGCCTTACTTAAGCGCCTTGATGAACAACGGGTCGCTGTACAGCGACTTGAGCAAATCCCGCACCATCGGGTTGTAGGCGTTGGCGGCATTCGGGATCGCAATGAACCCGAAGAACGAACTGGGCCAGGTGTGATTCACTTCCTTGGTCGCGTCGTACACCACGTCATTGCCCTTGAGCAGGGTAAACCGCGCGGCCAGCGTGCCGTTGCCGGAGCCCATGCCTGCCGACAGCGAATTCTTCACCACCAGCACTTGCAGATGACGTTCTGCTTGCGGGTTCAGCAGGCCTGCCAGTTGCAGTTCCTGGGTGATCGCAGCCTGGATATGCGCCGGGATGCTGCCACTGGGCGAGCGGATCGGGTTGGCACGTACAGACAACGAGCCTTCGCCCGATGCGGCCGTCACCTGGGCATTGCTGACGGGTTGCAGCGGCGCTGCCTGCTTGAGGACCTGGACGTTATCGAAGTTCGGCTCGTATTGCGTCATGGTGACGCCGCAGCCTTGCAACAGCAGCGCGAGCAATGGGGTCAACAGTAGAAGCTTTTTCACGGCGTTTCCTTGCGTGAGTGTGGGAGAGCGCCGCGATTATCGTCAGGCAATGGGCCATCGGCAACCAATAGTGGCAAAATGCCTGAATGGCAACGCTGTTACTCGGTTCGGTTTCAGGCCGGAAAATTCACCGATAAGGCAATTTGCTGGCCCCTTTGTAACAAAATTCTCGCCAAAATCACTTTTATTTTCAGGTGGTTAGGCGGGATGCAAATGCGCAATGTTGGAATCATGCTGATCGCCTGTTCCCTGGCGGGTGGGGCGGTTTCGGTTGAGGCACGGGAGCTGCGGGACAACGACAAGTACATGTGCAGTTGGGGGGCTGGCACCGCCGCCCGGGCCCAGGAATTGAAGCTGTCGGGCGTCTCGCTGTACGCCGCGCGGCAGAAGCTGAAGACCTACCAGTTCAAGAAACCCTGGATGCACATGATGGCCATGGGCATCACCGAGCAGACCTACGACAGCCGTTCGCGGGTCAAGCCCGAAGTGATTCGCCAGAGTTTTTATCAGGACTGTTTGCGCTACAAGCTGGCGCGTAAATGATTGCACCGCCCAGTACAAAATCTGCGTAAGCCTGTCCAACTTCGCCCCGGAGCCAGTCCGCATACTGGCCCCAGGTAACCGAAGAGGCACATGCCATGACCCGCTACGTCATCACTCCCAACGAAACCCCGTCCCTCGCCATCCACGGCGACGACGCCCGCTTCCCGCTGCGCCGGGTGTTCTGTGTCGGGCGCAACTACAGCGAACATGCCCGCGAAATGGGCCACGACCCCGACCGCGAGCCGCCGTTCTTTTTCATGAAGCCGGCGGATGCCGTGGTGCCTGCCGAGGGCGTGATCGCCTATCCGCCATTGACCGCCGACCTGCACCATGAAGTCGAGTTGGTGGTGGCCATCGGCAAGGGCGGCGTGGACATCGCCCCGGAAGATGCGTTTGCGCATATCTGGGGTTACGGTTTGGGCATCGACCTGACCCGCCGCGACCTCCAGGCCCAGGCGAAAAAGCTGTCGCGGCCGTGGGAATGGGCCAAGGCCTTCGATGAATCGGCACCCTGCACCCCGTTGCAGCCGGTGAGCGCCGTCGGCCATCCGGCCAGCGGGCGTATCTGGCTCAAGGTCAACGGCGAGCAACGCCAAGTGGGCGACCTGGCGGACCAGATCTGGTCGGTCAGCGAGGTGATCAGCCATGCGTCCAAATCCGTGGCGCTGAAAGCCGGCGACCTGATCTTCACCGGCACCCCGGCGGGCGTTGGCGCCTTGCAACCGGGCGATGTGGTGACCGCCGGGATCGACGGCCTGGCGGAACTGAGCTTCACCCTCGGCCAGGGTTGACGCTACAGTGGTGCCCAGGCCCCCCGAGAAACGCGTATGCCCGGCACCCGCATCACCACCTATGGCATGGAACAACGCAGCGACCGCTCCGACTTCTACATCCGCGACAAGCGGGGCAGGGCGGCGCTGACCAGTCCCCATCGCCACGAATATTTCCAGATCCAGATCAACCTGGGTGGCGACACCGTGCAGCACATCGGCGGTGCGGTGCGCCCGTTCCCGAAAAAGGCCCTGGCCTTTATCCTGCCCCATCGCCTGCACGTGATTCCCCATCCCGACGACGGCGACTTCATGCTGATCAATTTCAGCCAGGGTTTTTTCCTGCCGCAACTGACCTGCGATCCGCTGGACCTGGAAGACATCCCCATCGGCCAGGCGCCGGAGCTGTCGCCGTTCCGGTTCCAGGAGCAGCTGGACTTCATCCTCGACGACGCGGCCTTCGAAGAAGTCAAAGCCTGGCTGGAACACATGCGTAGCCTGGACGCCCACCGCAGCTTCGGCGCCCGGGAGCGGCTCAAGGGTTACCTGTTCCAGTTGATCGGGCTGGTGTGCCAACAGTACGCCGAACCGCTCCAGGCGTTCGCCGCCAACAACGCCACCCGGCGTGGGCGCAAGGATGCCCTGGCCCGGGTGCAAGGCTACATCCGCGAGCATTTGCACGAGCCGTCGCTGAACCTGACGGATGCCGCGGCGGCGGCGTTCCTGTCGCCCAACTACCTGACCCACCTGTTGCGCAAGGAAACCGGCAAACCCTTCTCCCAGTTGGTGCTCGACCGGCGCATGCAACTGGCGCGCACGCTGCTGCTCAACAGCCCGCAGATGATCGGCGCGATTGCGCACCGCTGCGGGTTTACCGACGAGGCGTATTTTTCCCGGTGTTTCCGCAAGGCCCACGGGCTGGCGCCAGGGCAATTCAGGCGACGTGAGCAGGATTAACGCGCAATCCGGCTGACTGTTTTACAAATCCACCACAACCGATGTGTTTCAATTTACATACAATTGGGCGTCTCGGTGAAAAGCTGGGCGACGATGTTCGCTATCAGAAACACAAGGTGCAATGAGTGTATGAGTGAGCTGGAACCCCCTCAATCCAACGCCTTGCGCTATTTTGGCGTCGGCGTTCTATGTGTCGCGGTGTTGTTGGGGACTTATTTCGTTCGGCTCAATGCCCAGGTAGACCGGCAGCGGGAAGAGGCGGCGGAGCGCCTGGCGTTATGCCGTCAGGCAGCCAGTGTTTCGCGCGCCACGCCCCAGGACGAACTTGTGTTGGTGGATCCGTGCAAACACCTGTATCAGCACTATTTGAAGAAGCCCACGCACTTTTAATCAATAACCTTATTTTTATCACGGAATTAAACAGCGAAGTTTGTTTAACGATGCGCTGTTATTGCACCAAAAAGTGGCATTTCCAATAATCGGATCCATTAAAAAAGTGTGGTTATTGAATGACTTAGCGCTGTTTTAATCCGACGAAAGGTTGAAAATTATCTTGTTACAAGTTTTCCCGCTGGGTAATATAGCCGGGCGTTCACCTCCCACGGTTTATGCATTTTTAAATCCCAAGTTTCCATCAGCTACTTGGGATTTTTTTTGCCCGCGATTTGAGCGTTGTATCAATCCTCTACGTCGGCAAACTCTGCGCGCATCCGCCCATTGCGCTTGGCCTGGTACAGCAATTTGTCGACGGCTTCGACAAAGGCCAGCGCCGCGCCGCCCGGCGTTACCGTGCAAGTGCCTACGCCCAGGCTCAGTGTCAGCAGGTCCGACACCGCCGAGTGCGCATGCGCGATCTGCTGCTGGCGGATTAAGTGGAGGCAGCGTTCGGCCACGCGCCGTGCCGACTCGGCATCGGTTTCCGGCAACAACCACACAAATTCCTCGCCGCCGATGCGCGCAATGAAGTCCCGTGGCCGGTTGGCCGCCTGCGACAGCGTGCGTGCCACCTGGCGCAGGCATTCGTCGCCCTTGATATGCCCGTAGAGGTCGTTGTACTGCTTGAAATAGTCGATATCCAACAGGATCAACGACAGCGGCAATTGGCTGCGCTGGGCGCTGGTCCATTCCCGCGCCAGCACGGTGTCGAACATGCGCCGGTTGGCGATGCCGGTGAGGCCGTCCTGGAACGAATACTCCTCCAGCTGCTTCTGCAGGCGAATCAGGTGTTCTTCGGTCTTCTTGCGCTCGCTGATGTCGAACATGAAGCCGATCAGCGCCTGCACCTCGCCGTCCTTGCGCTCCACGTGCACCACGTCGCGAATCCACACGTACTCACCGCTGGCGGTCAGCGCCCGGTAATCGGCTTCATGATCGACCCCGGCGCGGGACTGCGAGACGCAGAAGTTGACCACGTATTCGCGGTCATCCGGGTGCATGCGTTCCACCCAGTCGTCCACGGTGACCCAGCTCTGCGGCGTCCAGCCCAGCAGCGCCTCGATCTGCGGGCCGATGTAGCTGAAAGTCATGGTTGCCCAGTCGATACGCCAGGGAATGGCCTTGGTCGATTCCAGCAACGTCTTGTACACAGCACTGTCGGGTTCGATCAAAGGTTCGATGCTCATGCGGAGTGCTCTCGGTGTCGGAAAAAAACCAGAGCATCTGGCCATCATCGCCAGGAAGCAAGCCCTTCGCGCGGCATCGGATAAGAGGGTGTCGGTGTGGTTTTTTTGGCGTCAGCCGGCCAGCGGTTTTAGCCGAAATGCGCACCAAGTATCACTTTTGCATTAATTCCCGGGCAGTTTGAAAAAGCTCATCTACCCTAGACGGATCACGTCCTCCGAGCCCCGTACAGGGAAGGGTGCCCGCATGATTTCGATCGCCGAGTTTCGCCACATCATGGAGTCGGGCTTCCTGCCCCTCGCCTGTGACTGCTCATTGAACAGCGACGGTTCGCTGCGCATCAACATCTTCGACCCGGCCTCCGGGCGCGTCGACCTGCTGCTGCCCCGTGTGTCGCCCCAGGGTCTGGACAGCATCCGTTCCATCTCAAACCTGATTGGCGAACTGCGCACCGAGATCAAGGCCGGGCGCAGGGGGTTTGCAGCGGTCAGTTAGCGGATCAGGAGATCGCTTGTGCCGTCGGGGTAGTCACTACCCCGTAACCGCGCCAGCAGCAATGCTCGCGGTGCCCCGGCAGGAACACGCAGCCGCCAAGGTTCATGAGCAGGACGGCGGCAACCAGCAGTGAAATTCGACGAGACATGGTGATTTCCTCAAGGTGATGGACGTCGCCAACCAACAGAACGCGCCTGTCGATTACCAACGGTTAGCCCTTGAACGCGGCCACATGGACAAATCCGTCGCGGCCTTTCAACAATTTCATCAACTCCCCGCAAACCCTGGGCAATACTGGCCCTGCCTGCCGTCCTGAGCGGTCGCGATAAAAAGTTCTTTTTGTTGCGACGGATTTTCGGACACCTGCCGTTCAACCCTACAACTGCGATCACTGGCGATCGCCGATGAAGGAGTTGTCATGAGACTTGCACGACCGCTGGCCAAATTACGTTATGCCCTGTTGATCCCGCTGGCACTGGCCGCCCTGGTCAGCACGCCGACGTTTGCCCAGACCGAAGTGATCATCCGCGAAGCGCCACCGCCGATGCGCGTCGAGGCCGTTCCCGTCGAACGCCCTGGCTATGTGTGGGATCGCGGGCACTGGCGCTACGAAGGGCGCGGTTATGCCTGGGTACCGGGCCACTGGCAGCCGGTGATGCGCAACGCCCGTTGGGAACCTGGCCACTGGGAATCGCGCGGCCCCAACTGGTACTGGAGAGAAGGGCACTGGATCCGCTGAGCATTCCGTCAACCTGACCCTTAGCCACCGGACCGAGACTTGCCCTATTGAAAGACACTGATCCGGACGTTGAGCTGTTGGCCCGCATCGGTAACAACGAACCGGCGGCCATCAACGAAATGGTGACGCGCAAACTGCCGCGTTTGCTCGCGCTCGCCAGTCGGATCCTCGGGGATGCCGACGAGGCCAGGGACGTGGCCCAGGAAAGCTTTCTGCGTATCTGGCGCCAGGCTGCAAGCTGGCGCAGTGGCGAAGCGCGTTTCGACACCTGGCTGCACCGCGTGGCACTCAACCTGTGCCACGACCATTTGCGTCGGCGCAAGGAGCGCCCGTTGCGCGATGAGGAGGCGATGAGCGAGGTGGTCGACACAGCGCCTGCGCCCGATGAACAGCTGGAAGCGGCCGCCCGCAGTGAGCACATGGCGGCGGCGTTGGCGTCGCTGCCTGATCGCCAGCGTGAGGCGATTGTGTTGCAGTATTACCAAGAGCTGTCGAATATCGACGCCGCGGCGCTGATGAACATCAGCGTCGAGGCACTGGAGAGCTTGCTGTCACGGGCCCGGCGCAACCTGCGCAGTTACCTTGACGACACACCCGGGCCCGCCCGCCCAGGAAGGGGAAAACCATGACGCCTGAACGATTTGCCCAATTGGCCGAGGCTTACGGCGGCCACTTGCACCGTTGGCCGCGCGCCGAACAGGCCGAGGCCCAGGCCCTGCTGGATGCAGGCGATGCCAGCCTCCTTGAGGTGCTGCATCAGGCGCGATGGCTCGACGGCCAGCTGGACGGCTATCAACTGGCACCCGTCGACCCGGCGCTGGCGCGGCAGATTCGCCAATCGTTTCCCCAGCGCCAGTCCTTCTGGGCGCGCTACGCCGGCTGGCTGTCGCCGGCCGGTTTTGTTGGCGTGGGCATCGCCGGGGTCGCCGCCGGAATCCTGGTGGCGTCGTTGAGCGTGCCGTTGCCCATGCTTGGCCCTGAAGTACTGCCGAGTGTCTTCGACCAGGGCGACGCCGAAGTCGTCTTCACCGTCAACGCCGAGGAAAGCGAGCAATGACCCCGTCACCCAAGTACCTGAAGCCGCTGCTGGTTGTGTCGGTGTTGTTCAACGTGTTTTTGATCGGCGGTGTCGGCGGTGGCTTGTACCATTGGTTGGCGAACACCAAGCCCGCCGAGGCGGTGGTTAACCAGCATGGCCTGCGCCAGGCGATGGTCAAGCTGCCGCCGGAACGGCGCAAGGAACTGCGCCAGTTGTTGCGCCAGAACCGCGCCGACAGCCAGCCGCTGGTACTTGCCGGGCGCGAGGCGCGGCTGGACGTGATCAAGCAACTGGAGGCGCCGACTCTCGACCGTGAGGCGTTGGTGACGGATTTGGGCAAGGCCCGGGAGGCGGACATGGCGCTCAGGGCGCTGGTGGACAACACCCTGGCGCAGTTCGCCAGCACCTTGCCCCGGGATGAGCGCCAGCGGTTGGTGGAGGCGTTGTATATGAAGGGGCAGGCGAAGGGCAAGGTCGCCAAGAGCCACTGATGATCGTTCCCACGCTCTGCGTGGGAATGCCGCCCCGGACGCTCTGCGTCCAGTTGGCGATGCATGGTTCAAGTCTTGCGCAGTGGTGACGCGGAGCGTCACGGTATGCGTTCCCACGCAGAGCGTGGGAACGAGCATTAATCACCGGATGGCATCGCCTGGGTCTGACTGACAGACCGAGGTGCCTGCATCGCGGGCAAGCCCGGCTCCCACAGGTGATAGGGGCTCTGTCAGGACTTTCCTGAACGTCTCCACCAACGGCCGCAAGTTGATCCGATGCCACGCCGCCCACAGCGGCGTGGTGTAGGTCAGCCACGGCAGTTCTCGCAGCACAACGCCCGGCGGTGCATTGCGGCTCAAGCCCTTTTGCACCATCGCGACACCTAGCCCCGACGCCACCAACCCCAACGCGGTAAACGGCTCGCTGGCTTCCATCGGAATCTGCGGGGTAAACCCTGCCCGAATGCACGCCGCAACAAAGTCATCCGCCGGGTTTGCACCCGCTTTGCGCTGCACGCCAATCCATTGCTGCTCGGCCAGATGCTCAGGCAGCAACTCGCTGACGCTGGCCAGCGGATGCTGCTCGGGCAGCGCCAGCAGCATCGGATCGTCCAACACTTGCAATGCCATCAGGTCCGGGTCATCCGCCGCCGGTGGTTCACCCACCAGAGCGATATCCAGGCTGCGTTGGCGCAGGCCTTCCAGTTGCTCGATGGAGGGCAGGTTGTACAGGGCGATATGCACGTTGGGCCGCGCGTCACGCAGTACCTTCAGGGCGTTGGGCAGCACCCCCGCGTGCATGGCGTTTTCGATGTAGCCGATGCACAGTCCGCCTTCTTCGCCTTTACCCAATCGCCGGCCCAATGACTCCAGGCGGTTGGCGTGGGTCAGCAGCGCCTTGGTTTCGGCGAGGAACGTCTGGCCGTCGCGGGTCAGGCGGATGCGCTGTTGGCTGCGCTCGAACAGGGTCAGGCCCAGGCGCTCTTCCAATTGGGCAATCTGCCGGCTCAGGGGCGATTGGGAGATGTGCAACCGTTCGGCAGCACGCCCCACGTGTTCTTCTTCAGCGACTACAACGAAGTAGCGCAATTGGCGGAAGTCGATCATGTCAGACCTTAAGGGACTCAAGTTGGTCGCAGTATGTCTTGGACGGTCCGATCTCTGCAATCTACGATCTGCTCAACGGTCAACACAGCGACCTTGAACAATCTTGAGGATTTACCCCATGAGCTTGAAAGACAAACTGCCCGGCGTGCTGGGTTTTGGCACCGCCCCCTTGGGCAACATGTTCCGCGCGATTCCTGAAGAGGAGGCGCAAGCCACCGTTGAAGCAGCCTGGAACCAGGGCGTGCGTTACTTCGACACCGCACCGTTCTACGGCTCGGGCCTCTCGGAAATCCGCCTGGGCCAGGCCCTGTCCAAGTACAACCGTGACGACTATGTGCTCAGCACCAAGGTCGGCCGGGTGATCCTGGATGAAGTGGAAGAAAGCGCCCGCGACCTCGGCGAGAAAAGCGGCGTGTTTGAACATGGCCGGCCGAACAAGATGGTCAACGACTACAGCGCCGATGCCACCCTGCGCTCCATCGAAGACAGCCTCAACCGCCTGCAAACCGACCGCCTCGACATCGTGTGGATTCACGACATCGCCCAGGATTTCTACCGCGATCAATGGCTGGACTACTTCAATCAGGCGCGCACCGGTGCTTTCAAGGTGCTGACCCGCCTGCGTGAAGAAGGCGTGATCAAGGCCTGGGGCCTGGGCGTCAATCGGGTCGAGCCTTGCGAGTTGACCCTGGACCTGGCCGAAGCCCAGCCCGACGGTTTCCTGCTTGCCGGTCGCTACACCTTGCTCGACCATGAACGCGCCTTGCAGCGCTTGATGGATGCAGCCCAGGCGCAGAACGTCGAGATCGTGGTCGGTGGCCCTTACAGCTCCGGGATCCTGGCGGGCGGCGCACATTTTGAGTACCAGAAAGCCAGCCCGGCGATCATCAGCAAGGTCGAGCAGATCAAGGCGATTGCCGCGGCCCATGGCGTGAGTGTGAAAGCCGCTGCACTGCAATTCTCCCTGGCTCACCCGGCAGTGGCCGCAGTGATTCCGGGTGCCAGTCGTCCGGGGCGCATTGCTGAAGACGTCGCGGCGTTGTCAGAGAAGATTCCCGCAGCCTTTTGGCAGGCCCTGCGCGAGGCACGATTGATTTCGGCCCGTGCACCGTTGCCGCTCTAACCACAGGAACGCGAACATGAAAATTGATATCAGTGGCAAAGTCGCAATCGTCAGTGGCAGCACCGCCGGCATAGGCCTGGGCATCAGCCAGGCGCTGGCGCAATCCGGCGCTACGGTGGTGGTGATCGGGCGTGAATCGGGCAAGGTCGACGAGGCGCTGGCGACCATTCGCCAGGCCGTGCCCGGCGCGGATCTGCGTGGGCTGGTGGCGGACCTCGGTACGGCCGAGGGCGCTGAAAAGCTGTTCGCCGCCGAGCCGCGCGCCGACATCCTGGTGAACAACCTCGGGATCTTCAACGACGTCGATTTCTTCGACGCCCCCGACAGCGAGTGGACGCGTTTCTACGAGGTCAACGTGATCTCCGGTGTGCGTTTGTCGCGGCATTACACGCCGGGCATGGTCGAGCAGGGCTGGGGCCGGGTGATCTTTGTGTCGTCGGAATCCGGGGTGGCAACGCCGGCTGACATGATCAATTACGGCGTGACCAAAAGCGCCAACCTGGCGGTGTCCCATGGCTTGGCCAAACGCCTGGCGGGCACCGGGGTGACGGTCAATGCGATCCTGCCGGGGCCGACCTTTACCGATGGCCTGGAGCACATGCTCAAGGACGCCGTGGCCAAGTCCGGGCGCAGTGCGCGGGACGAGGCGGATGTGTTTGTGCGCAATGCGCGGCCGACGTCGATCATCCAGCGCGCAGCGAATGTGGATGAAGTGGCGAATCTGGTGGCGTACATTGCTTCACCGTTGTCCTCTGCCACCACCGGTGCCGCGTTGCGGGTCGACGGCGGTGTTGTCGACAGCATGGCGATCTGATTTTTCTTGAATGGTTTGGAGTGTTAATCGTGGCAAAAGCATCTGCTGTTATTGAAATCCCGGTTTCGGCCGAACAGGTTTGGCAATTGGTCGGCGGCTTCAATTCGCTGCCGGACTGGCTGCCCTTTATCGTCAAGAGCGAGCCGAGTGAAGGCGGGCGCGTGCGTCATCTGCAAACGGCGGATGGTGGTGTGGTGGTGGAGCGGCTGCAACGCTTTGATAACGCGGCGCGTACTTACAGCTACTCCATCAGCGAGTCGCCGTTTCCGGTGAGTGAGTATTTGGCGACGTTGAAGGTTGAGGCGTTGACGGACAGCACCGCCAAGGTCACCTGGTCGGGTGTGTTTACCCCGGTGGCCGGTGTGACGGATGCGGCGGTGGAGGAGTTGTTTACCGGTGTCTACAGCGGCGGGCTGGATGCGTTGCGCGGTAATTTTCCGGGCTGAATGAAGATCAAATGTGGGAGCGGGCTTGCTCGCGAATGCGGTGGATCAGTGCCAGATGGGTTGACTGACACTCCGCATTCGCGAGCAAGCCCGCTCCCACATTGGTTTTGTGGTGTTCTTCAGGCTTCAGGCTTCGGGCATCAGTTGTTGGCGGCATTCGAGGATCAGCTTTGCGCCGCCTCGTTCGCTGCTGCCGACTTCCAGCTTGAAACCGTGCAGGTTGATGATCGCGGCCACAATCGACAGCCCCAAGCCAAACCCGCCTTGCTGTTGATTGCCTTCGTCCACCCGGTAAAACCGCTGGAACACTGCCGCACGTTCAGCTGCGGGAATCCCGGGGCCGGAGTCCAGGACTTCAATGCGGGTGCTGCCGGCATCGTTCACGCCGCGCAAAATCACTTCGCCGCCCGGCGGGGTGAATTTGATCGAGTTGCTCAGCAGGTTGGCCAGGGCTTCGAACAGCAGCGCGCGGTCACCGGTGATCCAGGGCAATGAGTCCGGCACTTGCAGCAGCAATTCCATCTCGCCTTCTTCTGCCAGGGGCAGGTAGAAGTCGTGGAGTTCCTGCAGCAAGGGCAGGGGATCAAGCACCAGGAAGCCCGAGCGGCGCTGGTGGTCTTCCAGTTCGGAAATCCGCAGCAGGCCGCGAAAACGCGCCATCAAGGTGTCGGTCTCGGCGATGGCCGCGTCCAGTTGCAGGGCGTGGGGCGCGTCTTCATCAGCCTGTTGCTGGATTCGGTACAGCTGCGCCCGCAGGCGTGTGAGCGGGGTGCGCAAGTCGTGGGCGATGTTGTCGCACACGCCCTTGACCTCGTTCATCAGCTTCTCGATACGGTCGAGCATCGCGTTGACGATGGCTGCCAGCATGTCCAGTTCGTCGCGTCGGTCGGACAATGGCAAACGGTGGGTCAGGTCGCCGGCCACGATGGCTTCGGCACTCGCCTGGATCCCGCGAATCCGCCGCAACGGGCGCCGCCTGAGCAGGTGCCAGCCGGCCGCGCCGGGAATGATCGTCAGGGTGATCCCCCACAGCAAGGCGTGCAGGATGATCCGCGTCACGCCGAACAGCGAGCCGTTGGCCCGCACCAGGATCAGCCAGCGGCCGTCTTCGGTGTGGGTGGCTACGGCGTCGCAGCTGTCGCGCGGCAGTTTCGGGTCGTCGGAGTCGATGCAGTTGGCCAGGGCGTGGATGTGCCCGTCCATTGGCAGGTCGGGCGGTATCACGCGGATCGGGCCGCTGATCGGGTTGAACTGATTGTCGAACAGGCCGTAGGCGTCAACGCCCTTCATGTCGAAGGTCATGCTGGTGGTCAGGGCTTCCACCAGCTCTTCGCCGTCAAACCGCTGGAACAGGTGCTGGCGCTGCATCAGGGAGTGGCGCGAGAGGTCGCCCAGGTAACCGGACACCTCGTAGTACAGCACGCCCATGAGGATGCAGCTCCAGGCCACGAACAACGAACTGTAGAGCGCCAGCAGCCGGCTGCTGGAAGAGCGCCAGCCTTTAGAGGGGTTCAGCAATGACATACCCGGAACCTCGTACCGTGCGGATCAGCGGCGTGAGGCCCGGCGGGTCGATTTTTTTGCGCAGGCGACCGATGTGCACGTCGATCAGGTTGGTGCCCGGGTCGAAGTGATAACCCCAGACTTCCTCGAAGATCATCATCCGCGAGAGAATTTGCCCGGTGTTGCGCATCAGGAATTCCAGCAGTTTGTATTCGGTCGGCAACAGGCTCAGGGGCTGTTCGGCGCGGCTGGCTTCACGGCTGATCAGATTCAGTTCCAGATCCGCCACGCGCAAGGCAGTTTCAAACTCCTTGACCGTGCTTTTGCGCCGCAGCAGCACTTCGACGCGGGCGGCCATTTCGTCGGAGGCGAACGGTTTGGTCAGGTAGTCATCACCACCGGCCCGCAGGCCGCGTACCCGTTCATCCACATCGGAGAGGGCGCTGATCATCAGGATCGGCGTGGATACGCCGATAGTGCGCAGGGTGGTGACGATGGCCAGGCCATCCAGTTCCGGGAGCATGCGGTCGAGGGTGATCAGGTCGTAATCACCGCTGACGGCACGGACCAGGCCTTCGCGGCCATTGTCTACCCAGTCTACGTCCAGTCCATGGCTACTCAGCTCGGCAACGATCTCGCGGGCCGTTACGGCGTCGTCCTCGATGGTCAAAATGCGGGTCATAAGGATTACCTGGTGAGCGATTCACACTGAAGTGCGGGCATTTTGCCAAGAAATGATAGCCCGCTTCCTAAATAAAAATTTATGTAGGCACAAACGACACAATTCACCATAACCCGCTGAATCTGAACGAACGCTGTGTGTGTAGGATTTTTTGCATGCCATGGGGTGCGTACGGGTTATTTCCTACGAGGAATGCAATACGCCCGCCGCTCCAGGCCATTTCTTGCAAGTTGCATGGTTCAAATTAGTTCAACTTAATTAAGTTGTTGAAATATATGATGTTTTAATTTTAGAGCTTCTGGCACGTCGCCTGCACTGTCCCTTTTGAGACTTGTAACACTATTTTTCATGCCTGGAGCAAAACAACAATGATTACATCCTCATCCACGCTGCAAGAGTCGAGCACGCTCTCCGGGGTTTCCTGGGGCGCGATCTTTGCCGGGGCCGCTGCCGCGGCTGCGCTGTCCTTGATTCTGGTACTGCTGGGCTTCGGCCTGGGCTTTTCGGCGGTGTCGCCGTGGGCCGACAGTGGCATCAGCGCCAAAGGGCTTGGCATTTCTACCATTGTCTGGCTGGCGGTTACGCAAATCATCGCGTCGGGGATGGGCGGTTACATCGCCGGTCGCCTGCGGGTGAAATGGGCCAATATGCACGGCGATGAGGTGTACTTTCGCGACACCGCCCATGGCTTCCTGGCCTGGGCCGTGGCGACACTGGTGACGGCGGTGCTGATCGTCGGTTCGGTCAGCAGTGTGGTCAGCGGTGGTGTGAAGGCCGGTGCCAGTGTGGCCTCGGGTGCCGTCAGTGGCATGAGCCAGGTGGCTGGCGCTGCCTCCAAGGGCGAAGACTTTGGCTACTACGTCGACAGCCTGTTCCGTGATGATCGCCCGGCCGCCGTCAGTGATGACGCGGTGCATGGTGTGGTCGCTCGCATCTTCGCTCGTACCGTGAGCAACAATGGTCAGCTGGCACCTGAAGACCGTGCGTACCTTGCACAGTTGATCAGCCAGCGGACCAACCTCAGCCAGGCCGATGCCGAGGCGCGTGTTGACCAGGTCTATGGCCAGGCTCAAAAAGCCCTGGATGACGCCAAGTTGAAAGCCAAGCAGGCTGCCGACACGGCTGCAAAAGTGGCTGCCTACACGTCGCTGTGGACCTTCGTGGCGCTGTTGATCGGTGCGTTTTTTGCCAGCCTCGCTGCAACCTTTGGTGGTCGTCGCCGGGATGCCGTGGTGTATCTGGAAACCACTCCCCACACCACTTCCGTTCGTTAATTCAAGGAGAACGTCATGCGCTCATTACTGCTGTTTTTCCTCGGTGTGCCTATCCCGGTCATTATCCTGATCGCGATCTTCATGCACTGATCCTGAGGCTTGCTCGGTCCTCATGTGGGAGCGGGCTTGCTGGCGAAAAAAGCGGTGTATCAGTCACATATGAACTGGCTGATACACCGCTTTCGCGAGCAAGCCCGCTCCCACATTTTGTTTTGTGTCGTTGCTGCATTCCGGGCGAAGGCGAAATCTCCGGATTTTGTTAATTGTTGCTTAACCGCCTTTTGGCTAAGCTCCCGTCCCATGAGCCGCTATCTGCGTTTTTTCCTGGTCCTGCTGTTGAGTCTTGCGCTTCCCCTGACCGGGATGGCGGGTGTGCCGTCGAGCACCGAGCCGTGCCCGATGCAGATGTCCGACATGCAGATGATGAGCGACATGGCCCCTGACTGTTGCCAGGACGGCGCAGCCGCCGACCACGGCAAAAGCTGCAAGCCCGGCCAGGAGTGCAAGACCGGCGGCATGCTGCAATTGTCGATGCCGGTGCTCAAGGCCCCGGTGACTGCTTCCAATGCGCTGGTTGTCAGCGTCTCTTCCGACTTCATTCCCGACCGCACGCCGTCCGGCGTCTGGCGCCCGCCCCGTCGCTGAATCCTGTTGCACCTGAAGACTCGTCCCTGAACCGGGACGGCCTTGCTGTGGGCCGCGTAAAGCGGTGCGCAGCGCAACAGAACAGGACACTTCAAGATGAATTTCCTATGCGTGCGTGCCCTGGTGATGGGCGTGCTGGCGTGGCCGACGCTGGCGTCTGCGCTGACCCTGGATGAGGCCTTGCGCCTGGCGCAAAACAACGCGCCGTCGCTGACGGCTGAATCCTCCAAATTGCAGGCCGCGACCCAGGCGGCGATTCCGGCCGGCGAACTGCCGGACCCGAAACTGGTAGTAGGCCTGCAAAATTTCCCCGTCGGCGGGCCCAATCGCGGCACGTTGTATGGCGATGACATGACCGAGCAAATGATCGGCATCCAGCAACAAGTGCCCAGCCGCGACAAGCGCAAGGCACGGGTTGAGTTGGCGTCGGCCAGCGTGGACACGGCTGCCGCCGAAGGCCGGATCGAGCGCTTGAATGTGCGTCAGGCCACCGCCCAGGCGTGGATTCGCGCTTATGCGGTGGAGCGCAAAGAGGCACTGTTCAAGGACTTCTATCAGCAGAATCGCCTGCTGCAAGACACCGTGCGTGCGCAACTGGCCGGCGGTCGCGGGCAGCCTTCCGACGCTGTGATCCCGAAGCAGGAAGCGGCTGACCTGGCCGAGCGCGAGGATGAGCTGATCCAGCAACGCGCCCAGGCCCGGGCGGCCCTCAAGCGCTGGATCGGCCCGGCCGCCAGCGAAGCCCCCAGCGGGCAATTGCCGAACTGGAAAATCGACACCACCGGCTTCACCCACAACCTGCACCAGCACCCGGTTCTGCAAGCCTTTGCACCGCGCACCCGCGAGGCCGAAGCCCGGCTGAACGAGGCCAGGGCGCAAAAGACCTCGGACTGGAGTTGGGAAGTGGACTACCAGCACCGAGGCCGTGAGTACGGCGACATGGTCAGCCTGCAATTCACCTTCGATTTGCCGATCTTCCCCGGTCGCCGACAAAACCCCGGTATCGCCGCCAAGCAGGCCGAACTCGACCAACTGGACGCCGAACGCGAAGCCAAGACCCGTGAACATACCCAGGAACTCGAAGACGACCTGGCCAACTACCAGCGCCTGGACCGCGCCGTGCAGCGCAGCCAGGACAGCCTGGTGCCGCTGGCCGAGGAGAAATTGTCGCTGAGCCTGGCGGGGTATCGCGCGGGCAAGGGCGACCTGATGAGCGTGGTCAGCGCCCGCCGCGAGTGGGTCGAGGCGCGCTTCAAACAGATTGACGCCATTGAGCAGCGTGCCCTGACCGGCGCCCAGCTGTATTTTGCTTACGGGGAACCCGCCAATGAATAACCGAATCGTGAATATGGCCCTGTTGGGCGGCGTCCTGCTGCTGGGTCTGGGTGGCGGCTATTGGCTGGCGCAGATGCGCGAGGCACAGCCGGTCACGGCCGGGACGATGCAGGCGCCGGACGAGAAAAAGGCGCTGTACTGGTACGACCCGATGTACCCGCAGCAAAAATTCGACAAGCCGGGCAAGTCGCCCTTCATGGACATGCAACTGGTGCCGCGCTACGCCGGTGGCGCCGAGGAGAGTGCGGCGATTCAGATTGACCCCAGCCTGACCCAGAACATCGGCGTGCGCCTGGCGAGCGTCAGCCGTGGGGTGCTGGCGTCGAGTCTTGAGCTGTCGGGAATCCTCGCCTTCAACGACCGCGATGTGGCGGTGGTGCAGGCGCGCGCTGCGGGATTTGTCGAGCGGGTTTACGCCCGTGCGCCGGGGGATGTGCTCAAGGCTCAGGCGCCCCTGGCGGACATTCTGGTGCCTGAATGGGCCGCCGCTCAGGAAGAGTTCCTTGCTCTGCGACACAGCGATCCAGGTTTGTTGGCTGCCGCCCGCCAGCGTCTGCGCTTGAGCGGAATGCCTGCCGGGCTGATCACGCAGATGGAGCGCAGCGGCCGGGTGCAATCGGTGATGACCATCACCACCCCGCTGGGCGGCGCGTTGCAAACCCTCGACGTACGCGAAGGCATGACCGTCGCGGCGGGTCAAACCCTGGCGCGGGTCAATGGCCTGGGCACCGTGTGGCTGCAGGTCGCCGTGCCTGAAGCCCAGGGCGCCGCGCTGGACGTTGGGCAAACGGTCGAGAGCCGTTTTGTCGGGTTGCCGGGACAAGTCGTCAAAGGCACCGTCGCCGCGATTCTGCCGGCAACCGCCATGGACAGTCGCACCGTGCAGGTTCGGGTCGAACTGCCCAACCCTGACGGTATGTTGCGCCCCGGTATGACCGCCCAGGTGCGCCTGGCCCAATCCAGCGGCCAATCGGTGCTGTTGCTGCCGAGCGAGGCGTTGATTCGCACCGGCAAACGCGTGCTGGTGATGGTGGCCGAGGAGGGCGGGCGATATCGCCCGGTAGAAGTCCAGGTGGGTGCAGAAAACCAGGACAACACCGTCATCCTCGCCGGCCTGCAGGAAGGCCAGCAGGTGGTGGCCTCCGGTCAATTTCTGCTGGACTCCGAAGCAAGTTTGAAGGGAATTATCACTCAATCGTCCGGCGGTTTTTCAGATGAGGGGGCCATGGACGGCATGAGCATGCAACCGGGAGCCCGGCCATGATCGCCCTGTTGATTCGCTGGTCGGTGGCCAACCGCTTTTTGGTGTTGTTGGCGACTTTATTCGTGACGGCCTGGGGTTTGTGGTCGATCCAGAACACCCCGGTGGATGCCTTGCCGGACCTGTCGGATGTGCAGGTGATCATCCGCACGCCGTACCCGGGCCAGGCCCCGCAGATTGTCGAGAACCAGGTCACTTACCCGATGACCACCACCATGCTTTCGGTGCCGGGTGCGAAGACCGTGCGTGGCTTTTCGTTCTTCGGCGACAGCTACGTCTACGTGCTGTTCGACGAGGGCACCGACCTGTATTGGGCGCGCTCGCGGGTGCTGGAATACCTTAGCCAGTTGCAGGCGCGTTTGCCGGCATCGGCCAAGCCGGCGCTGGGCCCGGATGCCACCGGTGTCGGCTGGATCTACCAGTACGCGCTGGTGGACCGCACCGGCAAACACGACCTGGCGCAACTGCGCTCGTTGCAGGACTGGTTCCTCAAGTTCGAGCTCAAGACCCTGCCCAATGTCGCCGAAGTGGCGACCATCGGCGGCCAGGTCAAGCAGTACCAGGTGCAGATCGATCCGCTGGCCCTGGCCAGTCGCGGCATCACCCAGGCCCAGGTGGTGGAAGCCATCGGCAAGGCCAACCAGGAAACCGGCGGTTCGGTGCTGAACATGGGTGAGTCGGAATACATGGTGCGTGCGTCCGGCTACCTGAAAACCCTGGAGGACTTTCGCGGGATTCCCCTGCGGCTCGACACCCACAACGTGCCGGTGACCCTTGGGGATGTGGCGACGATCCAGCTGGGCCCGGACATGCGCCGGGGCATCAGTGAACTGGATGGCGAAGGCGAGGCGGTGGGCGGCGTGGTGATCCTGCGCAGCGGCAAGAACGCCCGCGAGGCCATCGCGGCGGTCAAGACCAAGCTGGAGCAACTGCAAACCAGCCTGCCGCCCGGGGTGGAAATCGTCACCACCTACGATCGCAGCAAACTCATCGATCGCGCCGTGGACAACCTCAGCCACAAGCTGCTCGAAGAGTTCCTGGTGGTGGCGCTGGTGTGCGGGATCTTCCTGTGGCACCTGCGCTCCTCGCTGGTGGCGATCATTTCGTTGCCGGTGGGGGTGTTGATTGCCTTTATCGTCATGCGCTTCCAGGGCATCAACGCGAACATCATGTCCCTGGGCGGGATTGCGATTGCCATCGGCGCGATGGTCGATGGCGCGGTGGTGATGATCGAGAATGCCCACAAGAAAATCGAAGCCTGGCACCACGCGCATCCGAACCAGGAATTGAAGGGGGAGGCGCATTGGAAGGTCATCACCGATGCGGCAGTGGAGGTGGGGCCGGCGTTGTTTTTCTGCCTGCTGATCATCACCTTGTCGTTTATCCCGGTGTTCACCCTGCAAGCCCAGGAAGGCCGCTTGTTCGGGCCGCTGGCCTACACCAAGACCTATGCCATGGCCGCTGCGGCGGGGTTGTCGGTGACCCTGATCCCGGTGCTGATGGGCTACTGGATTCGCGGGCGTATTCCCGATGAGCAACGCAACCCGCTGAATCGCGGCCTGATCAAACTCTACCAACCGGCCCTCGACGCGGTGTTGCGCTGGCCGCGCATGACCTTGCTGGTCGCGCTGCTGATGGTCGCCAGTGCGCTATGGCCGGTGTCGCACCTGGGCGGTGAATTCCTGCCGCCGCTGGATGAGGGTGACCTGTTGTATATGCCGTCGGCGTTGCCTGGTTTGTCGACGCAAACTGCCGGCGCATTGCTGCAACGTACCGACCGCTTGATCAAGAGCGTGCCGGAAGTCGCCCACGTGTTCGGCAAGGCCGGCCGCGCCGAAACCGCCACCGACCCGGCGCCGCTGGAAATGTTCGAAACCACCATCGAGTTCAAGCCGCGAGACCAATGGCGCCCCGGCATGACTCCGGAAAAACTGGTGAAGGAACTCGACCGGGTGGTGCAGGTGCCGGGGCTGACCAACATCTGGATTCCGCCAATCCGCAACCGTATCGACATGCTCGCCACCGGGGTCAAAAGCCCGATCGGCGTGAAGGTCGCGGGTTCCAGCCTGATGGACATCGACGCCGTGACCCAGGCCGTGGAAAAGGTCGCCAAGACGGTGCCCGGCGTCAGCTCGGCGCTGGCGGAACGCCTGACGGGCGGGCGCTACATCGACGTGGATATCGACCGCCCGGCCGCCGCGCGTTATGGCCTGAACATCACCGATGTGCAGTCCATTGTCTCCGGGGCGATTGGCGGGGAAAACATCGGCGAGACCGTCGAAGGCTTGGCGCGGTTTCCCATCAACCTGCGCTACCCGAAAGAATGGCGCGACTCGGTGAGCGCGTTGAGCAACCTGCCGATCTATACCCCGTCGGGTAGCCAGATCACCCTGGGCACCGTGGCCAGGATCAAGGTCAGCGAAGGCCCGCCGATGCTCAAGAGCGAAAACGCCCGGCCTTCCGGCTGGGTGTACATCGACGTGCGTGATCGCGACCTGGCGTCGGTGGTGAAGGACTTGCGCGAGGCGATCAACCAGAACGTGCAACTGCAACCGGGCATGAGCCTCAGCTACTCGGGGCAGTTCGAGTTCCTGGAGCGGGCCAATGCGCGCCTGAAACTGGTGGTGCCGGCGACCTTGCTGATCATCTTCGTGCTGCTGTACCTGACGTTCCGGCGGGTGGATGAGGCGCTGCTGATCCTCGCCACGTTGCCGTTCGCGCTGACGGGTGGGGTGTGGTTGCTGTACTGGCTGGGCTTCAACCTGTCGGTGGCGACGGGTGTTGGATTTATCGCGTTGGCGGGGGTGTCGGCGGAGTTCGGCGTGATCATGCTGCTGTATTTGAAAAACGCCTGGGCCGAACGCCAGGGAGGAGGGGACCAGGCCCTGCTGGAAGCCATCACCGAAGGTGCCGTATTACGCGTGCGGCCCAAGGCGATGACCGTGGCCGTAATCATCGCCGGCTTGCTGCCGATCCTTTTAGGCGGCGGCACCGGCAGCGAAGTCATGAGCCGGATTGCCGCCCCCATGATTGGCGGCATGCTCACAGCGCCCTTGCTCTCCCTCTTCGTCATCCCGGCGGCATATAGGCTAATGCGCAAATCCAAAAGCTAACGACAATCAAATGTGGGAGCGGGCTTGCTCGCCAAAGCGGTGTGTCAGTCGCCAGATGCCGTGGCTGACCCACCGCGTTCGCGAGCAAGCCCGCTCCCACATTTAGACCTCATTCAGCCTGACCCACCGCTCCTCCTTGGCCGCCACCCGAATCGCCGTGGCCAACCGCTCAATCTCCCAAGCCGCCGCAAAATCCGTCCCGTCACTGCCCTTGCCGGCCAACGCCATCACCAACTCATGCACCTCCAGCGTCTTCAACTCGTTGTACCCCAACTGATGCCCCGGCGCCGGACTGAACGCCGCATACCCTGGCAACGAAGGCCCCGCCAACACCCGCTGAAACCCCTCCTGCCCAACCCGAAACAGCTGCAATTCATTCAACCGTTCCTGATCAAACAACAACGTGCCCCGCGTGCCACTGATCTCAAAGCTCAGGTGATTCTTATACCCATGCTTCAGCCAGCTACTGCTCACCGTCCCCCGTGCCCCATTGGCAAACCGCAACAACGCATGCACCTGGTCATCCACCGCAATCTCCCGCAGCGTCTCACTCCCGGCGGTGGCAGGCCGCTGCCCGTGCACCGTTTGCGTATCGGCACACACACTCACCACATCCCCCACCAAATAGCGCGCCATGGACAGTAAATGACTGCCCAGATCCGCCAACGCACCGCCGGCATGTCCCACCTCACAGCGCCACGACCACGGCGACGCCGAGTCCGCCATGAAATCCTCGCTGAACTCCCCCTGAAAACTGATGATCTCCCCCAACTCACCGCGGGCGATCAACTGCCGGGCCAAACCAATCATCGGGTTGTGCTGATAGTTGTAACCCACCCGCGTCACCACCCCGGCCTTGCTCGCCGCATCACGCATCGCGGCCGCCTGCTCCAGGCTCACCGCCAGCGGCTTCTCGCAATACACCGCCTTGCCTGCCGCCAGTGCAGCCATGGCCATGGGGTAGTGCAAATGGTTGGGAGTAGTGATGGCGACAACATCCACCTTGGGATCGTCAATCAACTGCTGCCAGTCGCCATGGGCCTGGGCAAACCCCCAGTCATTGGCGCAGCGTATTGCGCGCTCGGTATCGGCATCGGCCAGGGCGGCCAGCGTGAGCTTCACCGGCAGCTCGAACACCGCCCGCGCATTATTGAACGCCAAGGCGTGGGCACGCCCCATAAAGCCTGTACCAATCAGGCCGATTCCGAGTTCGCGCATAGCCGGGTTCCTTCGAATTATTGTATTGAGAAGCCTATTTATGGAATAAATATTCCCAAAACTCAACACATGGAATAAAAATTCATTCCAAGACCCACACCTCACCCCGTGGCGATGGAGCTTGCTCCCGCTGGGCTGCGCAGCGGCCCCAAAAAGCGTAGGAGCGCTGCGCACTCCAGCGGAAGCAAGCCCCCTCACCCCAACAGCCCCCCTCCACGGATCACCGCCGCTGATAGCGCTACATTCAGCACCAACCCAAACCCCTCCAGTTAACAAAACATAACGTAGCGCCGATTGTCAGACGATTCCAAAGCCCGCTAGGATGGCCCAGCTTGCCCAAGGCGCTCTAGATTGCAGGTTTCAGGGCTCCCCGCGGCAAGACGACCTAACAATAATAAATG
Source organism: Pseudomonas sp. G1002 (assembly GCF_013385455.1). Classification (NCBI taxonomy): domain Bacteria; kingdom Pseudomonadati; phylum Pseudomonadota; class Gammaproteobacteria; order Pseudomonadales; family Pseudomonadaceae; genus Pseudomonas; species Pseudomonas sp. G1002. The sequence goes on from NZ_JACAPY010000007.1 coordinate 63,402, forward strand.
GGAGAAAGGTCTATGAGTGAGCCTGTCATGGGTGTGGTGTTTTTCCGCCCGAAGGCCACGCGCAGGGTCGCATTGCTGGCCACAGCGCTCTCGTTGCTGGGGGTTGTCGCGTTGTCGACACCGGCCCATGCCGCCACAGAAACCACCGCCGCCGCGGTGTTCGCCATTGACTCCCCCAAGGCCGCCAAAAGCCTGATGATCGACGTGGTCCACGCAGGCAAGCGCCTGGTCGCGGTCGGTGATCGCGGGCACATCCTCTATTCCGACGACCAGGGTGTCACCTGGACCCAAGCCAAAGTCCCCACCCGGCAACTGCTGACCGCCGTGTTTTTCGCCGACGACCAACACGGCTGGGCGGTGGGCCATGACGCACAGATCCTCGCCACCACCGACGGCGGCGTGACCTGGACCCAACAATTCCAGGACCTCAAGCGCGAAGCACCGCTGCTTGACGTCTGGTTCAAGGACGCCAGCAACGGCTTTGCCGTGGGTGCCTACGGTGCGCTGATCGAAACCACCGACGGGGGCAAGACCTGGGACGACGTCAGCGACCGCCTCGACAACGAAGACCAATACCACCTCAACGCCATCGCCCAGGTGAAAGACGCCGGGCTGTTTATCGTCGGTGAGCAGGGCAGCATGTTCCGCTCCCATGACGAGGGGCAGACCTGGGAAAAACTCGAAGGCCCCTACGAGGGCTCGCTGTTCGGCGTGATCGGCACCGCCCAGGCGCAGACGCTGTTGGCCTACGGCCTGCGTGGCAACCTGTTCCGCTCCACGGATTTTGGCAGCACCTGGGAGCCGGTGGAGCTGAACGCCACTCGTGGCGCGCTGGAATTCGGTTTGTCGGGGGCGACCCTGCTGGACGACGGTTCCATCGTGGTAGTGGGCAACGGTGGCAGCGTGGTGGTCAGCCACGACGACGGCCTGACCTTCAGCGTATTCAATCGCCCGGACCGCATTTCGCTGTCGGCGGTCACCGCGGCGGGCAACGGCAACTTGATTCTGGCGGGGCAGGGCGGCGTTCGCGTGGCCAGTCCAACCGGCGCCGAGCCGACAAAACAATAAGAAGGCGGGGACACAATGAGCAGTCATCACAACGACAAGGCCACGTTTCTCGAGCGCCTGATTTTCAATAACCGCCCGGCAGTCATCACGATCTGCCTGCTGGTGAGTATTTTCCTGTTCTGGCAGGCGACGTTGATTCGCCCGTCCACCAGCTTCGAAAAAATGATCCCCCTCCAGCACCCCTTCATCGAGAGGATGATGGAGCACCGCAACGACCTGGCGAACCTGGGCAACACGGTGCGCATTTCGGTGGAGGCCAAGGACGGTGACATCTTCACGAAGGAGTACATGGAGACCCTGCGCCAGATCAACGACGAGGTGTTCTACATCTCCGGCGTCGACCGCTCCGGCCTCAAGTCCCTGTGGAGCCCCAGCGTGCGCTGGACCGAAGTTACCGAAGAAGGCTTTGCCGGCGGTGAAGTGATCCCGCAGAGCTACAACGGCTCGCCGGAAAGCCTCGACCAGTTGCGCAACAACGTGCTGAAGTCCGGGCAGGTCGGGCGGTTGGTGGCCAACGATTTCAAGTCGAGCATCGTCGACATTCCGCTGCTGGAGTCCTACCCGGATCCCCAGGACCAGGGCAAGCTGCTGGCCCTGGACTACCGCAAGTTCTCCCATGAGCTCGAAGACAAGATCCGCGACAAGTTCGAAGCGCAGAACCCCAACGTCAAGATCCACATTGTCGGTTTCGCCAAGAAGGTCGGCGACCTGATCGACGGCCTGGTGATGGTGGTGATGTTCTTCGGTATCGCCTTCGTCATCACCCTGGTGCTGCTGCTGTGGTTCACCAACTGCCTGCGCAGTACCGTCGCGGTGTTGAGCACCACGCTGGTGGCGGTGATCTGGCAGCTCGGGCTGATGCATGCCCTGGGTTTCGGGCTGGATCCCTACTCGATGCTCGTGCCGTTCCTGATCTTCGCCATCGGTATTTCCCACGGCGTACAGAAGATCAACGGCATCGCCCTGCAATCCAGTGATGCCGACAACGCCCTGACCGCGGCCCGGCGTACCTTCCGCCAGCTGTTCCTGCCGGGCATGATCGCGATCCTCGCCGATGCGGTCGGTTTTATCACCCTCTTGATCATCGATATCGGCGTGATCCGCGAGCTGGCAATCGGTGCTTCGGTGGGGGTGGCGGTCATCGTGTTCACCAACCTGATCCTGCTGCCGGTGGCGATCTCCTATGTCGGCATCAGCAAGCGCGCCATCGCCAAGAGCAAGAAGGATGCGCACCGCGAACACCCGTTCTGGCGCCTGCTGTCTAAGTTCGCCAGCCCCAAGGTCGCGCCGGTGTCGATAGCCCTGGCGCTAATCGCCTTCGGTGGCGGCCTCTGGTACAGCCAGAACCTGAAGATCGGTGACCTCGACCAGGGTGCACCGGAACTGCGTCCTGACTCGCGCTACAACAAGGACAACAACTTCATCATCAACAACTACTCCACCAGCTCCGACGTGCTGGTGGTGATGGTCAAGACTCCGCCCGAAGGCTGCTCGCGGTATGAAGCCATGGCGCCCATCGACCAGTTGATGTGGAAGATGCAGAACACCGAGGGCGTGCAGTCGGCCATCTCGCTGGTGACCGTGTCCAAGCAGATGATCAAGGGCATGAACGAGGGCAACCTGAAATGGGAAACCCTGTCGCGCAACCCGGACGTGCTGAACAACTCCATTGCCCGCGCCGATGGCCTGTACAACAACAATTGCTCCCTGGCGCCGGTGCTGGTGTTCCTCAACGACCACAAGGCCGAAACCCTCGATCGCGCGGTGCATGCGGTGCAGGACTTCGCCAAGGAGAACAACAAGGACGGCCTGGAATTCATCCTCGCCGCCGGTAACGCCGGGATCGAGGCGGCCACCAACGAGGTGATCAAGGAGTCCGAGCTGACCATCCTGATCCTGGTGTACCTGTGCGTGGCCACCATGTGCATGATCACCTTCCGCTCGTGGGCGGCGACCCTGTGCATCGTGCTGCCGCTGGTGCTGACCTCGGTGCTGGGCAACGCGCTGATGGCGTTTATGGGCATCGGCGTCAAGGTCGCGACCTTGCCGGTGGTGGCGCTGGGGGTAGGGATCGGCGTGGACTACGGCATCTACATCTACAGCCGCCTGGAGAGTTTCCTGCGGGCCGGCCTGCCGTTGCAGGAAGCCTATTACCAGACGCTCAAGTCCACCGGTAAAGCCGTGCTGTTCACCGGCCTGTGCCTGGCAATCGGCGTATGCACCTGGATCTTCTCGGCCATCAAGTTCCAGGCCGACATGGGGCTGATGCTGACCTTCATGCTGCTGTGGAACATGTTCGGCGCGTTGTGGCTGCTGCCGGCGCTGGCACGCTTCCTGATCAAGCCCGAGAAGCTGGCGGGGCAGAAGGGCAATTCGCTGTTCGCCCACTGATCCAACGCTGTTTGCCAAAACGCCGTGGCCTGTGCCACGGCGTTTTGCATTGCGCGGGCTTAGGCCGATGCAACGATTTGACCTATCATGAGGTCTTTCCTCTTGATGATTGATGGTTATGACTGCCGACACCGCTACCTTGCCCGACGCTTTTGAAGACTGCCAGATGGTCGAAATCGATGGCCTGCACAGCTTCGATTTCAGCCTGGATGACCAGAAGTTATCGATCATCTGCATGGACGGTCGCGCCGAGAAGCGCTGGAGTTTCACCCTGGAGCAAGTCAAGGCGGCGACCTTTGATCAAACCCTGCAAAGCTGGACCCTTACCGGTGACTCGGGCGAACACCGCCTGGTCTGCATGAGCGGCGTCACCGGCAACAATAATGACGAGGATGAAGCGGATGATGATGCGTAAATTCTGGCCCCTGCTGATGGCCGGCAGCGTAGGCGCAATGTCGGTCCAGGCTGCGCCGGTGGACACCTATGAGTTGCTCGTTGGCAGCTACACCGCCGGCACCAGCGAAGGTATCTACCGTTTGCAGTTCGACAGCCGTACCGGGCAGTTCAGCGGCCAGCCGGTGCTCGCCGCCAAGGCGGCCAACCCGTCGTGGCTGACCCTGTCCAAGGACCAGAAGCACCTGTTTGTGGTCAACGAAAACGGCCCGGGCCAAAAAGACCCGGTGGGGCGCGTCAGCAGCTACAGCATCGACCCGAAGAACCATCAACTGACCCTGATCAACCAGGTGCAGAGCCTGGGCAACGAGCCGACCCATTCCAGCCTGGCCAGTGACGGGCGCTACCTGTTCGTGGCCAACTATTCGGTGCTGGAAGATCCGGGCGGCAGCCTCGCGGTGCTGCCGCTAGACACCGAAGGCAAGCTGTCGCCGCCAGTGCAGTTGAGCGGGCACCCGGCCAGCCGGGTCAACCCGGAGCGCCAGGCGTCCAACCACGTGCATTCGGTAGTGTCTTCGCCGGACGGCAAATACGTGTTTGTCCAGGACCTGGGGGCGGACAAGATCTTTGCCTACCACTACGACCCCAAGGCCAACCATGAACTGCCGCTGACCCCGGCCGACCCTGCGTTTGTGCAATTGCCACCGGGCAGCGGCCCGCGGCACCTGCTGTTCACCGCAGACGGCAAGCACGCGTGGCTGACCACCGAGATGAGCGCGCAAGTGGCGGTGTTCGACTACAACGATGGCAAGCTGACCCAGAAGCAACTGGTCAACTTCGCGGATGGCCAGCCGGTGTCCGACAAGGCCGGTGCTGCACTGCACACCTCAAGCGACGGCAAGTTCCTCTACGTGAGCAACCGTGGCACCGCCAACCAGATGCTGGTGTTTGCCATCGACCCGGCCACTGCGCAGCTCAAAGAGATCCAGCGCCGATCGGTGGAAGGTGACCATCCCCGGGAGTTCGCCCTGGACCCCAGCGGCAAGTTCCTGCTGATCGCCAATCAGAAGAGCAACGAGATTGTGGTCGTCGAGCGCGATCCCAAGACCGGTCTTTTGGGCAAAACCGTGCAGAAACTGGCGATTGATGCCCCCAGCGACCTCAAGTTCCTGGTGCGACAATAAGCCACAGGCCCCGCAGTGCGGGGCCTGACTGGTTGTATTAATACTATTAATAGCGGCTAGTGTTTCAATGAATTTCTAAGGCTATCCCCTCGGGCGTAAGTTTGGTTCCAAGGCCAACACAGGCCACCAAGCCAACCGAACACAAGGGTTACCGACATGAACTTCAATCTTTTCTCGATCATCGCCGCTTCCGCTGTTTCCGCCACCGTAGCGTTGCCAGCCAGCGCCAGTGTTGAAATCAGCAGCAAAAAAACCAGCACCAGCGCCTACACCCAGAAATACCTGCAACAAAGCGCCAACTTCTACGCAGCGCTGGACCACAAAATCCAGAACTGATCTTGAAGCTGATGAAGATCAAATGTGGGAGCGGGCTTGCTCGCGAAAGCGCCGGGTCAGTCTATACATGGGCTGACTGATACACCGCCTTCGCGAGCAAGCCCGCTCCCACATTTTGTCCTGCGACAGTCTCAGATTTTTGCCATCACGGCGATGAACAACGGCGATTCCAGAAACCGCTGCAACCAAGCTCGCAACCGCGGATACGGCGCCTGGCCAAACCACTCCCGATCCACATGGGCAAACTGCCGCACAAACGGTGCAAGTGCCACATCCGCCAGGCTCAAATGCCCGGCCAGCAAATACTCCCGCTCCGCCAGCAACCCCTCCAGCTTCATCAAAAACACCTCACCCTCGGCCCGATAATGCTCCATCGGATACTCCGGATAGCGCTCGGCATACTTGTATCGATTCAATTGATGTTTGAAGCCCTGATCATTCTCTTCAATCAGCGCCTGCGTCGCCCGATCATCCCCAAGCAACCAACCCTCAGGATCGTTCTTTGCCAGTGCCCAGCGCATGATCGCCAGGCTTTCATCGATCACCCGGCCATCCACGCTCAGCACCGGCACCGTGCCTTTGGGTGACAACGCCAGCATCTCAGCCGGCTTGGCCTTGAGGCTGACCTCGATGATCTGCACCGCCAGCCCTGAATACCGCAGGGCCATCCGCGCCCGCATTGCATAGGGGCAACGGCGGAACGAATACAACACGGCCTTGCTCACTTGACCTCCAGGGTGCTCAAGCCATTGCCCTGGCGCTTGACCTGAATCTGCACCGGAATCCGCTCGTGCATTTCCTGCACATGGGAAATCACCGCCACCTTGCGGCCCTGGGCCTGCAAGCCGTCGAGGGCGTCCATTGCCAGTTGCAGCGACTCGGGATCGAGGCTGCCAAAGCCCTCGTCGATAAACAGCGACTCGATCTTCAACGTGCTCGACGCCATCGACGCCAGGCCCAAGGCCAGCGCCAGCGACACCAGGAATGTCTCGCCACCCGACAACGAATGCACCGAACGCAGTTCGTCGCCCATCTCCGTGTCGAGTACCAGCAGGCCGAGCATGCTGCCGCCGCGCTTGAGGCGGTAGCGGCGCACCAGTTGGCGCAGTTGGACGTTGGCGTGGTGCACCAGCAGGTCGAGGTTGTAGGCCTGGGCGATCTTGCGGAAGGTATCGCCGGTGGCCGAACCGATCAGCGCATTCAGGCGTGCCCAGCGTTGCCATTCGTCGTAGGCCTTGGCGATCTCGGCCGCCAAGGCCTGGTTGGCATCCTGGCGGCGCTGGTCGTCGGCCTGTTGGGCGCGCAGTTCGGCGCAGTGTTTTTCGCCAATGATCAGCGCGGCATTGAGTTCGGCCAGGGCGCTGTCCAGTTGCTCGGCGTCGAGGTTGCCGTTGTGCAGCGCCTGGTGATCCTTGAGCCGCTGTTCGCGCTCTTGCAGCAACACCTTGGCCTGCTCGATGGCTTTTTCGCTGTGTTGCAGTTGCTGGCGTAGCTCGGCCACCTGCGGCTCATCGAAGGCCACCAGGCGCGCCAGGCCTTCGTCATCGAGTTCCGGGTGCAACGCGCGCCAGTCGCTCAGGCGCGTAGTGAGGGCCGCGTGTTCGGTGTCCAGGGATTGTTGGCGCTCTTGCAGCGACTTGAGGTCGGCGGCCAGTTGGATCAACTGGTTGCGGGTGTCCTGCAACTGCTGGTTGGCCTCGCTCTCATGCTGGCGAGCCTGCTCGACGGCCTGGTCCAGCTGCTGTTGCCAGTGCTCGGCGCTGGGGTTTTCGCCCAGCAGGCCGGCGAGTTTTTCCTCGGCCGCGTGTTGCAGGGCGCTCTGTTCGGCGAGCTGTTTGTGCAAAGTCTCCAGCTGCTGCTGGCGATGTTGCTGGCGGTCCTGCTCTTTCTCGATGGCTTGCTGGCGCTGTAGCTGCTCGGCCAATTCTTCCTTTTGGTTGTCGAGCTGTTCCAGGCGCTGGCTGACCTGCTGGTCGAGCAACATGAAGGTCGCCGCCGGCTCGCTGCGCAGGCCTTCGAGGGTCTCGGTGGGCAGCAGGCTGGCGAAGGCGTTGAGTTCTTCGTCCAGGCGTTCGCGGTCGTTGGACAGTTCCCGTTGCTGGTCGATCAGTAACTGGCGCGCCTGTTGGCTGGCGTCCTGGGCGGCTTGCAGTTGTTGCTGCAAACGCCCGGCGTTCTGTTGCAGGTTGAGCAGGGCGCCCTGGCGTTGCTCGTCCTGGGTGAGGCTTTGGCTGAGCTGGCTCAGTTGCTGGGCGAGCCAGGCATCACGCTTGGCCGCGTCCTGGTTGAACAGCGAGGCGGACAGCGGATGGGCTTCAAGGCTTGGCAGCAAGGCCTGCAACTGGCTGGCGAGTTGCTCCTGTTGTTGCAGGAATTCCTTTTGCTGGGCGATCAGGCCGCCCACTTCGCCACGCAGGTCAGTGAGTTTTTCCTTGAGCACATCCACGGCTTGCTGCGCGTTGGCTTCTTCGCTTTCGTCGTGGCGGGTCAGGCTTTGCAGCATGGCTTCGGGCTGGTGATACGGGTGCTCGACGCTGCCGCACACCGGGCACGGCTGCTCATCCTGAAGCTGGCCGCGCAATTCCTCGACGCTGGCACTGCGGGCCAGGCGCTGGCGCTCCAGCAGTTGCTTGGTGACGGTCAGGGTTTGTTCGGCGACGGCCAGCTCGGCCTTGGCCTGCAAGCCGCTCTGGTTCAACAGTTCGCGTTGTTGCTGGGCGAGGGTCTGCTTTTGCGTCAGGGCCTGGCTCTGGCTGTCGAGTTGCTGATGGCTGTTCCACAGCCGCGCCAGGTCTTCAAACGCGCGATGTTGCTTGCGGTTGTCCTGGAGCAGGCTGCCGAGCAACTGGATCTGTTCGGCCACTGCATGGGGTTCGGCGCCGGCTTCGTGGTACAGCAGGTCAAGGGCTTCGCGTTGCTCGGTCCATTTTTCACCGAGACGGGTGGCGCGCTCTTCCAGTTGTGGCAGTTCGGCCTGGCCTTTATTGAGGCGATTGCCGATCAGCATCAGCTGTTGCAAGCGGTCGCGGTAGGCGCTCCAGGCCTCACTCAACGGCGCGAGGGCGGCGCTGCGTTCAAGCTCTGCGGCCAGCCGGTGCAGGCGCTCGGCGACAACTTTCTGCTTGTCGAGCAAGCCGGTCAACGTCGCCTGGCCTTCCACGCAGGCAGCTTCACCCAGCTGCTTCTCTTCGTTGCGTTTGGCCAGCTCACGGGTCAAGTGGGCGAGGGTGGTTTGCTCCTCGAAGGCCTGGCGCAGCAAGGGCACAGCGTCGGCTTGCTGCTTGAGGGCCTGGGCGAGGGCGGCTTGCACGTCGGCCTGTTGCTGTTGCAGTTGGGTCTGGCGGGTGTGCAACGCGGTTTGTTGCTCAAGGTGCTGCTGGATTTGCGCGGCAAGGGGCTGCAACTGCGTGGTCAGTTCGGCCTGGCGGGCGAAGTGGTGACGTTGCGGCGCCAGTTGTTCCAGGCGGCTGAGGTCCAGGCGCTGCGGGCCCTGGCTTGCCCAGTGTTGCTGGGCCTGTTGCAGTTGCTCGACCGCACTTTGTTGGCGCTCCTGCCACTCCCGCAGTTCCTTCAGCCAGGTGTGCTGCAACTCGAGTTGCTTGAGTTGCGCCTGCTGGGTCTTGAGCTGTTGCTGTGCGGAGGCCAGCTGTTCGTCGAGTTCGGCGCGGGCCTCGGGGGCCAGCGGGGTGACGCCGGTAGCCTGGTCCTGCAGGTGTTTGTGGGCGTCCCGGGCGTCCTTGGCCTTGTCGAAGGCGCGGCGACCGAGTTGGGTGTAGAGCGCCGTGTCGGTGAGCTTTTCCAGCAGTTCGCTGCGCTCGTTGTCGTTGGCCTTGAGGAACGCGCTGAACTCACTTTGCGCGAGCAACACGGCGCGGGTGAACTGCTCGAAGTTCAGGCCCAGGGCCAATTCCAGCTGGGTCTTGTATTCGATTTTCTGGCTGGCCAGCAGTTGCTCGCTGTCCAGGTCGATCAGGCTTTGCCGGCTGGCTTGCAGCTTGCCGCTGGCCTTGTCCCGGGCGCGGTTGGCTTCCCAGCGGGCGCGGTAGCGACGGCCACTGACGCCGACAAAATCCACTTCGGCATAACCGCCGCCAGTGCCCCGGCGAATCAGGGTGCGTGGGTCACCGATGGAAATATCGGTGTCGGCATCCGGCATTTTTGCCTGGCCGGTATCGCCCAGGCGCGGCACGGCGCCAAACAGCGCCAGGCACAGCGCATCGAGCAAGGTACTTTTACCGGCGCCGGTGGGCCCGGTAATCGCGAACAGCCCGGCGCTGGCCAGGGGCTCGGCGGTAAAGTCGATTTCAAACGGCCCGGCCAGGGAGGCGAGGTTTTTCAGGCGAATGGCGAGGATCTTCATGGCTGTTCGCCCTCCTGTTGCACTTCCTGGAGCAGCACGGCGAAGTCCTTCAGGGTCTGTTCGTCCACTTCACTGCCGTAGCTTTCCTGCCAGGCGCGGCTGAACAATTCCTGGGGCGTGAGCTGGTCGAGTTCGATCAGGCGGTCTTCCTGGCTGTCTTCACGGCCTCCGTTGCCTGCGTATTCAGCGGCGATGCGCACCAGGCGCACGGCCTTGCCTTGCAGGGCGTTTTCCACCTGCTGGCGCAGGTCGGGTTGCGGTTCGTCGAGGCGCACCCGCACTTCCAGCCACGGTTGGCGCTGGGTTTCGGCCAGCAGGTCGATGTCGGGCAGGTCGGCCAGTTGCTTGAGGATGTCGGCCAGGGGCGCGGCTTCCAGGCGTTGCAGGTTGACCGAGCGCGGGATCAGGCGGGATTCGACGCTGACCAGGATTTCGCCGTCCAGTTGCACGTCGAGGATCTGGTGCTGGTAGCCGATTTCCGAGAATGACAGCGGAATCGGCGAGCCGCAGTAGCGAATCCGCTCCTCGCCATTCACCCGCTGGGGTTTATGCAAATGGCCGAGGGCCACATAGCTGACGGTGGCATCGAACAGGCTGGCCGGCAGCGCTTCGGCATTGCCGATGATCAGGCTGCGCTCGGAGTCTTCCGACACCGAGCCGCCGGCCATGTGCGCATGGCTGATGGCAACCAGTGCCTGGCCCGGCTGGCGCTTGGCATTGGCGGCGGCAATCAGCCATTCATGAACCTGGCCGATGCCCCGCAGGTAATCGTCCCCCAGTTGGGCGCCGGTCACTTCGGCCGGGCGCAGGAACGGCAATGCCAGGCACCAGCCGGCAATTTCACCGTCGGCACCGGGCAATGGAATCAGCAGGCGTTCGACATCCAGTTGTCCGTCATCCAGCCACAGCACCCGGCCCAGGGCGTGGGTGCGCAGGCGGCGCATCAACGGCGCCGGCAGTTCGATGCGCGAGCCGGAGTCGTGGTTGCCGGCGATCATCACGATGGTCAGTGCAGGGTTTTGCTCATGGGCGCTGATGATGAAGTCGTACAGCCGCTCCTGGGCCTTGAGTGGCGGGTTGACCGTGTCGAAAATATCGCCGGCGATCAACAGCACGTCAGGGCGATGCAGGCCCAACTGGCCCAGCAGCCAGTCGAGGAAGCAGGTGTGTTCGAAGTCGCGTTCCTGGCCGTGCAGGTTTTGCCCAAGGTGCCAGTCGGAGGTATGAAACAGACGCAAGGCGATCTCCGTAAAAAAGAGGGTGACCGCTCAAGACAAGGTGGCGGTACGCAGAACCGCCAATTCTACTTTGCAAATGAACCTATTGCGCGTACGCCCTGCTTTTTGTGGTGGGGGAGCTTGCTGTGGTGAAGGAGAGTGCTGTGGTGGGGGAGCTTGCTGTGGTGAGGGAGCAAGCTCCCTCACCACAGCAAGCTGTCTCACACTCATTGAGGTGTCTGGCGAAGTTAAACGTCGCGCATCAAAAGGCCGAAACGCAGGTCCATCTCCGCCGGGATCGGCAAATACACCGTATGCCCGTCACCCGGCGCCACCGCGATGGCCTCGCCCTTGGCGTTGTGCAATGAGCCCAGGTCAAAGTGGAAATTCCCCGCCGGGGTCATCAGTTCCAGGTGATTGCCCACGGCAAAACGGTTCTTGACCTTGACCTCGGCCAGTTCGCCGCGCCGTTCACCGGTCAGTTCGCCGACGAACTGCTGGCGTTCGGACACCGAGCTGCCGTTCTGATAGTTCTGATACTCATCGTGCACGTGCCGGCGCAGGAAACCCTCGGTGTAGCCGCGCTGGGCCAGGGATTCGAGGTTGGTCATCAAGCCCCGGTCAAAGTCGCGCCCGGCCACCGCGTCATCAATCGCCTGGCGATATACCTGGGTGGTTCGGGCGCAGTAAAAGTGGGATTTGGTGCGGCCTTCGATCTTCAACGAGTGCACGCCCATGCGCGTCAGCCGCTCGACGTGCTGCACCGCCCGCAGGTCCTTGGCGTTCATGATGTAGGTGCCGTGTTCATCTTCGAAGGCGGGCATCTGTTCGTCGGGGCGATTGGCCTCCTGCAGCAGGAACACCTGGTCGGTGGGCGCACCGAGGCCCAGGGTCGGCTCGGGCGCATAGTGCTGCACGATGTCGCCGGCGGCGTTTTCCACCGCAGGCGTCGCCTGGTATTTCCAGCGGCAGGCGTTGGTGCAGGTGCCCTGGTTGGCATCCCGCTTGTTCATGTAGCCCGACAGCAGGCAGCGTCCGGAATAGGCCATGCACAGCGCGCCGTGCACAAATACTTCCAGCTCCATGGCGGGGACTTGCTGGCGAATCTCGTCGATTTCCTCCAGTGACAACTCCCGGGACAGGATGATCCGGCAGATGCCCTGCGCCTGCCAGAATTCGACGCTGGCCCAGTTCACCGTATTGGCCTGCACCGACAGGTGGATCGGCATGTGCGGGAAGTGCCGGCGCACCAGCATGATCAGGCCCGGGTCGGACATGATCAGCGCATCCGGTCCCATGGCGATCACCGGGGCAAGGTCCTTGAGGAAGGTTTTCAGCTTGGCGTTGTGAGGCGCTATGTTGACCACCACATAGAACCGCTTGCCCTGGGCCTGGGCTTCCTGGATGCCGAGGGCGAGGTTGGCGTGGTCGAACTCGTTATTGCGCACCCGCAGGCTGTAGCGCGGTTGCCCGGCGTAGACGGCATCGGCACCGTAGGCAAAGGCATAACGCATGTTTTTCAGGGTGCCGGCGGGGGCGAGCAGTTCGGGGGCGATAACGGGAGGCATGGGTTCGGGTCGCAAAAGGGCGGCAGGGTAGCCGGGCCGGGTGCGCAGTTTATTGATCCAGGTCTAATAAGTAGGGCACTCGCGGGATTTGCAGTGGACTAAACATCAAGGCGCACATGAGCGCCTGGTGTTTTAGACATGGACCGGACATGAACCAAACCAATCTGCAATTCAAAACCCTGCTGTTACTGCTCGCCCTGGTGACCATCGCGTTTATCTGGATTTTGCTGCCGTTCTACGGCGCGGTGTTCTGGGCGGTGATCCTGGGGATCATCTTTGCGCCGATGCAACGGCGCTTCCAGCAACGTTTTGGCTGGAACCGCAATCTCACATCCCTGGCAACCCTGACGGTGTGCCTGATAATCGCGATTCTGCCGGTGATCATCACCAGTGCCTTGCTGGTGCAGGAGGGCGCGACGCTTTACAAGAACGTCGAGAGCGGCAAGCTCGACGTTGCCGGGTATATCGAGCAGTTCAAGAACTTCCTGCCACCGTATTTCCAGCATCTGCTGGACCGCTTCGGCATGGGCAACCTGGAAGGCCTGCGGGAGAAGATCGTCAAGAGTGCGATGCAGGGCAGCCAGTTTTTTGCGACCCAGGCGTTCAGCTTCGGCCAGGGCACGTTTGATTTCCTGGTGAGTTTTTTCATCATGCTGTACTTGCTGTACTTCCTGCTGCGCGATGGCCCCGAGCTGGTGCGCAAGGTGCGCACCGCGGTGCCGCTGGCCGAACCGCAGAAGCGTCGCCTGCAATTGAAGTTCAACCGGGTGGTGCGTGCCACGGTGAAAGGCAACGTGCTGGTAGCGGTCACGCAAGGCGCGTTGGGTGGCTTGATCTTCTGGTTCCTGGACATTCCCAGCGCGTTGCTCTGGGCGGTGTTGATGGCGTTTCTGTCGCTGCTGCCGGCGGTGGGCGCGGGGATCGTGTGGGGGCCGGTGGCGGCGTACTTCCTGCTGAGCGGGTCGATCTGGCAGGGCGTGGTGCTCGGGTTGTTCGGGGTATTTGTGATCGGGCTGGTGGACAATGTGCTAAGGCCCATCCTGGTGGGCAAGGACACCCGCATGCCGGATTACCTGATCCTTATCTCAACCTTGGGCGGCCTGTCGATCTTTGGCTTGAACGGCTTTGTCATTGGGCCACTGATTGCTGCGTTGTTCATGTCCAGCTGGGCGCTGTTTGTGGAAACCAAACCGCGGGTGCAACTGCCTTAGGCATGAAAGCAATGCGCCATTTTGACCGACAGGGCCTGGGCGGCCGGTAGTGAAGTGAGTGGGCCGCTGATGGCTTCGCCATCGCGTACCAGGTACCAGCAGGCGAGTAGACCCAGCTCCCGGAGAGAGGCGGGAACGGCACTGCCGATGACAGACATGATTTGAATAGTGGGCATGATGACCTCCGATACGCTATGGAGGTGACATTACGGTGCGTGGGCCTTCAGGGAAAATCAACCTGCTCGATAGTCGACATCACTGTTATCGAGCGACCCTCAGTCAGTCGACCACCTGGTCGAGCATATGCACCACTTCCTGTTCACTGAGCAGGCCCTTGCGCACCAGGTTTTCCGTCAGCAAGGACAGGAACTTGGCGTTGCGATGGCCTTCCAGGGCCTTGAGCTCCGTCAGTACGCTATAGACCTTGCTCGAGGTGCAGAGGCCGGCGGTGCGATGTGGGTTTTGCGTGGGCATGGGCAATCGTCCTTGTTGTTATTGGTCGGACAGTGTTGATAGTGGAAGCCTTTTGAGACACAAACATGACAGCGCAGGCCCCGTTCGGGCAAGCGCCTATTGAGATCAATGATGTGGGATTTGGCCACAGCCATTGTCCTTATAACGACCTTGGCGAGATTTATTCAGACCTGCAGGCCAAAAAAAGGCCCCGCTTTTAGGGCGGAGCCTGTTCAGGTGTGTCAGTTGAGGCTTACCAGCCGCGACCGTAATAGCCGTGTGGAGGGCCGTAGTAGCCGCGCGGTGGGCCGTAGTAGACCGGCGCCGGGCGATAATAAACCTGTTGTTGCACATACACAGGCGGTGGCGGTGCGTAGTAGACCGGCGGCGGAGCGGCATACACCGGCTGCGGCTGGACATACACCGGTTGTTGCACGTAGACCGGCCGCGATTGACTGGCGACGATCGAGCCGCCTACCACTGCACCAACAACGGCTCCCAGTGCGAGCGGAGCACCCCAACCACCACCGTGGGCGGAGGCCTGTCCTGCCATAGCGAGTGCGCCGATCAGCAAGGCGATCTTGGGGAGTTTACGAATCATGGTCATTCCTCGGTTAGCCCCTGCGCTCATGGTCTGCAATCAATCGACTCAAGGATTGTCGCGGGGATACTTTTAAGACAGCGTATTTCTAAAAAACAGCACAGCCGATAGGTAAAGGTTGTGTAAGGTCTGTATCGGTTGGCTTACACAAGTGGCCGGGCACAGTGCGTATGATCCATGACAACCCGCCGGCGCGGGTATTCCGTCTATCCGAAACCGCCTCTGGAATGGCTTCAAGGAGTTACCGATGCAGATGAACCCCAACAAGGACACCCAACTGTGCATGTCACTGTCGGCGCGCCCCGGGAACTTTGGCCTGCGCTTTCATAACCACCTGTACGAGCAGTTGGGGTTGAATTTCTACTACAAGGCCTTCAGTAGCCAGGACCTGCCTGGCGCCGTCGGTGGCATTCGGGCCTTGGGCATTCGGGGTTGTGGCGTGTCGATGCCGTTCAAGGAAGCCTGTATTGCCCTGGTGGATGAGCTGGACGATTCGGCGCGGGCCATTGCGTCAATCAATACCATCGTCAACACCGACGGGCATTTGAAGGCCTACAACACCGATTACATTGCCATCGAGCAACTGCTGCACAAGCACCAGGTGCCCAAGGACTCGACCTTCGCCCTGCGCGGCAGCGGCGGCATGGCCAAGGCGGTGGCCAGTGCCTTGCGCGATGGCGGCTACGCCAAGGGCGTGATCGTGGCGCGCAATGAAGAAGCGGGCCGGGCGCTGGCCCAGAGCCTGGGGTATGAGTGGCAGGCGCAGTTGGGTGCCTTGCGCCCGCAGATGCTGGTCAACGTGACGCCGATTGGCATGACCGGAGGGGCGGAAGCGGATCAGTTGGCGTTTGAAGCTGACGCGGTTGATGCGGCCGAGACGGTCTTCGATGTGGTGGCGATTCCCTCGGAAACCCCACTGATCCTGCGTGGACGGGCCCAGGGCAAACGAGTGATCACCGGTTTGGAAGTGATCGCCATCCAGGCGTTGGAGCAGTTTGTGCTGTACACCGGCGTGCGGCCGACGGATGAACAGTTTCAGGCGGCGGTGGCATTTGCCCGGAGCTGAGCATCACCGCTGGCGGTGTGGAGAGTGAGCTTGCTATGGCGAGGGAGCTTGCTGTGGAGGGTGAGCTTTTGTGGCGAGGGAGCTTGCTCCCGCTGGGTTGCGCAGCAGCCCCAAGAAAATGGGAGCGCTACGCACTCCAGCGGGAGCAAGCTCCCTCGCCACAAAAGCTCCATCACCACAGAAGCCCACTCACCACAAACATTACTCGAGCCGCGAAAGGCGCTCTTCCAGCGCCGCAATCCGCGCTTCCAGCTCTTCGATACGCTCCAGGGAAACCCCACTTCCCGCACCACGCTCCACCGGATTCCCACGCGCCGCCAGGATCGCTTCAATGTCCGCCGGGTCGCCCAGGGCGTGCATGTACCGATCTTCCCGCTGCCCCGACTGACGCGGCACCAACAACGCCAGCCCACGGGCAATCAGGCGTTCCAGTTGATGCACCACCTGCTCGGCGTCTTCAAAGTCATGCATGCGCCCGCTGCGGGTCAGCAGTTCGTTGACCGTCTGCGGCCCCCGCAGGAACAGCAACCCGCTGAGAATCACCTGGGCCGGCACCAGCTCCAGCGCCTTGTCCACCCGATGCTCCCAGCGGTCGGCGCGGCTGCCCATCACCAGCCGGGTAAACCCGCGGCCTTCCAGGGCCCGCAGGCTCTGGCCAACCTGGCCCTGGCTGAGGTTCATCACCGGTTCGCGGCTGGTTTTCTGGTTACAGGCGATCACCAGCGCGTTGAGGGTCAACGGGTAGGTTTCGGGGCTGGTGGCCTGTTTTTCGATCAGGCAGCCAAGGATGCGGATCTCCGTGCTGTTCAGGCGCGGCTCTTCGGAAGTGGTGTCGTGCTCGGTGGTCATCGCGCTTTCCCTATTGCAGTGAGCTCACTAGCCTAATCCTGAAAAAATAAAAGACAAGCGGCGCCGGTGGCCGGCATGTCTATAATCGCGGCTGTTTCAAACCCTGCCACAACTGTCGAGACTGTCATGACTATTTCCCTGTACGCCGCTTCCCTCCCGGTCTTCAAGCAAATGCTCAACGCCCTGAGCGATGTGCTGAACAAGGCCGAGGCCCACGCCACCGCCAAGAACATCGACCCGAACGCCTTCCTGCAGGCACGCCTGTACCCGGACATGTTCCCGCTGGTGCGCCAGGTGCAGATCGCCGTCGACTTCGCCAAAGGCGTTTCTGCCCGCCTGGCTGAAATCGAAGTTCCGAAATACGACGATACAGAAGTTACCTTCGCCGACCTGCAAGCGCTGATCGCCAAGGTCCTGGCGTTTATCGACACCATCACCCCGGCCCAGGTCGACGGTAAAGAAGGCATCGAGATCATCACTCGCCCTGGCACCCCGAAAGAGAAGCGCTTCAGCGGCCAGTCGTACCTGCTGAGCTACGGCCTGCCGCAGTTCTTCTTCCACGTCACCACCGCTTACGCCTTGCTGCGTCACAACGGCGTGGAAGTGGGCAAGCGCGACTACATGGGCGCGTTCTAAGCCTTGTAATAAAAAAGCCCGGGGCGGTTCATTCACGAACTGCCCCGGGCTTTTTTTGTGCGCGCAAGGTCTACGCGGCTTGTTCTTCCTTGCCCAGGCATGCGGCAGCGGTGAACAACACATCGGTGGACGAGTTCAGTGCGGTCTCCGCCGAGTCCTGCAACACGCCGATGATGAAGCCCACGGCCACCACCTGCATGGCGATTTCGCTGGGAATGCCGAACAGGCTGCACGCCAGCGGGATCAACAGCAGCGAGCCCCCGGCAACCCCCGACGCGCCGCAGGCACACACCGCCGCGACCACGCTGAGCAGCACGGCGGTGGGGATGTCCACGGCAATGCCCAGGGTGTGCACGGCGGCCAGGGTCAGCACGGTGATGGTGATGGCAGCGCCGGCCATATTGATGGTGGCGCCCAGCGGGATCGACACCGAGTAGGTGTCTTCATGCAGGCCCAGGCGCTTGCTCAACGCCAGGTTGACCGGAATGTTGGCCGCCGAACTGCGGGTGAAAAACGCGGTGATCCCGCTTTCCCGCAGGCACATCAGCACCAGCGGGTAAGGGTTGCGGCGCAGCTTCCAGAACACGATGGCCGGGTTGATCACCAGCGCGACGAACAGCATGCAGCCGATCAACACCAACAGCAGGTGTGCGTAGCCCAGCAGGGCGCCGAAGCCGGACGTGGCGAGGGTCGAGGCCACCAGGCCGAAAATCCCCAGGGGCGCGAAGCGGATCACCATGCGCACGATCAGCGTGACGCCGTTGGACAGGTCCCCCAGCACGGTGCGGGTGGTGTCGCTGGCATGGCGAATGGCGATGCCCATGCCGATGGCCCACGCCAGGATACCGATGAAATTGGCGTTCATCAGCGCGCTGACCGGGTTGTCCACCACGCTCAGCAACAGGCTTTGCAACACATCACCGATACCGCCGGGAGGGCTGACGGCCACATCGTGGGTGGCCAGCACCAGCGAGGAGGGGAACAGCGTGCTGGCGATCACCGCGACCACGGCGGCAGCGAACGTGCCCAGCAGGTACAGGAACAGGATCGGGCGGATATGGGTTTCCTGGCCGTGCTTGTGGCTGGCAATCGAGGCCATCACCAGCACAAATACCAGGATGGGCGCGACGGCCTTGAGCGCCGAGACAAAGACCTTGCCAATAAACCCGGTGGCTTGTGCGACGTCGGGCAACAGCAGGGCCAACAGGATACCGGCGATCAGGCCGATGACAATTTGGGTGACCAGGCTGATAGACATCAGGCGTTGAAAGAGGGAAGGGGCAGCAGTCATAAAAAGGTTGTCTCTGGTTTTTTTAATAGATGCAGCTAGGCAGCATGAATCTGGCAGGGGCGAAGTCTAACATCTGTAGGAAACGTCTAATCCGGGTGCGGCGTTCCGTCACCACGATGGGACACATTCTGTTAACATTGCCCATCCTCTTATTTCTTCTCTATCAGCGGGCCCTCCGGGCTGTCGTTGATGTCGCTGTTTTCTGGAGTTTTTGATGTTGTTTCCGATCCTGCTGTTGTCGGCAGCCGGTTTTACCGTGCTGACCACAGAGTTCATCATCGTCGGCCTGTTGCCTTCCATCGCCCGCGACCTCGACGTGAGCGTGTCCCAGGCCGGGTTGCTGGTGACGTTGTTCGCCTTCACCGTGGCGGCGTTTGGCCCGTTCCTCACCGCATATTTCGCCCGGTTCGAGCGCAAGCGGCTGTTTATCACGATCCTGATCATGTTCGGCCTGGCCAACACTCTGGCGGCGATGGCCTCGAATATCTGGGTCATGTCCCTGGCCCGGTTGATCCCGGCGCTGGGGCTGCCGGTGTTCTGGGCCCTGGCCAGCGAGACCGCGGTGGACATTGTCGGGCCGGACTTCGCCGGCCGCGCGATTGAAAAAATCGGCTTCGGCATCGTGTGTGCCACGGTCTTCGGGATCCCGGTGGGCACGCTGATTTCCGATATGTTCGGCTGGCGCACCGCCTTTGGCATTCTTGCGGTGGTGGCGTTCGCCAAGGCCCTGCTGCTGTTTATCTACCTGCCGAAGACCCGGGCAAAGAACGACCAGGTCAGCCTGCGCTCGCAGTTCAAGATCTTGCGCAGCCCGCTGATGCAGGGCCATATCCTGCTGTCGATCCTGGTGTTCAGCGGGATGTTCACCGCCTACACCTACCTGGCAGACATTCTCGAACGCCTGGCGGGTTTTGACGGCACGGTAGTGGGCTGGTGCCTCATGGGCTTTGGCGCGGTCGGCCTGATCGGCAACTCTTTGGGCGGGCGCATGGTCGACCGTCATCCGCTGATTGCGTCGATGGTGTTCTGCGGTTTCATGATCGCCGGCATGGTGGCGCTGGTGCCCGCCATCCATTCCACGATCGGGTTGGCGGCGGCGATGGCGGTATGGGGCGTGACCCAGGCGGCATTGTTTCTGGTCAGCCATGTGCGACTGATGAAGGCCGCACCCCATGCGCCGGCGTTTGCCGCCTCGTTGAACATTGCCGGGGCCAACCTGGGGATTGGCCTAGGGGCGCTGGTGGGCGGGCATGTGATCGACACCCTGGGCCTGGGCAGCCTCGGGTTTGCCGCGGCGGGCTTTATCCTGTTGTCGATCCTGCTGGCGCTGTGGCTGATGACCGCCAAGACCCGCGCCGTCTGCGCCTGAGCCTTCAGGGCAGGGAAGTGAACAGCTCCCGTCTGGCACCTTCGGTAATCGCCACGATGCCGGGGTGCTTGACCTTGCGCTCCACCGAGATTGCATAAAACGATTCGGTCACCGCATCCGTCTGGCCGATCAGCGCCACGCCATACTGGCGTTCCACCTCGTCGGCAATCACGCTCGGCGCGATAAAAATCCCGCTGCCGGATTGGCCAAAGGCCTGCATCAACGCACTGTCGTCAAATTCCCCGACAATCCGTGGCTGGATCTGCTGCTCGGCAAACCAGCGCAGCAAACGGCTGCGCACTACCGTCTCCGCCCCCGGAATCAACAGCGGCGCACCCTGCAGGCATTGTGGGAAATCGCCGCGATGCTGGTCAGCCAATGCCTGGGTTGCGAAGAAACTGATGCCGCATTCCCCCAGCTTCTGGCTGTAGCCCTTGATGTCCAGGTGCGGCGGCATCGGGCTGTCGGAGATCACCAGGTCCAGGCGCTGGATCGCCAGGTCCGCCAGCAAACGTTCGAGTTTGTCTTCACGGCAGGTGATGCGGATCGGCTCGCTCAACTCCATGGTTGGCGCAATCAGCCGATAGACGATGGACTTGGGCACCACATCCGCGACGCCAACCCGGAACAGGATCTGCTGCTCATTGGGCTGGGTGCGCAACATCGCTTCAAGCTCATTGCCCAGCTGGAACATCTGCTCGGCATAGGGCAGCGCCTGGCGCCCGGCTTCGGTCAGCTCCAGCTGGCGCCCGACCTTCTGGAACAATGCCACGCCAAAGGTCTGTTCCAGCAGGCTGATCTGCCCGCTGATGGTCTGCGGCGTGAGGTTCAGTTGCTCGCAGGCGCGCACGATGCTGCCGGTCTTGGCGACGACCCAGAAGTAGTGCAGTTGTCGGTAATTGAGCATGGCGGCCAATACTTCGTTAAAACCGAAGTATAAACGAAAAAAATACGAATTTTCCTGAAGTGTTCCCCTGCATAGAATGCGTCGCTATCGAGGGGCCACTACTTGGACCCGACGGTTCTAACGAGGAACGCATCATGAAACTCAATCCCCTGGGCGCAACGGCGTTACTTGGGCTTTCATTAGTCATGCTCAGTGGCTGTGACCAAGCGGAAAAAAGCGCGCAACAACTGCTGGGCAAGGCCACCGAGTCGGCCAAGCAAGTGATTGACGACACCCACCAGGCCGCCGAGCAGGCGTTGAGTGACGCGACCAAGGGCTTGATCGCACCGCCGCAAGGCAAGCCGGACAAGCCGGAACAGGAAGACAGCAAGCCTGAGTCCACCTCCCAAGAAACCTGATACCCGCACACAACACCAGGAATGACCTATGGAATACCTTTTACAACTGGCCGCCAGCCCGACCGCGTGGATCGCACTGGCCACCCTGATCGTCATGGAGATCGTGCTGGGGATCGATAACCTGATCTTTATCTCGATTCTCACCAACAAGTTGCCGGTGAAGCACCGGGCCAAGGCCCGCCGCATCGGCATCAGCATGGCATTGATCCTGCGTCTGGGCCTGTTGAGCACCATCGCCTTTATCGTGCAGCTGACCGAGCCGGTCATCGACATCCTGGGGCAGTCGTTCTCCTGGAAAGACATGATCCTGATCGCCGGTGGCCTGTTCCTGGTGTGGAAGGCCACCACCGAGATCCATCACAGCATGGACCCCGAGAAGGAGCATGTGGACACCGGCGCGCCGAGCGTGACCCTGGGCTTCGCCTCGGCGATTGGCCAGATCCTGCTGCTGGACATGGTGTTTTCCATCGACAGCATCATCACCGCCGTGGGCATGACCGAGCACTTGCCGATCATGATCATTGCCGTGGTGGTCTCGGTGATCGTGATGCTGGTGGCGGCCGAGCCGCTGGCCAAGTTCATCAACGACAACCCGACCATCGTGATGTTGGCCCTGGGCTTCCTCATCATGATCGGTATGACGCTGATCGCCGAAGGTTTCGGCGCCCATGTGCCAAAAGGCTATGTGTATGCGGCCATGGCGTTCTCGGCGGCTATCGAATGCCTGAACATGATGCGACGCAACCGGCATAAACGGCTTGCTGGCAAACACTAAGGGCTGAACATAAAGGCCGACTGCATGCAGTCGGCCTTTTGCTGTCTGCTAGAATCCGCCCACTTGACGCCTTGAGGGATACCCATGAACGAGCCGATTCGCCTGACCCAATACAGCCACGGTGCTGGTTGCGGTTGCAAGATCTCACCTCAGGTACTGGAAGTGATCCTCGCCGGCAGTGGCGCACAGAACCTCGACCCCAAGCTCTGGGTAGGCAACGCTTCGCGCGATGACGCGGCGGTGTACGCCATCGACGAGGAGCGCGGCGTGGTGTCCACCACCGACTTTTTCATGCCGATCGTCGATGATCCCTTCGACTTCGGCCGCATTGCCGCCACCAACGCCATCAGCGATATCTATGCGATGGGCGGCGATCCGTTGATGGCCATCGCGATTCTCGGCTGGCCGGTCAACGTGCTGGCTCCGGAGATTGCCCGGGAAGTGATTCGCGGCGGCCGTTCCGTGTGTGACGCTGCCGGGATTCCCCTGGCCGGCGGCCACTCCATCGACGCCCCCGAGCCGATCTTCGGCCTGGCCGTCACCGGGCTGGTGGAAAAGCGCCACATGAAGCGCAACGACACCGCCACCGCCGGTTGCCAACTGTACCTGACCAAACCCCTGGGCATCGGCATCCTCACCACGGCCGAGAAGAAGGGCAAGCTGCGCGAGGCCGACGTGGGCCTGGCCCGTGACTGGATGTGCACCCTCAACAAACCCGGCAGCCGTTTTGGCAAGCTGGCCGGTGTCACGGCCATGACCGACGTCACCGGTTTCGGCCTGTTGGGCCACCTGGTGGAAATGGCTGACGGCAGCCAATTAACTGCCCGCATCGAATACGAAAAAGTCCCACGCCTGCCCGGGGTTGAGTACTATCTGGAACAGGGCTGCGTCCCCGGCGGCACCTTGCGCAATTTCGACAGCTACGCCAGCAAGCTGGGGCGCCTGAACGAACTGCACAAGCGCGTGCTGTGCGACCCGCAAACCAGCGGCGGGCTGCTGGTGGCGGTCACCCCCGAAGGCAATGCCGAATTCCTCGCCGTGGCGGCGGAGCTGGGCCTGAACCTTGAGCCGATCGGCGAACTGGTTGAGCGACAGACCAACGCGGTAGAGGTGTTCTGATGCCCATCGACATCACCGATTACCGCGATATCTTTCTCAACGACCGGCCGATGATGGATACCCGCGCGCCGATCGAGTTCATCAAGGGCGCGTTTCCCGGGGTGGTCAACCTGCCGTTGATGACCGACGACGAGCGCGAACGGGTGGGCACCTGTTACAAGCAGCAAGGCCAGCAGGCGGCCATTGTTCTCGGGCACGAACTGGTGTCCGGGGCGATCAAGGCCGAACGTATCGAACACTGGGCGCGTTTTGCCCAGGCCAATCCGGATGGTCTGCTGTACTGCTTTCGCGGCGGGATGCGTTCGCAGATTGCCCAGCAATGGTTGAAAACCGAGGCGGATATCGACTATCCGCGAGTGGGCGGTGGCTACAAGGCCATGCGGACTTTCCTGCTCGACACGGTTGAAAGCGCCACCGCGCAATGCGACTTCGTACTGTTGGGTGGCATGACCGGTACCGGCAAGACCGAAGTGCTCGGCCAGTTGAACAACGCCCTGGACCTGGAAGGCCACGCCAACCATCGCGGTTCCAGCTTCGGCAAACGCGCCACGGCGCAACCTTCCAACATCGACTTCGAAAACCGCCTGGCGGTGGACCTGCTGAAAAAGCGCGCCGCCGGTATCGAGCAGTTTGTGGTCGAGGATGAGAGCCGCATGATCGGCAGCTGCGCGCTGCCGTTGCCCCTGCACAAAGGCATGCAGGGCTTCCCGATGGTCTGGCTGGAAGACAGCGTTGAAGGCCGGGTGGAGCGCATCCTGAAGGATTATGTGGTGGACCTCTGCGCCGAGTTTGTCGCGGTGTTTGGCGACACTGGCCAGGAACTGTTTGCCGAGCGCCTGACCCAGAGCCTGGGCAATATCCACAAGCGCCTGGGCGGCGAGCGGTTTGCGCGGTTGCACGCGATCATGCAGGAAGCATTGGCAGAACAAGCCAGCAGCGGCGCGGTGGATTTGCACCGCGGCTGGATTGAAGGGCTGCTGCGTGAGTACTACGACCCGATGTATGCGTTCCAGCGGGAAAGCAAAGGCGCACGCATCGAGTTTGCGGGAGAGCAAGCGGCGGTGGTGGAGTATTTCCGGGACAGGCTCGCTCGGCGTACGTGATTGATTGAGTTTGCCGGCCCCTTCGCGAGCAAGCCCGCTCCCACATTCGACCGCGTTTATCCAGTAGGAATGCGGTCAAAAGGTGGGAGCGGGCTTGCCCGCGAAGAGGCCCTCGAATTCACTCGATCACTACAGGATAAACGCCCCGATCAGTCCACACACCACCCCCATCAGCATGGTCAAGCCGGCCACAGTCACCAGCACCCGCGCATCGAAATCCTTGCGCAGCATCAGCAGCGACGGCAGGCTCACGCTCGGCAGTGTCATCAGCAAGGCCACGGCCGGGCCGGTGCCCATGCCGAGGGTCATCATGGTCTGCACGATGGGGATTTCGGCGGCGGTCGGGATCACGAACAACGTGCCGACAATCGCCAGAGGCACCAGCCACACCAGGCTGTTGGCCATGGCGCCGTCAACGTGGGGAAACAGCCAGACCCGCGCCGCGCCAAGGATCAGCACCGCCAGGATGTACACCGGAATCGTGCTCCAGAACAGCTGCCACAGGGTGCGCAGCCAGCGGGTCAGGAACGGTTCGGTTTCGGCATGGCTGGCCTGGGCCACGGCGTCGAGCGCGGCTTCCGGTACCTGCTCCGGCCGCGCGATGCGTTGCGCCACCAGCGAAACACCCACCACCAGCACGATCCCGGCCACCAACCGCAGCGCGGTAAAGCCCCAGCCCAGCACAAAGCCCATGAACACCAGTGTCGCCGGGTTCAGCACCGGGTTGGCAATCCAGAACGCCAGCGCCGCGCCGACCGAGACTTTCTGCCGACGCATACCGGCCGCCACCGGAGCGGCGCAGCAACTGCACATCATCCCCGGCAGGGCGAACAGCCCGCCACGCAGGGTAGATCCCAGCCCGGCACGGCCAAACAGGCGCAGCAGCCAGTCCCGTGGGATCAGCACCTGCAGCAATGAGCCGAGAATGACCGCCAGCACCGCAGCCTTCCAGATCGCCAGGAAATACACCTGGGCATAGGCCAGCGCCGCGGCCAGTGGCGCGCTTTGCTGGTCGTTGAGAATCGAGGCGCCGATACTGTGGTTGTCTGCCGCGATAAACGCCTTGGCGTAGTAGGGCGACCATTTCACGTAGTAGAGGCCGACGCAGGCCACCAGCAGGAACAGCGCTGGTTTCCACCAGAAGGACCAGCCCCGGGCAGGCTGGGTGGAGGAGAGGTTGGACATGTAGATGATCCGCAGGTGAGTCAATAGCGCAACATCATACGCTGTACAAGGCCGCCTCCGAAGCACTGTGGCGAGGGAGCTTGCTGTGGCGAGGGAGCTTGCTCCCGCTGGAGTGCGAAGCGCTCCCAGAATTTTGGGCCGCTTCGCAGCCCAGCGGGAGCAAGCTCCCTCGCCACGGGTCTTCAGGGGCGGTCAGATATCGGCGCTGACTTGCGTTGCGTCCGGGCAAGTCTGCTGGCCATTGTCCAGGCCTTGCTTGTAGTTGCGGCTGAGCAGCGAGGCCTTGCCGTTGTGCCAGGTCAGGGTCAACACATACAAGCTATCGAAATCGCTGCCGGACCAATCGTCGGTAATCACATGTTTTTCACCGACGGCCTCGCTTGCCACCTTGTTGATCAAGTCCGGCAGATACCCATGGGACCAGGCAGTGTAGATGACGGCGTTGTGGTATTTGTCTTCCACCAGTTCGTCAGCGAGGGCGCTGGTGTCATTGGCCGAGAACTTGATGTTGACCGGCAACCCGAGCTTGATCGCGCTGGGGCTGATGGTCATCAACGGGCGGATGTAGCTGTAGGAGTTGTCTTTCTCGCCTTCCTCGACATTGCGGGTCGGGTTGGGTGCGAACACGTAGTTGGCGTTGCCGAATTTTTCCGGCAGCACGGTGGCCAGGTTCATCGCACGGTTAAGCCCCTGGCAGTTGAGTTGGCCGAGGCCCCCGGCAGGTTTCTCCCCATGGCGCAGGAACACCAGGGTTTGCACGCCGTCGACCGGCTGGGCGCGGCTGACCCGCGATTCCAGGCTAAGGCCGACCGCGGCGCTCACCAGCAATACCGGCAGCAGGATGTAGGAGTAGCGTTTGAAGCGTTTCGCAAGGCACAGAGGCTTGATGGTCATGATGGTTCTAAGTCTCGGTGCAGGGATTCAGGGCAAGCAAGCCCAGCCATCGGGCGCTCTTTAAGAGTTCCCCAAGGCAGTTTGGTTCGTTTCGCGGGGGAGATGGGGCGGCATCCTTGCCGTGTGCAGGAGATTAACCCGCCGATGTTGCTGAATTAAGACGGATGCACGATAGGCACCGAACCACTACTCTCCTACTTTTATCAGGAGTTCCATGATGAACTCACTTTCAGACTTCCCCATCACCGCCAAATGGCCGGCCCGGCATCCCGAGCGTCTGCAGCTGTATTCGTTGCCCACGCCCAACGGGGTCAAGGTGTCGATCATGCTCGAGGAAATCGGCCTGCCCTACGAGGCGCACAAGGTCAGTTTCGAGACCCAGGACCAGCTTTCCAGCGAGTTCCTGTCGCTGAACCCCAACAACAAGATTCCGGCGATCATCGACCCCAATGGCCCGAGCGGCCAGGCGCTGGGGCTGTTCGAGTCGGGCGCGATCCTGATCTACCTCGCCGAGAAGAGCGGTGAATTGCTTCCCGAAGACCCGGCGATGCGTTACGAGACGATCCAGTGGCTGATGTTCCAGATGGCCGGTATCGGACCGATGTTCGGCCAGGTGGGGTTCTTCAACAAATTCGCCGGCGCGGCCTATGAAGACAAGCGCCCGCGCGATCGCTACGTCGCCGAGTCGCGCCGCTTGCTGGAGGTGCTGGAAAAGCGCCTGTTGGGCCGCACCTGGATCATGGGTGACGAGTACAGCATCGCCGATATCGCCACCTTCCCGTGGGTTCGCAACCTGATCGGCTTCTATGAGTCTGGCGACCTGGTGGGTATTACCGACTTCCCGAACGTACTGCGGGCCCTGGACGGGTTTGTCGCCCGGCCGGCGGTGATCCGTGGCTTGAACATCCCAGCATAAGGACCGGCATGGCTTCTTTCGACTTCAAACAACTGGACGTTTTCAGCAGTGTGGCCGTCAAGGGCAACCCGTTGGCCGTGGTGCTGGGCGCCGACAGCCTGAGCGACCAGCAGATGGCGGATTTCGCCAACTGGACCAACCTCAGCGAAACCACCTTCCTGCTCAAGCCCCGTGATCCACGAGCGGACTACCGCGTAAGGATCTTCACGACCCTCAAGGAGTTGCCGTTTGCCGGCCATCCGACCCTGGGCAGTTGCCATGCCTGGTTGCTGGCCGGTGGCCAACCCGCTGGGGAGGAGATCATCCAGGAGTGTGAGATCGGCCTGGTGCGCATCCGCCGCCAGGGCGATGAACTGGCGTTTATCGCGCCACCGTTGCTGCGTTCCGGCCCGCTGGAAGCTGAATTGGTCGAGCGCGTGCGTCGGGCCCTGGACCTTGAGCCCGGTGCGATTTTGCGCAGCCAGTGGGTGGATAACGGCGCGGGCTGGCTGGCGGTGATGCTGGCGGATCGCGAGCAGGTACTGGCACTGCGGCCTGACTATTCGCAGTTGCAGGGCTTGGCCGTGGGCGTGATCGCCCCGTGGAACCCCGAGCGGGATGGCGATGAGGCGCAGTTTGAGGTGCGGGCCTTTATTGCCGGCGACGGCGCTCCGGAAGATCCGGCCACCGGCAGCCTGAACGCCGGTGTCGCCCAGTGGTTGCTGGGCGAGGGTTTGGCGCCCAGCCGCTATGTGGTCAGCCAGGGCACCGCCATGGGCCGCGCCGGGCGAATCCGCATTGAACACAGCGGCGAGGAAATCTGGGTCGGCGGCGCGGTTGCCGTTTGCATTGAAGGCCGTCTACAGCTCTAGATCAATGCAATTGTTACCAAGCCTGCAATAAACTGTTCCGCACTTGGCGTTTGTGCTCTGCGGTGCACGAGGCATAAGCTTTCGCCCCAAAGATTTTTGGCCTGCCTTTTTTCAGGAGCATTAATGTCCAGCCAGTTCCCCGAAGCCCGTCCACGCCGCCTGCGCCGCTCCCCGGAGTTGCGTGGCCTGTTCCAGGAAAGCGAATTCACCCTCAATGACCTGGTGCTGCCGATCTTCGTTGAAGAAGAAATCGACGACTTCGTGCCGATCACCAGCATGCCCGGGGTGCAGCGCATTCCCGAGTCGAAGCTGGCCGGCGAGATCGAACGCTATGCGAAAGCCGGGATCAAGTCGGTGATGACCTTCGGCGTGTCCCACCACCTGGACGCCTCAGGCAGTGACACCTGGCAAGAGCGTGGCCTGGTGTCGCGCATGTCCTCGATCATCAAGGATGCGGTGCCGGAAATGATCGTGATGTCCGACACATGCTTCTGCGAGTACACCGACCACGGCCATTGCGGCGTGATGCACGGCGCCGAAGTCGACAACGACCGCACCCTGGTCAACCTTGGCAAGCAAGCTGTGGCTGCCGCTCGTGCCGGTGCCGATGTGATCGCCCCGTCCGCCGCGATGGACGGGCAGGTCCAGGCCATTCGCCGGGCCCTGGATGAAGCAGGCTTCAGCCATATCCCGATCATGGCCTATTCCACCAAGTTCGCCTCGGCCCTCTACGGCCCGTTCCGCGAAGCCGGCGGCAGCGCGCTGAAGGGCGATCGCAAGAGCTACCAGATGAACCCGATGAACCGCCGCGAAGCGGTGCGCGAATCGTTGCTGGATGAGCAGGAAGGTGCGGACGCGCTGATGGTCAAGCCGGCCGGCGCGTACCTGGACATCATCCGCGACATCCGCGAAGCCTCGCGTTTGCCGGTGGCGGCGTATCAGGTCAGCGGCGAGTACGCGATGATCAAGTTCGGCGCCCAGGCGGGCGCGATCGACGAAGCCCGCGTAGTGCGGGAAACCCTGGGCTCGATCAAGCGCGCCGGTGCGGACTTGATCTTCACCTACTTCGCGATGGACCTGGCCCTTGCCGGGATCTAAGTAACCTGTGGCGAGGGAGCTTGCTCCCGCTGGGGCGCGCAGCGGCCCTGAAAATGGGCCTGCTGCGCAGTCCAGCGGGAGCAAGCTCCCTCGCCACAGAAGGCTGTTCGCGGCTGCTTGAAACTTAGCGCTGGGCAAACGCCAGGTTCAGCCCCAACCCCGCAAACGCCGCTGCAAAACTGCGGCGCAGCCAGTTCTGTACACGTGGCGATTCGATCACCGCGCGGCGGAACACATTGGCCAGCAGGCCATAAATCACAAACACCGCAAACGTCATCGCCATGAATACACTGCTCAGCAACAGCATTTGCAGGGCCGGTGCGCCCGCGCCCGGGGTGACGAATTGCGGCAGGAACGCCAGGAAGAAAATCGTCAGCTTGGGGTTCAGAATATTCAGCAACAGGCCTCGCACCATCAGGCTGTGGGCGCTGGAAATCGTCGGTGTATCGTTCATGGCAAAGGCCGTTCGGTCCCGCCAGGTAGCGTAGGCGAGGTACAGCAAGTAGGCGGCCCCGGCATACTTGAGGGCTTCGAACGCCAGGGCGCTGGTATGCAGCAGGGCGGACAGCCCAAGCACGGAGGCCAACAAGTGCGGAACGATCCCGGCGGTGCAGCCCAGCGCGGCGAACACACTGGCGCGCTTGCCGGCGGTCAGTCCGGTGGACACGGTGAAGATCACGCCGGTGCCGGGAATGAGCACGACGATCAGGCAGGTGATCAGGAAGTTCAGGCTAAGCATGGCACTCAAACTCCTTGTAGGAACGATGGGAGCCTGATCCTTTCACGTTGCGGTTTTTTTGGCGAGTGCGGCAGGTCGGCGAACCCCGGTTAGACTTACCGGTCGATATCTGCCAAGACTGGCCCATTGTCGCCCAAGGAAGCCCCATGCGTTCATCTCGCCTCATCCTGTGCCTTACCACCTTATTGGTACTGGCCGGCTGCTCCAGCCAGCGCACCCAGCAATTGCCCGAGCGCAGCGAAGCCGAGGTAAAGGCGCAGATCGTGCGGCTGATGCCGGCCAGCGTGCCGGATCGTGGCGGCTGGGCCCAGGACATCTACACCGCCTTCAACACGCAGAAAATCTACCCCGGTACGGAGAACATCTGCGCGGTATTGGCCGTGACCGAGCAGGAGTCCACCTATCAGGTCGACCCGCCGGTCCCGAACATGGGCAAGATCGCCCAGGACGAGATCCTGCGGCGCGCCGCTAAAGTCCATGTGCCGGCGGTATTGGTGCGCACGGCACTGCAACTGCGCTCGCCCACCGGCAAGTCCTACGCCGAGCGCTTGAACGCTGCGCGCACCGAGCGGGATTTGAGTGGAATCTTTGACGACTTCATCAGTGTCGTGCCCTTGGGCAATACGCTGTTTGGCGGCTTCAACCCGGTGCATACCGCAGGCCCGATGCAGGTCAGCATCGACTTCGCACAGAAGCAGGCCCGGGATTATCCCTACACCGTGGATGGCAGCATCCGCCGGGAAGTGTTTACCCGCCGAGGCGGCATGTACTTTGGCATCCTCCATCTGCTGGGCTACCCGGTGAATTACGACCAGATGCTGTACCGCTTCGCCGATTTCAACGCCGGTTGGTACGCCAGCCGCAACGCCGCATTCCAGGCAGCGGTCAGCCGGGTCTCGGGTAGCACGCTGGCGCTGGACGGCGACTTGATCAACTACGGCTCGTTCCTGCCAGGCACCACCGAGCTGGCAGTGCGCTCACTGGGCAAGGCGCTGGACATGCGCAACCCGAGCATCCGCAGCCAGCTGGAGCAGGGCGAGCGCCTGGATTTTGAAGACACTACCCTGTACCAGCGGGTGTTCGCCCTGGCCGACAAGGCCGCCGGCAAACCGGTGCCGCGGGCGATCCTGCCGGGCATCGTGCTGAAAAGCCCGAAGATCACCCGCAACCTCACCACGGCCTGGTTTGCCAAGCGCGTGGATGAGCGTTATCAGCGTTGCATGAAGCGTTAGGCTTATCACCGGGGATTTACCGGGCTGATGTTGATGGTCCGGATGGCTGCGGTGGGATACACCTCCAGCCTTGTCCCCAAGGAAGAACCTGACATGACTGCCCATGCCATCCCCGAAGGCTTTACTCCGCTGCGTCGCAGCAGCCCACTCCTGGACCTGCTTGGCCCGGTGTATAGCCGAGGTGAAGGCTTGCAGCTGGAAATCGGCCTGCGCGCCGACAACCGCCACGCCAACGGACGCGGCACCGTGCACGGTGGCGTGCTGGCCACCCTGGCGGATGTGGGCATGGGCTACGCCATGGCGTTTTCCAGCGAGCCGCCGCTGCCGTTGATCACGGCGAGCATGACCCTGGACTATCTCGGCGCGGTGCAGGTAGGGGAGTGGGTCGAGGTGCGTCTGGAGCATCACAAGCGCGGGCGGCAGATGGCGTTTGCCACGGTCAGCGTGCAGGTCGGGGAGAAGGTGGTGGTGCGGGCAAATGCGGTGTTTGCGGTGCCCCAGGCGCGGGACTGACCGATAAAGAAAAGGCCCGGTTTTCGTGGAACCGGGCCTTTTCCATGTTGCTCTTTGAAATCAGCTGCGTTCAAGGGCCAGGGCTACACCTTGCCCGCCACCGATGCACAGGGTGGCCAGGCCTTTCTTGGCGTCACGCTTGATCATTTCATGCAGCAGGGTCACCAGCACACGGCAGCCTGACGCGCCAATCGGGTGGCCGATGGCAATCGCGCCGCCGTTGACGTTGACCTTGGCCGCGTCCCATTCCAGCTCTTTGCCCACCGCCAGTGACTGCGCGGCAAAGGCTTCGTTGGCTTCGATCAGGTCCAGGTCGCCCAGGCTCCAGCCGGCCTTGTCCAGGCAGCGGCGGGTGGCCGATACCGGGCCAATGCCCATGATCGCGGGATCGACGCCGGCGTTGGCGTAGCTGGCGATGCGGGCCAGCACTGGCAAGCCGAGCGCCTTGGCTTTGTCCGCGCTCATCAGCAGCACGGCGGCCGCGCCGTCGTTGAGGCTGGATGCGTTGCCGGCGGTGACGGTGCCGTCTTTCTTGAAGGCCGGCTTGAGCTTGGCCAGGGATTCGGCGGTGGTGCCGGCGCGTGGCTGTTCGTCCACGGCGAAGGCCACCGGGTCGCCCTTGCGCTGGGGAATCAGGATCGGCGTGATCTCATCGCTGAAACGCCCGGCTTCAATGGCCGCCGTGGCTTTTTGCTGGGAGGCGGCGGCGAAGGCGTCCTGGGCTTCACGGCTGATGCCGTACTTGTCCACCAGGTTCTCGGCGGTGATGCCCATGTGGTAGTCGTTGAACGCATCCCACAGACCGTCGGTGATCATGCTGTCGATCATCTTCGCATGGCCCATGCGCAGGCCGGTGCGGGCGGCCGGCAATACGTACGGGGCCAGGCTCATGTTCTCCATGCCGCCGGCGATGATTACCTCGGCATCGCCGCAACGGATCGCTTGTGCGCCCAGGTGCAGGGCCTTGAGCCCCGAGCCGCAGACCTTGTTCAGGGTCAGCGCCGGCACGGCGTGGGGCAGGCCGGCGAGGATCGAGGCCTGGCGGGCCGGGTTCTGGCCGCTGCCGGCGGTGAGCACCTGGCCAAGGATCACTTCATCCACGAGTGCCGGGTCGATGCCGGTCTGCTCCAGCAGGCGACGAATCACCGCAGCCCCCAGCTCCGGGGCCGGGATGCTTGCCAGCGAACCTTGGAAGCTGCCCACGGCGGTGCGGGTGGCAGCAACAATCACGACGTCTTGCATGGAATCTGTCCTCACTGGAAGTGCATTTCTGGAACGTGGTCCGGGACGATCAGTTTACCGGCTGTCTTGCTGACGATCTCTTCAACACTGACGCCAGGTGCGCGTTCCTTGAGGACAAAAGCGCCATTTTCGATTTCCAGGTAGGCCAGGTCCGTCAGCACGCGCTTGATGCAGTTGGCGCCGGTCAGCGGCAGGCTGCATTGGCTCAGCAACTTGGATTCACCGTCCTTGGACGCGTGGGTCATGATCACGATGATGTTCTCGGCACCGGCCACCAGGTCCATCGCGCCGCCCATGCCCTTGACCAGCTTGCCGGGGATCATCCACGAGGCGATGTTGCCCTGTACATCGACCTCAAACGCGCCGAGCACGGTCAGGTCGACATGGCCGCCGCGAATCATCGCGAAGGACTCGGCCGAGGAGAAGATCGACGCGCCAATGCGCGCGGTGACGGTCTGTTTGCCGGCGTTGATCATGTCGGCATCGATGGTTTCTTCAGTAGGAAACGGACCCATGCCCAGCAGGCCGTTTTCCGACTGCAGCATGACCTCCATGCCTTCTGGGATGTAGTTGGCCACCAGGGTCGGAATGCCGATGCCGAGGTTGACGTAGAAACCGTCCTGCATTTCGCGGGCGACGCGTTGAGCCATTTGTTCGCGGGTAAGAGCCATTTTTTGTCTCCTTATTATTTGGGCTGGTGGATTATTTGCGGAGGGTGCGCTGTTCGATGCGCTTCTCGAAGGTGCCGCAAATGATCCGGTCGACGTAGATCCCTGGGGTGTGGATATGCGCCGGGTCCAGCTCGCCCGGTTCGACGATTTCTTCGACTTCGACCACGGTGATCCTGCCGGCGGTGGCGGCCAGCGGGTTGAAGTTCTGGGCGGTATGGCGATAGATCACATTGCCGAAGTGGTCGGCTTTCCAGCCTTTGACGATGGCGAAGTCGCCGGTGATGGATTCTTCCATCAGGTACGGGCGACCGTTGAACTCGCGGGTTTCCTTGCCTTCAGCGACTGGCGTGCCGACGCCGGTGGCGGTGAAGAAGGCCGGGATGCCGGCACCGCCTGCGCGCAGTTTTTCGGCGAGGGTGCCTTGGGGCGTCAGGACCACTTCGATTTCGCCGCTGAGCAGTTGCTTCTCGAACAGGGCGTTTTCACCGACGTAGGACGCGAAGACCTTGCTGATCTGCTTGCCTTCCAGCAGCAGGCCCAGGCCGAAGCCGTCGACGCCGCAGTTGTTGGAGACCACGGTCAGGTTGCGGGTGCCCTTGCGCTTGATTTCGGCAATGAGGTTTTCCGGGATGCCGCACAGGCCAAAACCACCGGCAAGTACCGTCATGCCATCTTCCAGGCCTGCCAGCGCCTCTTCATAGGACGCTACGCGTTTATCAAAACCTGCCATATGCACCTCTTTTATTGTTTGTGGGCCAGCCATATGAACCGAGTGTTGCGCCGACGGATTGATTTGTTAAGTTGTTTTTTAAGGTTGATTGATTTAAAAAACAGCATAGTCCTCAGCCATCGGGAGAAGCTTGATGACAGTTAAACAGATGCGCGCCTTTCTTGCCGTGGCCCAGACCTTGAGCTTTGCGGCCGCCTGTGAGCGTTTGCATCTTTCCCAGTCGGCCTTGAGCCTGACCATCAAAGGCCTGGAAGAAGGCCTGGGCGGGCGCCTGTTCAGCCGCAATACGCGCAATGTCGCGCTGACCCCTGAAGGCGAATCCCTGCTGCCCCTGGCCCGGCGCTTGATCGCCGACTGGGACAATGCCGAGGATGAGTTGCGCCAGCGTTTCACCCTGCAGCGCGGGCGGGTAACGGTGGCGGCGATGCCGTCGTTTGCCGGAAACCTGCTGCCACCGATCCTGAAGATTTTTCGCGCGCGCTATCCCCAGGTCAACGTAACGGTGAATGACGTGATCAACGAGCAGGTGCTGGAAATGGTCCGCGATCGCCAAGTGGAGTTGGGCGTGGCGTTTGAACCGTCGGAAAGCTCATCGCTGGTGTTCACCCCGCTGTATGTGGACCGCTTTGTGGCGGTGGTGCCCGGTGACTCGCCATTGGCATGCCGCTCCGATATCGCCTGGCACACCCTGCTGGAACAACCCTTCATCACCTTGCAGCGCCCGTCCACGGTACGAGTGATGCTTGAAGAACACCTGAAGGCGCTGGACCTGAAGCTGCCCGTAGCCCTGGAGAGCCATCAACTGGCGACGGTGGGCAAGATGGTTGCCAGTGGCTTGGGCGTGAGTGCAGTGCCGGCGTTGTGTGCACGCCAAATGCAGGAAGCAGGCGCCCATTGCATCACCTTGAGCGATCCGGTGATCGAACGGCCGATTGGTGTACTGACCAAGCCCGGCCATGAACTTTCAGCGGCGGCCCAGGCCATGTTTGATATTTTTTGCGATGAAGCGGGGAAGGGGCGTTTTCCGGCGTTGTTGCGATAACCGTCGGCCATAAAAAAGCCTGCTCGTTTTAAGCGAGCAGGCTTAAGTGATAAGTGCGTAGTTATCAGCAGTATCTGTCGATCACCTTAACTTGCGAATGGCCTTTAAGGTTCTGCCACTCGGTATTAAGTGTATGGAAGACCTGCTCGATAAAGTTGCGATCGGCGGCGGCTTTCTTGCCGACATAACCCTGGCCGCGGCGGTACATCTTCAGGCGCGCTGCCAGTTCACGGTTATTCCTGTCGAACTCTTCTTCCACGGTGTGGGGCGCCAGGCAGTCAATATGGACCTGGCCCGATTTACCAATCCAGAGGATATGGTCGTCGAGCGTGTCTTTCTGCGCTGCGAACATCTCAGCCAATTCATCGATAGTTGGTTGGTTGTTCAGATTCATGTGTAAGCCCCTTGACCAGTTGGCGATCTCTAGTTGATCCGTTAAAACTACTAAGTTGTCTCCGGCTCAGAAAACCGGGCGTCAGCGACTGTCTACCGAATACGGGCAGGGTCTTGAACCGATGCATGTAGTCTTGCTGATGACCTGCTACGCAATGGTTTCATAACGAAGACAAGCAGCGTTTGAGCTCCTTGTACCGATCCTTTCGGGCCGGTCAGCTTCATCAATCTGCCTTGTGGGCAGTGCACATCCGGAAAAAACAGCTCGGCGGTCAGACGAGCTTGTTCAAAACGCGTGTTACCAACGCTCCCGATCCGGGAGACGCTTGAATCATGCAATTACAAAACGGTTACGTCAACGATTATGTAGTGATTATTTTTGAGCACTACATAAATCCTTGCAGGGCGGGGGTGTGAGCGGAAAACATGACTTGGGCGTCACTTTTCGTGCGGGCAGGTCGCGGGATCCGGGGGCTTTTTGTGGCGAGGGAGCTTGCTCCCGCTGAGGGGCGAAGCGCCCCCACCAGGCTGACTGCGGTTCTTCAGGAATCATTCGGTTGTCGGTTTTGGGGCTGCTGCGCAGCCCAGCGGAAGCAAGCTCCCTCGCCACAGAAAAGCAGGATTGGGCTATCCCAGGCGTTCTGCCAGCAACGGCAACAAACGTTCGCAGGAGGCTTCGATCTTGAGTTGCAGCAATTCGTCGCCCCGGGTCTTGCCCAGATTGATGGCGATCACTGGCTTGCCTTGCTCAACCATCGCCTTGCACAACCGAAACGCCGAATAAGCCATCAGCGACGAACCGACCACCAGCAATCCTTCAGCGTCGCCCACGGCCGCTATCGCCTTGGCGGCGGTGCCCTGGGCGACGTTCTCGCCGAAAAACACCACATCCGGCTTCAATCGTTGCCCACTGCAATGGGGGCAGCGGGGCACCTGGAAACGTCCTTCAAAGGCCGGGTCCAGCAAGGTGTCACCGTCGGGGGCTTGGACGGCATCCACACCCGCCAGGTACGGGTTCTCGGCTTCCATCTGGCGCTGGATCAGATCCCGCTCGCTGGTCTGCTGGCAATCCAGGCACAGCACCCGGTGAAGGCTGCCGTGGAGTTCGATCACATCATGGCTGCCAGCCTGGTCGTGCAGGGTGTCGACGTTCTGGGTGATCAGCCCGGTAATGCGCTGGCGTTGCTGCAGAGTGGCCAGGGCGATATGCGCCGCGTTCGGCTGCGCGACACGCACCCTCGGCCAGCCGAGCATTGCCCGCGCCCAGTAGCGGCGGCGCGCCTGCGGGGTTGCCAGGAACTCCTGGTACATCATCGGCGCCTTGCCCCGGCGCACGCCTTCGCTGTCGCGATAATCGGGAATCCCCGAAGAGGTGCTGATACCCGCACCGGTCAGCACCAGGAAGCGCCGTTCGGCCATGGCCCGGTGCAGGTTGTCGAGCTGGTTATCGACTTGATGTGGCAGGGTATCGAGCATGGGTTCCCCAATGATTATTCGCCGCGAATGTACTGCTCCAGCTGTTTGATCAGGTCTGCCTGTTCGGCAATCGCTTCCTTGACCAGGTCGCCGATGGACAGCAAGCCAAGCAGTTCGCCATTCTCCACCACAGGCAGGTGCCGCAGATGTCGGTCGGTCATGATCGTCATGCACGTCTCGACAGTCTGGTGAGTGTCGACGGTGATCACCGGTGAATTCATGATCTCGTGGGCTTTGGTCGTCACCGAAGACAATCCATGGAGGATGACCTTACGGGCATAGTCTCGTTCACTGATGATGCCCACCACCTTGCCGTCCTGGAGCACTGGCAAGGCCCCGACGTTTTTCGAAGCCATCACGATCAAGGCCTCAAATACCGTATGGTCGTGGGGGATGGTGTGGACTTGATGGTTATGCTGGTCTTTGGACTTCAGCACTTGGGCAACGGTTTTCATGGAGGCCACTCCGGTGTTGTTATTGTTGGGAGGTTAGCAGGCCCTACAGAATCCTGGATGGCCTGCAGCAGGGCAAGGTCCAAAGCGGCATACATCCCGTCGAAAAACGTCATTGTCGCGATTTCTTAGTGCTTCTCAGCCTTTGTTTGCCGGTTTTGCCGCCCGCTTCGGGCTGGTGGCCGTCTTGCGCTTGGCCGGTTTGCGTTTGTTTTTCCACGGTGTGGCACCCCGTCCTGCCGGGCTGGCCGGACCGCTGATGGTCAGGCGCATGCCGGTGCAGCGGGTGACTTGCTTGCTCATCCACGCCGCCTGCTTGGCGACGAATTCTTCCAAGCTCATCTCTCCGCTTTGCACCATGTCCAGTGCCTGCTCCCAGATGGCCGTGGTGCCGGGGTCGGCGATTGCCCGTGGCACTGCATCGATCAGGCTGAACGCGGCAGGCGTTGCCGACAGCGCCTTGCCGTTTTTCACCAGGTAGCCGCGGTCCAGCAGGCCCTGGATGATCCCGGCGCGGGTGGCTTCGGTGCCGATCCCGGTGGTGTCCTTGAGCTTTTGCTTGAGCAGCGGGTCTTCCACCAGCTTGGCGACGTTTTTCATCGCCTTGATCAGGTCGCCTTCGGTGAAGGGTTTGGGCGGCTGGGTCCACAGGTCCTTGAGGTTGACCTTGGCCACGGCGTAGTCCTGCCCCTGAACCAGTGTTGGCAAGGACTGCGGCGCAGGTGCTTCACGGCCCTTGGCCGGCGCCAATGCTTCCGGCAATGCGCGTTTCCAGCCAGGCTCGACGATGACTTTACCGACAGCCCGCAAGGCTTCACCGGCACAATCGAAATCTGCCTGGGTACGGTCGTACTCGTGGTTGGGCAGGAACTGCGCGAGATAGCGGGCGCGAATCAAGGTGTAGACCGCGCGATGCTTGCCCGTCAATTGCCCGACATCCTTGCCGGCGCCGGTGGGAATGATGCCGTGGTGAGCGCTGACCTTGGCGTCGTTCCAGGCTCGGGAGCGTCGCTTCGGATCGATGTGTGGCATCAATTCATTCACCGCCGGATCGGCCCGCCCCAGCGCCGCGAGGATTTTCGGAGCGTCGCCGTGCTGGCTAAGGGGCAGGTAGCCGCAATCGCTGCGTGGGTAAGTGATGACCTTGTGGGTTTCGTAGAGCGACTGGGCAACATCCAGGGTTTCCTGGGCGCCGAGGCCAAGCTTTTTCGAGCAGATTTCCTGCAGGGTGCCGAGGTCGAAGGGCAGGGGCGCGACGTCGCGCATGCGCTCGGTACGCAGTTTGACCAGCCGCGCACTGGCGGCGTTGCTCATGGCATTGGCGGCGTCCCGGGCAAGCTGCGGATTGAGGCAGCGGCCCTGATCGTCACAGGCGTCTTCTGTTGCGCGCCACTGCGCCGTAAAGGTGATGTCGTCGTGGAGCAGATCCACATCGATGGCCCAATAAGCGACGGGTACAAAGTCGGCAATGCTGCGGTCCCGGTCCACTACCAGGCGCAAGGTCGGGGTTTGCACACGGCCGACCGGCAACACGCCCTGGTAGCCGGACTGTTGGCCCAGCAGGGTAAACAGGCGGCTCATGTTCATCCCGATCAGCCAGTCGGCACGGGAGCGGCCAAGGGCCGAATGGTAGAGGCTGAAGGTTTCAGCACCGGGCTTCAACGAGGCCAGGGCCTTGCGGATCGACGCATCGTCGAGCGCCGAGAGCCATAGCCGCCGGATGGGGCCGCGATAACGGCAATGCTCCACCAGCTCACGGGCGATCATCTCGCCCTCACGGTCGGCATCGGTGGCGATCACCAATTCCTGGGCTTCCCCCAGCAGACGCTTGACCGCCTTGAACTGGCTGGCAGTCTTGGGCTTGACCAGCATCTTCCACTTTTCGGGGATGATCGGCAGGTCGGCCAGCACCCAGCGCTTGTACTTGGCGTCGTAGCTGTCGGGCGGGGCGGTTTCCAGCAGGTGGCCGATGCACCAGGTCACCGTCACGCCTGAACCCAGCCAACAACCGTCGCCACGCCGGGTCGCGCCGAGCACGGCGGCGATATCCTTGGCCTGGGACGGTTTTTCACAGAGGAACAGCCGCATGGTCACCACATTCGCTACGCAATTGAATGGGGAGCAGGATGGGCAATAAATCAGAATTGGGCAACTTTTATCTGGATGGATATACAGCAATTTGTGTGTCTGGTGCTAAACCCAATGTGGGAGCGGGCTTGCTCGCGAATGCGGTGTATCAGTCAACCTATCCGGCGACTGACACCCCGCTTTCGCGAGCAAGCCCGCTCCCACACTGAAACTCCAGCGTCGGCCGGATCGACGTTTAGTTATTGTCGATATCGACGTTCTTGGTTTCTTTCAGGCAAATCAGCCCCACGATCAGGCTCACCCCGGTAATGACCACCGGGTACCACAGCCCATAGAAAATATCCCCGGTGTACACCACCAGCGCAAACGACACCGTCGGCAGGAACCCACCAAACCAGCCATTCCCGATGTGGTATGGCAGCGACAGCGAGGTGTAGCGGATGCGTGTCGGGAACAGCTCCACCATCAGCGCTGCCAGCGGGCCGTAGCACATGGCGGCGATCAGGATCAGCGCGACAATCAGCACCACCACCATGGTTTTGTTGACCTGGGCCACATCAGCCGATTGCGGATAACCCGCCAGGGTCACCGCGCCTTTCAGGGCGGCTTCGTCGTAACCGTCGATACGCACATCACCCACGCTCACCTGCACCGCGCTGCCCGCCGGGGCGGCCGCGCTTTCGTACGGCAGGCCCTGTTTCACCAGGAAGGTCTTGACCTTGTCGCAGGGGCTGTCAAAACGCGCCTTGCCCACCGGGTCGAACTGGAAGGTGCAGGTGGCCGGGTCTGCCAATACGGTGATCGGCGACTGGCGGCTGGCGTGGTCCATCGCCGGGTTGGTGTAGTGCGCCAGGCCCTTGAAGATCGGGAAGTACAGCGCGGTGGCCAGCAGCAGGCCGACCATCAACACCGGCTTGCGCCCCAGCTTGTCCGAAAGCCAGCCGAAGAAGATGAAGAACGGCGCACCAATCACCACGCTGATGATCAGCAGCATATTGGCCAGTGCCGGATCCATCTTCAAAAACTGTGTGAGGAAGAACAGCACATAAAACTGCGCGGCATAGAACGTCACTGCCTGGCCGGCGTTGATGCTAAACAGCGCAATCAGCACGATCTTGAGGTTTTCCCATTTGCCGAACGACTCGCGGATCGGCGCCTTGCTGGCCTTGCCTTCCTCTTTCATTTTCAGGAACGCCGGCGACTCGTGCAGGCTCAGGCGGATCCAGGTGGAGATGCCCAGCAGCACGATCGACAGCAGGAACGGCAGGCGCCAGCCCCACACTTCGAATTGGTCACCGGTAAAGTAACGGCAGGCCAGCACCACCAGCAACGACAGCAGCAGGCCGAGGGTCGCGGTGGATTGAATCCAGCTGGTATGGAAGCCGCGTTTGCCCGCCGGGGCGTGCTCGGCCACATAGGTGGCTGCGCCGCCGTACTCGCCGCCCAGCGCCAGGCCCTGGAGCATGCGCAGCGCGACGAGGATGATCGGTGCGGCAATGCCGATGCTCGAATAGGTCGGCAGCAGGCCGACGCAGAAAGTCGCCAGGCCCATCAGGATGATGGTGGCGAGGAAGGTGTACTTGCGCCCGATCATGTCACCCAGCCGACCGAACACCAGCGCGCCGAACGGGCGCACCACAAAGCCGGCGGCGAAGGCCATCAGGGCAAATATAAACGCCGTGGTGTCGTTGACCCCGGCAAAGAACTGCTTGCTGATTACCGCCGCGAGTGCGCCGTAGAGGAAGAAGTCATACCACTCGAACACCGTCCCTAGGGAGGAGGCGAAGATGACTTTCTGTGTGTCGTTGCTGTCTCGCGCCTTGGTGGCGGAGCCCAGGGGTTGAGCGTGTTCTGACATTTGGGTAGCCCTCACAGTGATTATTTATTGTTGTTCCACTGTCGACGCCACATCGGCGCCGCTATTCCCCTGTAGGAGCCCGGCTTGCCGGCGATGGCGCTCTCAAGCTGTGCACAACACTTGAAAACTCCATCGCCGGCAAGCCGGGCTCCCGCAGGTCAAGCCGGTAAGGTCAGTTCTTTCTCCGGGGCGAGGCTCCTTGTGTTCGGCGAAAGGATAAGCTGCGCGGCTTTTTCCGCGATCATCAGCGTCGGTGAGCAGGTGTTGCCTGAAGTGATGCGGGGCATGACCGACGCGTCGGCGATGCGCAGGCCGGGAACCCCGTGCACTCGCAGTTGGGCGTCGACCACCGCGTCCTTGTCGCTGCCCATGCGGCAGGTGCCCACTGGATGGAAAATCGTGGTGCCAATGCGGGCGGCGGCTTCCTGCAGCTGTTCGTCCGTCTGCAGTTCTGCGCCGGGCAGGTACTCCACCGGGTTGAATTGCTTCAGGGCCGGCGCCGAGACGATGCGTCGGGTCAGGCGAATGGCGTCGGCGGCCACCCGCAGGTCTTCCGGATGGCTGAGGTAGTTGGGGCGGATCAGCGGTGCGTCTGCCGGGTTGGTCGAGCGAATGTCGATGCGGCCACGGCTTTGCGGGCGCAAGTCGCACACCGAAGCGGTGAAGGCCGGGAACCCGTGCAGCGGTTCGCCAAAGCGCTCCAGGGACAGCGGTTGCACGTGGTATTCGAGGTTGGCCGACGTCTGCTCCGGCCCGGAGCGGGCAAACGCGCCAAGCTGGCTGGGGGCCATGGACAACGGGCCGCTGCGGTCGTACAGGTAGCGCAGGCCCATGCCCATCTTGCCCCACACGGTGCCGGCGATCTGGTTCAGGGTGCGGGCGTTTTCCAGCTTGTAGATCAGGCGCAGTTGCAGGTGATCCTGCAGGTTGCCGCCCACGCCGGGTAACTCGTGCAGCACATCGATGCCCAAAGGCTTGAGCACGCTGGAGGGGCCGATACCGGAGCGTTGCAGGATGCCCGGCGAACCGACGGAGCCGGCGCACAGGATGATTTCCTTGCGCGCCCGCCACGTGACTGGCTGGCCTTGCCGGCGAGCAACCACCGCCGCCGCACGGCCGTTCTCCAGGAGTACGCGGTCGACTTCAACCTCGGTCATCACCGTCAGGTTGGGCCGCTGGCGGATCGGTTTGAGAAACGCCTTGGCCGCATTCCAGCGCACGCCGGATTTCTGATTGACCTGGAAATAGCCACAGCCTTCGTTGTCGCCCTGGTTGAAGTCGCTGATGCTGTCGATACCGCTTTGCTGCGCCGCGTCACGAAACGCATCGAGGATCGGCCAGTGCAGGCGCTGTTGCTCAACCCGCCATTCACCGCCGTCACTGTGAAATTGCGAGGCACCGGCAAAATGGTTTTCGCTCTGCTTGAACAGCGGCAGCACATCCTTCCAGGCCCAGCCGGGATTGTCCTCGGCCCAGCCGTCGTAATCCCGGGCCTGGCCGCGCATGTAGATCATGCCGTTGATGGACGAGCAACCGCCCAGCACCTTGCCGCGCGGGTAGCTCAGCGCACGGCCTTGCAGGCCTTCCTGGGCTTCGGTCTTGAAGCACCAGTCGGTGCGTGGGTTGCCGATGCAGAACAGGTAGCCGACGGGAATATGGATCCAGGGGTAGTTATCGCGACCGCCTGCTTCAAGCAGCAACACGCGATGGGCAGGGTTGGCAGACAGTCGATTGGCCAGCAGGCAGCCCGCCGGGCCGGCGCCTACCACCACGTAATCGTATTCAGCAGCTGCAGAATGCATCTGTGACCTCGCTTGTTTTTCTTATTGGTCCCATCCTAGTTGTTAGTTTTCGTCTTAAAAATGTTAGTTTTTACCCAGCTGCTGTGCGTTTTTAGACAACGCTGCTGTTCAAGGGAAGAAGGGGAAGGCATGTTCGACTGGAATGATCTGCGGTTCTTTCTTGAGTTACAGCGTAGCGGACGCTTGCTCACGGCGG
The DNA here is from genome assembly GCF_013385455.1 of Pseudomonas sp. G1002. Classification (NCBI taxonomy): domain Bacteria; kingdom Pseudomonadati; phylum Pseudomonadota; class Gammaproteobacteria; order Pseudomonadales; family Pseudomonadaceae; genus Pseudomonas; species Pseudomonas sp. G1002. The sequence continues at coordinate 107,075 of NZ_JACAPY010000007.1, forward strand.
CGCAACGCCTGAAAACCACCCACGCCACCGTGGCCCGGCACATCGAGGCCATCGAGAAAAGCCTGGGCACTGCGCTGTTCGTGCAGCATGCCCAGGGTTACGAACTCACGCCCTCCGGCGAAGCCCTGCTCAAACATGCCGAAGCCATGGAAAACGTGGCGCTGCTGGCCGAAGAAGAACTGACTCATTCCGCCGCGCCCCTGGGCAAGATCCGCCTGGGGGTGGCCGAAGGTTTGGGCGTGATGTTCCTCGCCAGTCGCATGGGCGGCCTGTTCGAACGCTACCCGGGCCTGGAAGTGGAACTGCTGGCAGTGCCACGGTTTGTCAGCATCCTCAACCGCGAAGCGGAAATCAGCATCCACCTCGAACGCCCCAGCGTCGACCAACTGGTGACTCGCAAACTCACCGACTACCGCCTGGCGCTCTACGCCAGCCGCAGCTACCTGGACCGCACACCGCCGATTGAAAAACGCGAGGACCTGGCGGTGCACGCCTGGATCGATTACGTCGACGATTTACTGTTCAGCCAGGAACTGAAATTCCTCAGCAGTTTCTGCCGCAACCCCAAAGTGGTGTTCCACAGCACCAGCGTGATCGCCCAGCACCAGGCGGCGCGCTCGGGGTTGGGAATTGCCGTATTGCCGTGCTTCATGGCGGCGAGCGACCCGGACCTGGTGCCGCTGCTGCCGGCGGAGAGCATCCAGCGCAGCTACTGGATCAGCTCCCGGCGCGAGTTGCACAAGTCGGTAAGGTTGCGGGTGTTGTGGGATTACCTGGTGGAACTCTGCGCGCGGGAGCAAGGGGTTTTGCTGGGGGAGGGTTAGAGCTTCACCACCTGATGCACCTGCTCACCACAGGCACGGATCTCCTTGATCATCTTTTCAAACGGCGCGCTGACAATTTCATCGTGGGTCAGCCAGCGTATTTTCTGCGTCAGGACGTAGTGATAACGCCAGTCGCCCTTGACGCGCTCACCCGTCAGGTCCAGGTCGTACCACGGCGAGCGTACCTGGCAAGCCTTGATGTCCTTGTCGATCTGCCCACCCGACAGTGTGATGGTGTAATCCAGCGTCTCGGGGTTGCCTATGTACAAGTCGGCCAGTTGCCCATTGCGGCGGTAGTTGAGCAGACCGTCCCATTTCTCTTGCAGCAAGGCATCGTTGTAGATGTGGTCGTTACCCAGCGGTTCCAGGGGCCGCATGTCCGTCAGCGTGGCGCTGACCTTGTAGCTGGCCGGGATCAAGAAGGCGGTGGCGGGGCGCTCGACCTGGCAGTCGGTGATCTGTTTGCCGAAGTTGTCGCAGATGTTCTGGTCGCTGGCGGTGGCGCCTTGCTGGCGGTCGGCGACGCTCAGTTGCATCAGCGGCATGCCGCGAAAATCAACGGTGGCCGAGACCCGGGCGGTGCCCTGGGCGTCGAAGCGCTCCTGTTTGTCGAGGATCAACGTGGGGGCGGCGGGTTGCAGCGGGATGTGTTCTTCACGTACCTGGCCCTCGGCGTTGGTCACCAGCACCCAGCGGTCCTGGATGTCGGGCAGGGTCTGGCCGGGGGCGAAGATCGGGTTGGTCGGGTCCAGCCACCACACCTGGCCATCGACTTCGGCGCGGACGATGGCGTGGTTCGGCGCGCCGGTACCGGGAATCAGCAGCGGGTTAACCACATCGCCACGGCTGACCCAGGCGGGCTCGGCCTTGATTCCGCTGGCCTTGAGCATGGCTGCCAGCAGCGTCGAAAGGTCTTTGCAGTCGCCGTAGCCGTGCTGTTCGATCTCCGCCAGGCTGAAGGGTACATAGCCGCGATCCGAGGCGCGCCAGTCGCCCAGGTAACGGTAGTGGTCGTTGATGTGCTGCATCAGGCCGGCCACCTGTTGTGCCGGTGGCAAGCCGCGAACGGCGGCCACGGCGGCGGCGCCCTGGGGCGGCAGCTTTGCGCCGAGGATCTGGTTGTAGCGTTCGGCAAAGCCGCCGAAGTACTGCTGGCGATCCAGGGAGCTGCCGACTTCGATACGCGGGGCGTGGCGTATGTAGGCGTTGGCGGATTCGTTGATGTAGCTGAGGTAGGTCGGGGCCTTTTGCACCACGTCCAGGGTCTTGCGATTGGCCGATGGCGTAATGCTGAAACCCTCCATCAATTCGCTGCGCCACTCGATCGGCCGCTCGGCGGTGAAGCGTGCCTTGAAGTGGTCGCGCCGTGCGGCGTTGGGGCCGAACTGCAAGGCGTAGTAGAACTCGGTCATCAGCGGTTTGGCCGGGTGATGTTCGCGCACCGTGTAGCGGATTTGCGTGCCGACCCGCAGGTTGGGAAACGCCAGCGAGGTCTGTTTTTCCCGGGAGAAACCCTGGTCCGGGTTGGGGGCGGTGCGGGTGTCGATTTGCGTCGGGTCCAGGGGCACAGGTTTGCCGCCGGGCTGGGTGGACTCGGCCTTGATCAGTTCGAAGCCGTCTTCTTCCTGGTAGCTGAAGTCGATCCGCGAGAGCATTTCGCGGCCGCTTGGCTTGAGGATGGTGTAGTGAAAGCGGGTAGTGCAGTCGACGCTGGCGTCGCGGTTGAAGTGGCAATGCAGCTCGGTGTCGCTGGCCAGCGGGGCTTCGGCCATTGGTTGCAGGGCGGCAAGCGCGCTGTGACTGGCAAGCCCCCAGCTGATGCAGATCAGGGGACGGTAAAACGAAAAACGGAGCATGGGCGCCTCAGGTGGAACATTGACACAAGTACCCTAGGGGTACCGAGAAGGCGCCGGATGATAATGGATCGCAACACGAATGCCTAGCATTGTCCGACAATTAATTACGCTGTAAGGCCCGATCTAGAGCCTTCGTTAATGTTTTAAGGATTATTTTTCGAGTTCAAACTCGACGCTTCCCAGCCGCTCACCGTTCACCAGCACGTGAACCGCATGCTTGCCGGGATAGTGCTTGCGCGTGGTCAATTCACGGATATGTTGGCCACGGCTGATGGCGTGATGTTCTCCGGCACCCAGGGTAAATGCCTTGAGCTTGAACACCTTGGACGCGCTGTGACCGGCGCTTTTCACATAGTCGATGGCGTAGTCGACCACCAGCTTTTGCGACGAATCGGCAGTGGACTCCAGGCTGAAGGACAGGTTGATCCGCTCCCCCAACTTGATCGCCGCCGGCTCGACCTTGAGTTGATGGATCTTCACTTCGGCCCTGGCCCCGGCGCCCATGATCGTCAGCGCCCGGGTGTTGCCTTGCTTGATCAGGCTGCGCAGCGCGTGGCGGGCGATCCACGCGGTGTGGGGGTTATCCAGGGACCAGCCTTCGATCAGGCCCAGCACCCAATCCGGATGGTCCTTGGTGATGTCGTTGAGGTGGTTGGCCACCGACTTGCGCACGTAGAGGCTGCTGTCGGCCTTGAGACTGTCGAGGATCGAAGCGCACAGGTTCGGGTCGGCCTGCACCTCGGCCAGGCGAAACGACCATGGCAGCCGTGGCCGTGAACCTTCGCTGGCGAGGCGTCGTACGTGTTCGCTGTCGTCCAGCGACCACTGTTGCATCACCGCCAGGGTGCGCTTGAAATCCTTCAGCAGAAAATGCCGCACGGCAAACTCGGCGGAGCCGAAGGTGGTGAAGTACTTGAGGGCAGCCATGGAGCGCTTGAAATCATCGCCGCCGTAGCTGGCAACGTAGTGGGGCAGGAACAGGCTGACAAAGGCGCTGTTCAGCCGGGGCGCCAGGGCATACAGCAACTTCAGCGTTTGGGGGTAATCCAGCGGGATCACGGCATGCAGGCTTTCGCTGACCCGCGCCATGCGCTGCATCACCGACAGATCCACGAGCCCGGCCTTGGCGTGTTTGAGAAAACCCTTGGCGTCGAACGCCGGGTACACCGCGGTCATTTCGCTGGCGATGTGTTGCAGGCGTTCGGCGTTGAAGATTTCCTTCAGGGCCGGGGCGCTTTGGTCGGTCATGGGCAAGTCCGCGGTTAGCCAGAGATGCCCACGAGGCTAACCATCAGTGCCTAGAGATACCAGCGATATTCCCGCGCATGAATTTCCTGCTGGAATGCCAGGTGGTCCTGGCGCTTGTTTTCGCAATACACGTCGACAAACTCCGCGCCCAGGCCTTCGCGCAACGTCGGCTGATGCTGCATGGCGCGCACCGCCTCCAGCATTTCCAGGGGGAAGTCCGCGCCGCTGTTGCGGTCTTCGTTCAGCGGGGCGATGGGCTCCTTCGCTGCTTCAAGACCATGCTCAAGCCCCACCAGAATCGCCGCCAATACCAGATACGGGTTGGCATCGGCACTCGCCAGGCGATGTTCGATGCGCAGGTTGCGCGGGTCGGATTCAGGAATTCGCACGCACGCGTCACGGTCTTCAAAGCCCCAGCACGCGCGGGTTGCCGCGTTGACCGTGCCACCAAGGCGGCGGAAGGCGTTGTGGTTGGGCGAGAAGATCGGCATGCAGTGCGGCAGCAGTTCCAGGCAACCCGCCACCCCGTGGCGCAACGGTTGCTGCTGGTGGGCCGCCAGCCGGTTATTGCCCGCCGCATCGTACAGGCTGACGTGCACATGCATGCCGCTGCCGGGATGTTGCAGGTAAGGCTTGGCCATGAAGCTGGCGCGGTAGCCGTGCTTGAGGGCCACGCCACGGGTGCTGCGGCAGAACAGGGCGGCCCAGTCGGCGGCGCGCAGGCCGTCTTCCAGGTGGCCGAAATTGATTTCGAACTGGCCGGGGCCGAGTTCGGCGGTGATCACCGTGATGTCGATGCCCTGGGCCTTGGCCGTCTCGACCATATCGTCCAACACCGGCGCAAAGCGTGACAGGCGCTCGATGTGCAAGTTGGGCTGGTCGTCCGCGTCATCACTCAGCGGGTCGCGGGCAAATTGCGGCAGGCCGTCGCTGAGCTTTTTGTCGAACAGGTAGAACTCCAGCTCGAACGCGACCACCGGGTGAATGCCTTTGCGCTGCAGGCGTTCCAGCACCTTGGCCAGTACTTCCCGGGGTTCGAATTCGATGGGCGCTTCGGTGCCGTCGGAGGTAATCAACATCTGCCCCAGCGGCTGCGCCTCCCAGCTCACCGGCTTGAGGGTGCCGGGCACCAGGCGGCGGTTGGCGTCCGGGTCGCCGTCGTGGAAGCAATAGTCGCCGATCTTGAACAGGCCGCCCTGGGCACCCAGCAGCACCGCGTTCTGCGGCAGTTTCAACGGGCTGCCGGCGGCGACCTTTTCCAGCATCTCCACCGGGTAGCGCTTGCCGTAGAAATGCCCGGGAATGTCCAGGGCAATCAGGTCGACGTAGCGCACATCGGGATGGTTCTGGCGAAAGGTCCGGACTTCGGCCAAAAGCGTGGAAGCATGGCTTTTCACGGGTGTTGCTCCTAGTTATAGACCCACAGCACGCGGGCTGGCAGGTCGGTCAGGTTGCCGTAGCGGCAGTGGGCAAAACTGGCCAGGTGGAAGCTGTCGCCGGGGCCCAGGGTGACCGAGTCCGGCTCGCCCTCGACCCACAGCGTCAACTCGCCCTCCAGCACGTAACCGGCCTGTTCGGCACGGTCGCTCATGGTTTGTTCGCCGCTGTTGGCACCGGGGGCCAGCAGGCTGTCGAGGATCGAGAACGCGCCGTGCATGCTCGGCGACACCAGGATGTCGGTGATGCCATTGGCGTAATACACCGTGCGCCGTTCGTTGGGGCGGGTGACCCAGTCCACCGCCTTGGGTTTGGACAGGCTGTAGAAATAGGTGGTGGGCACACCGAGGGCGTGGCTGATGGCCGTGAGGTCGGCCACGGTCGGGCGCGACAGGCCGCGTTCAACCTGGGACAGGAAACCCACGGAACGCTCGATCTTTTGCGCCAGTTGCGCCAGGGTGAGCTTCTTGTGCTTGCGCAGGTCGTGGATCAGGATCGCCAGGGCGTCGAGTTCTTCTTGCTTGTCCATGGGCGCTTCGTGAAATTCTTATCAGGAAATTTCATGAAAAATTACAGGATTAATTTCACGAGGGCAATGGGTATGGAGTTGGCAGAGCATTTACGCCGCCTGGAACAGGAGCTGCACCAATGCACCACCCGTGCAGATGCGGCGCGGTTGTCGGTGCTGCTGGCGGATGATTTCGTCGAATTTGGTGCCAGTGGCAATGTGTGGGGCAGCAAGGCCGAGGTGATCGAAGGGCTGCAGGATGAGGTGTTTTCAGCCCGAAGCATCAGTGACTTTGCAATGAAGGTGCTGGCCGAAGGCGTGGCGTTGGTGACGTATCGCTGCCAGCGCGCGGCGACGGATGCAAATGCGGCGGGGGAGTCGTTGCGCAGTTCGGTGTGGCGCGAAAGCGGCGGGCAGTGGCAGATGGTGTTTCATCAGGGCACGCCGACACTTCAGCGTGCGCCTGTGTAAGCGCCGGCAGGTCAGGCCGTACGCTTGGCCTCGAACCCCGACAGGCTGACATCATCACGATGCCCGAGCAGCTCGGCCACCACCGAGGTCGGCGACTTGTGCTTGTAGGTGTTGTAGTTGTTGACCGAGTCGTGGAAGAGCTGGCGGGTGAACGCGACACGGCTTTCCAGGCTGGCGATTTCTGCGCTGGGTGACGAGGCATTTTGCGCCGCCGCCAATTGTTGTTCGGCCTCCTTGAATTGGCCGAAGGCTTTTTTGCAGCGATCGAGCAGGGCCACCAGTTCCCTGTAGGTGCCGAACACGTAGAGCGCGAGCAAGGTGACAACGGTCACGAAAATGATGATGACGTGGGTACCAGTCATTGGAATTCCTGAGCGGCTGGAAAAAAGAACCAATCTTATCTGATTAATCGCCGGCCCGGTCGCTGGCCGCCCATCCATCTGCCGCTTCCATCACGGCGCTGAATGATTCCACGCCGCTGCGGTCGGAATCTTTACGCGTCATTCATTGAAGGAAGTGCCCATGAAGTCCAAATCCCTTGTTGCCTGCCTGCTGGTTGCCGCGAGCCTGTCCGCCGCGAGTCTCACCGTCCAGGCCGCGGATACCCCGCAAAAAACCGTGCAGCCTTCGAATATCAATACCCGCGACCTCAAGACGGGAGACCGCGCGCCAGACATTCTGATGCGTAAGGAGTCGGCCATTGCCGACTGGAAGAAACGTGGCCTGAAGCAGCCGGAAGAAGACAGCCAGTGGGCTCGAGTGAACGACAAGTACGTATTGCTCAAGACCACCAACGGCACGATTCTCGACATCACCCCCGTTAAAAAATAAAGCGTTCGGCGGGATGGGTGATCTCGCTTCATCCCGCTGGATTTGATTTTTGCATAAATGCATAAATCAGCATTTTTTTCTTCTTGTTTTGCGTTAAGGTACGTCCGCTGCGGGCCGCAATGGTCCCTTTACCTTGATTGGAATGAGAGCAGGATGCTTGCCACAATAAGAAATTACCCGCGTACCGTGAACCTGTTGTTGTCGGCCACGCTGATCCTCACCCTGGCCAAGGCCATCACCTTCCCGTACCTGGTGATCTACCTCACCAACCACTTTGCCCTCGACATCAGCCAGGTCGGCCTGGTGATCGGCAGCTCGTTGATCGTCGGCTCGCTGCTGAGTGTCTACGGCGGTTTCCTGGTAGACCGCATCGACAGCTATAGGCTATTGCTCAGCTTGAGTGTGGTGTTTGCCCTGGGGTTTATCGGCACGGTGCTGGCCCGGGAAATCTGGTCGTTCTACAGCTGCCTGATCCTGATCAACCTGGCGTACGCGGTGATCGACATCGCGATCAAGTCCGGGTTTGCCAGCCTGTTGCCGGAAGATGAGCGCAGCGAAGCGTTTTCCATCAAGTACACCCTGACCAATATCGGCTATGCCGTAGGGCCGTTTTTTGGCGCGATGGTGGCCAAGCTCGATATCAGCTTGCCGTTTATCCTGTCGGCGGTCCTGGGCTTCGGTTTTTTCCTGCTGTACTGGCGTTGGGGCGACCGCACGCTGGCCACGGTAGACACCACGCAAAAGCCGGTGTCGTTCCTCGCGGTGGGGCGTGTATTGCTGCGGGATCACCGACTGGTGTGCTTCACCGTCGGCGGCCTGCTCAGTGCCGTGGTGTTCGGCCAGTTCACCGCGTACCTGTCGCAGTACCTGGTGACCACCACTACCGCCGAATACACCTACACCATCATCAGCGCGGTACTCACCACCAACGCGGTGTTGGTGATTGCCCTGCAATACGCGATTGGCCGGCGCATTTCCCACCGCTACCTGAGCCAGTGGCTGATCTTCGGCCTGGGCATGTTCATGCTGGGGGTGATTGGCTTTGCTCTGGCGAGCAACGTGTGGTGGTGGATCCTGGCGATGGCGATTTTCACCGTGGGCGAAATCGTGGTGTTTCCGGCCGAGTACATGTTCATCGACCGCATCGCCCCGGACAACCTGCGGGGCATGTACTACGGGGCGCAAAACCTCTCCAACCTCGGTGCTGCCCTGGGGCCAGTGCTGTGCGGGCTGGTGCTGGCCAACCTGCCGGCCCACTACATGTTCTACATGTTGGCAGCGTTCATTGTCGGGGGAGGGGTGTTCTATTTTATCGGGGCGTCGTTGAAAGCCCGCGACATACTGTAGGAGCACGCTTGCTCGCGAAGGTCGTCAACGATAACGCGCCACGCCTGAATGAACGCGGTGCCTGGGCGTTTTTCGCGAGCAAGCCTGCTCCTACAAAGGGCGCAGCGGCAGGTCATCCAGCCTGAGTTTACCGACGGTGTTGCTCTGCAATTCGTACCGCAACTCGTCGACCATCTTTTCCACTTCCTGCGGGGTCTGCAGCTTGTTGACGCTGATCCCGGTGACCACCAAATCCACCCGGCCGCTTTCGGCGTCGAAGACCTTGAGCGTCAACGACGCGTCACGGCACAGGGTGAATTCGCAGGTCAGGGGCGACAGGGCCTCTTCGATGCAGTTGCGCAGTTGGGAGAGCGTAAACATCAGGGTTCTCCTCAGCGACGACGCAGCAACAGGCCCAGCAGCAGGCCGACACCGGCGACGATCGCAACCGTTGCCAGGGGTTTTTGCTTGGCGAAATCGCCGACGGTGTCCAGCGCGTCACCGTAGGTTTGCTGCAACTGGCCAGCGGCCTGGCGAGCTACACCCTCGGCCTGGAGACGTTCGTCACCGGTCAGATCACCCAGAAAACCTTGAGCCTTGCCGGCCACTTTTTCGACGGCGCCTTTGACTTGTTCGCTTTTCATGATGGATTCCTTAAAGGGCATGACATCTCAACGGCACAGGACCCGAAGCCCTGTGCCCACCCTTCAAGGTTAAGCAGTGCACCCCCGCGCAATAAGGCGAATTTGCACCGGTCGCACTAGTGCATTTGCACTCTATTTCGGCTTTTTAACCCGCAACTCACCGGCAAACAGCCCGCGCTCACGGGCCCACACGATGGCTGCACTACGGCTATGCACCCCCAGTTTGGAGTACACCGTGGCCACATGGTTACGCACGGTGTTGGGTGCCAGTTTCAGGCGCGAAGCGATTTCCTTGTCGGCCAGGCCTTCGCAAATCAACCCCAGTACGTCGCGCTCGCGGGCGGTCAGGTCGGTGAAGGAAATGTTCGGTACATTGGGGCTGTTGACGCTCTTGGCATTGGCCAGTTTTTCAATCAGCGTCTGGCTGAACCATGAGGCGTCCTGCATCACTTCCTCGATCGCGGCCACCAGTTCCAGCTCGGAGCGCTTGCGTTCGGTGATGTTCATCAGCACCAGCAGGTAGCAGGGCACATCCTGGATACTGACGGTGTCGGCAGACAGCACACAGTCGATCAGCTCATTGCCTTTCTTGCGGATCTTCAGGTCGAGGCCGTCGAGGTTGCCGGCTTTTTCCAGGGTGGTGAACAGTTGCGTGCAGGCCTGGGGGCTGTCGATAAAGTCGATGTCTTCGATGGATTTGCCGATCAGTTCTTCACTGGTATAGCCGGTGATGGTCATGAAGGCTTCGTTGATATCCACCACCTGGCGGTTGGCGGCGTTGCACACCAGGGTCGGCACCGGCGTCAGGCGGAACGACTTGGCGAAGCGTTCCTCGCTCTGACGCAGGGCGGTTTCGGCCTTGCGGCGAGGCTCCAGGTCGGTGAAGGAAAACAGCATGCAGTCTTCCTCATTCATGTCCAGCGGCTGGCCGGCCACGATCACCAGTTTGCTGCCGCCTTCGGGCAGTTTCAGTTCGGCTTGCATCTGTGGAATGGTCGCGCCTTCGCCCAGGCGCTTGACGGCCAGGTCCTTGTTTTCGGCCTGTTCCAGCACGTCCAGTTCATACACCGAGTGGCCGATCACCTGGTCGCGGTTGTAGCCGGTCATCTCCAGGAAGCCCTGGTTGACCTTGATGTAGCGCAGGTCGCTCAGGCGGCAAATCACCGCCGGCGCCGGGTTGGCATTGAAGGTCTTTTCGAAGCGCTGTTCGGCGCTGGCCCATTCGGTGGCGTCGCTCAGGATCAACACCAGCAATTCCGGCTCGCCCGACGCGTCGTCGAGCACCAGGCTGCGCAGGCGATGCACCCAGACTTTTTCCTCGTCGCCGGTGGGGGTGACTTCCACCACCACATCGCTGAACTCTTCACCGTCTGCCACCCGGCTCAGAGGATAATTCTCCAGCACCAACGGGTGGTTGTTGCGATACCGCAAGGCAAAGCGCGCGGCGTATTCCTTGGTGTTGGCACCCAGGTCTTCGACTTTATCCACGCCATGCATCTGCAGCGCGGCTTCATTGGCCCAGAGGATGGTCTGGTCGGCCTCGGCGAGGATCACGCCGTCGGACAAGCCGGAGATGATCTGCTGCAGTTGGCGGCGGTTGGTTTCTTTGGCGAGGACGGCCTGGCTCATGGTTTCTCCTGGGGTAAGTCGCATGGGAAGTACGACACCTGAGGCTCAGGATAGTGCAGAGAAAGTGCCCGGCGCGGGGTGCGAATGCACCAGTGCGCCTAGTGCAATTGTGTCGAGACCGCAGGGCAGGTGCCTCGCCAAACTGGCCACCTACCCACTGTTCAAAGGATTTAACATGACCACTGTCTATGAAACCAACCGTTCGCTGTTTCGTGTGTCCTGGGGCTCGGTATTGGCCGGTAGTGCAATTGCCCTGGTGACCTATCTGGTATTGAGCGTACTTGGCACCGCGATTGGCGCCAGCGCGGTAGACCCGATGGCCGCGGGTAACCCGCTGAGCGGCTTCGGCACCGGTGCCGGGATCTGGCTGTTTGTCTCGACGCTGCTGGCAATCGGTGCCGGTGCATTCGTGGCCGGGCGCACCGCGCCGGATCGCGGCGGCCTGCACGGCGTGCTGAGCTGGACCATCACCACCTTGCTCACCACCTGGCTGCTGGCCGCGCTGGCCACTAGCGTTGTGGGAGCGGCGGGCAATGTCGTCGGCAAGGGCCTGTCGGCTGCCGGCAGCGGGATCGCCGCCGTGGCGCCGGGTATCAGCGACAGCGTCAAGCAGCAACTGAATGAGCAGGGCATCAAGCTGGACTGGAACAGCCTGCAAGGTCAGCTCGACACACTGCTCAAGCAGAGCGGCAAACCTGAACTGGCCCCGGCCAACGTTGAGCAAAAAGCCGATCAGGCGGCTGCGGACGGCAAGCAGTCGGCCAACGATGCCGCGACCAACCCAGCCCAGGCTGGTGATGAATTGAAGCAGTGGTTCGAGCGGGTCAAGGCTTCCGGTGAGCCGGCGTTGAACGCGGCGGACAAGCAGGCACTGGTCAACATTGTTGCGGCCCGTACCGGCAAGAGCCAGGCTGAGGCCACCCAGATTGTCGACAACTACGCCCAGGCCTACCAGCAGGCCGTGCAGAAGGTCGACGAACTGAAGCAACAGGCTGAACAGAAAGCCCGTGAAGCCGGTGAAGTCGCGGCCAAGCAACTGTCCCGTGCTGCGTGGAGCACCTTGTTGATGTTGCTGCTGGGCGCAGCGTTGAGCTTCGGTGTGGGTCGCCTGGCGATTTCCACCCGTCGTGTACCGTTGGCCTGATCATGACCTGAGGTGATCTATGTGGCGAGGGAGCTTGCTCCCGCTGGGCTGCGAAGCGGCCCCAAAAAGAGGGGCGCGCTACGCACTGGAGCGCCAGCCCGGTCCAGCGGGAGCAAGCTCCCTCGCCACAATGCTTCGCTGGCACCAAACATGCTAGTGTCAGCACTCCAACATCCACTGGCAGTGCCTGGCGATGCGCGACATCTACAGCGTCTTCAACTCCAACGGCGCCTATGAAACCGGGGCCCATGCCCACGACGAATTCATGCTGATGGTGCCCGAGCACGGCCTGTTGCGTTTCAAGGATGAAGAAAGCGGGCGCACCACCTCGGTGATCGACCGCCAGTTCGTACTGGTGCCGCCGCAATCCAGCCATTCCTCCTCGTCACTCACCGCCAGCCAGGGCCACGTAGCGTTCTACGTCGACCCCGACTACATGCACTACGCCTTGCGTGACCTGTCCGGTGACGCCAACCGCTTGCTGCGCGTGCCCACCCTGGGCATCTGGCAAACCTCCGCGCCGTTGCACCATCTGCTCCTGGCAAAAAAAGCCTTCAGCCAACCCGACCTGTACATCGACCGCCGCCGTCAGGTGGCCCAGGCCGATCACCTGCTGCTGCTCGAATGCCTGGCGATTTCCCTCAGCCAGCCGAGTCTGCAACGCTCATCTACCGAGCGCCACGGCGCCATGCTGGTGCGTGACGTCAAGGCGTACGTGGAAGGCAACCTCGAACATGCGCCGGGGCTGGATGAAATCGCCGAGACGTTTCACATGTCGCGCCGCCATCTGACCCGGCTGTTCGCGCTGCACACCGGCGAGACGGTGCTGGCGTACGTCCAGCGCCTGCGCCTGGAGCGCGCGCAGACGTTGTTGCGGCACACCCGCATGTCGGTGCTGGAGATCGCCAATAACGTCGGCTATGAGTCACCGTCACACCTGGCCCATGTGTTTCGCCGGGTGCTGGGCGTGTCGCCGGATGAGTGGCGCCGCGGCTGATACCGCCTCAACGTTTTTGATGTCCCGATCCCGCGCATGATCCGGCCCGATCCCGTGCGCCGCAAATCCGTCATCCGTTCATCCTCACCCCGTCAACAACAAACAAGTCCGGCCTACCGGACGAGGAGGGGCGGTGAGTGCAAAACCCTTTATCAGCTTCGCAGGGGTGCAAAAAAGCTTCAAAGTCGAAGGCCGCCAGTTTGTGGCCGTGCGCAACGTATCGCTTGAAGTTCAGCGGGGCGAAATCATCACCCTGGTCGGACCTTCGGGGTGCGGCAAGTCCACCTTGCTCAACATGACCGCCGGGCTCTTCGGCCCCACGGAGGGCCAGGTGCATTACGACGGCGCCGAGATCAAGGGCGTCAACACCCGTGTCGGCTACATGACCCAGGCCGACCACTTGCTGCCGTGGCGCACCGTGGCCGGCAACATCGCCGTGCCGCTGCAAATCCGCCGCATGCCCAAGGCCCGGATCGACAGTCGCGTCGAGGAGCTGATGGCGCTGGTGGGCCTCACCGGTTTTGGCGAAAGCTACCCTAACCAGCTTTCCGGCGGCATGCGCAAACGCGCGGCCATGGCGCGCTTGATGGCCAGCGACCCGGAAACCCTGCTGATGGACGAACCCTTCGGCGCCCTTGATGCGCAGATGCGCCTGACCCTGCAGACCGAACTCTTGCGCCTGTGCCGCAAGCTCAACAAGACCGTGCTGTTCGTCACCCACGATGTCGATGAAGCCATCGCGCTGGCGGACCGCTGCGTGGTGTTCGCCGGTCGCCCGGGCACCATCGACCATGTGCTCGATATTCCCTTGGGCGGTGAACGCAACCTGGTGCAATTGCGCTCCGACCCACGCTACGTGGAACTCTGCGCCGCCCTCTGGAAACGCTTGGCGCCCGACGTCGCCGGTGCTGCCGATCCCGCCTCATTGGCTCACTCGCTGGAGGTCGTATGATCCAGGTCTATCGCTTGCTGCTCCTGATTTTCCTGCTGGTGTTCTGGGAGTGTGTGTCCCGCTGGTTCGGCGTGGAATTTTTCATCAGCCGGCCTTCGGCGGTGGCGCAAAGCCTGTGGAAAATCCTCATGAACGGGGTGTTCTTCTATCACGCCGGCATCACCACCCTGGAAGCCGTGCTGGGCTTCTTCTTCGGCTCCCTCGCAGGCTTGATCGCCGGTTTGGTGCTGGGCCGCGCCAAGCTGCTGGCGGATATTCTCGACCCGTTCCTGACCGCCTTCTACAGCTTGCCGAAAGTCGCGCTGGCGCCACTGTTCATCCTCTGGTTCGGCATCGGCTTGCCGATGAAAGTCATCCTGACCGCGGCCGTGGTGTTCTTCCTGGTGTTCCTCAACACCTACAGCGGCGTGCGCAACGTGTCCCGCGAGCAACTGACCATCCTGCGCCTGATGGGCGCCAAGGAGCGCGACCTGCTGACCATGGTGGTCATCCCGTCCGCTTTCACCTGGGTATTCACCGGCCTGCGCCTGTCGGTGCCCTATGCGCTGATCGGCGCGCTGGTGGGCGAGATCATCGCCGCCAACCGGGGCCTGGGCTACCTGCTCTCGGATGCAGCCTCGCAGTTCGATACCGCCGGTGTATTTGCCGCACTGGTGGGCATCATCGCCCTCGCGCTGATCCTGAACACGGCGGTGAAGCTGGCCGAACGCAAGTTGATGCCGTGGAAGGCCAACGAAGCGGAACGTGAAGTTGCGGTTTAACCCCTTATTTTTGCGGAGCTTGATCATGTTCAAACCACTGTTCATCGCCAGCGTTTTACTCGCTTCCTGCCTGCCCGCCGCGCAGGCCCGGGACCTGACCAAAGTCACCCTGGCGTTCCCCAGCGAAGGCTTCCTCTATGTGCCGATCTACGTCGCGCAGAAGCAAGGCTACTTCGCCGATGAAGGCCTGAATGTGGACGTCATCGTATTCCAGAAAGGCGGCTCGGCAGCACTCACCGCCGTGCTGGGGCGTGATGCGGATGCGTACGTAGGCCTGCCCGCCGTCGCGGTGCGCGCCCGCACCAAAGGCCAGAATGTCCAGGCGTTCGCCGCCGTGCAGACCCAGTTCGGCAGCACCGTGGTGATCGACGGTGCCTCGGCGCAAAAGGCCGGCGTGTCGGCCACCTCATCCCTGGCCGCCCGTGCCCAGGCTCTCAAGGGCTTGAAGATCGGCGTCACCGGCCCTGGCAGCACCACCGACATGCTGGTGCGCTACCTGGCCAAGGATGCGGGGCTCAACCCGGACAAAGACTTCACCATCATGCCCATCGGCGGCGCGCCAAACATGCTCGCGGCGTTTTCCCAGGGCAGCATCAACGGCTTCTCGCTGTCGCCACCCACCATCACCACCGCCGAGAAGCAAGGCGGCTTTGTGTTGATGGACCTGGCCAAGGGCGAATACAAACCCCTGGACGGCTTCCTCTTCACTGCGATGATTGCCCGTGAAGACTGGCTGGCCAGCAACAAGGTCACGGCCGAAAAAATGGTCCGCGCCCTGTGGCGTGCCGAACACCTGATTGCCAGCGACCCGGACAAGGCCCGCGAGTCGGTACGCCCGTATTTCGCCCACACCGACGCCGCCATCTTCAATGCTGCCTGGACCGCTTCGCTGCCGTCCTACCCGGCCACGCCGCGCATCGAGAAAGACGGCGTTGAGAAAAACATTCGCTTCATGAACGCTGTGGAGAGCGACCCGGTCGAACTCGACCCGCAGCAGGTCTACACCAACTCCATCGTCGACGCCGTGGCGCCGACTGTTTCCACCCTTCAGGGAGAGGCGAAATGACGCCCGAGGTTCACCTGGTCAATGTTTTTCCCGCCACCGCCCGTGGCGGCAACCCCGCGCCAACCGTGGCCGTCGCCGATGGCATGAGCGATGCCGACATGCAGCAAGTCGCCCGCGACTATGGCCATGAGTGCGGCTTCGTGTTCGCCGCACCGGTTGGCAGCGAGTTCGATTTTGCCTTGCGCTTCTGGGTGCCCAACCACGAGATGGAAATGTGCGGCCACGCCACCGTGGGAGCGGTGTGGCTGCTGGATCGGTTGGGCATGCTGCACAAGGACCGCCTGACGTTATCGACCCTGAGCGGTCCGGTGGATGCGCGGATCACCGCTGCGGGCACCCCGGATATCCAGGTGGAAATCAGCCAGCCCAAGGGCCAGGTCGAGGCGTTGAACGATGCCGAAGTCGAGGCCGAGATTCTGTCGGTGCTCGGCATCACTTCCAACGAACTGGCACCGCTGCCGATCCAGAACGCTTGCACCAGCCGGGTGAAAACCCTGATCGCGCTGAAAAGCGTGGCGGTACTGGATAGCCTGAAACCGGATTACCGGCGGATGCAGCAACTGTGCGAGCGCATCGGCTCCACCGGTTTGTACCCCTATGCGCCATCGGATCTGGACGGGCGACAATTTGATGCGCGGCAGTTTCCCAAGTCCTCGGGTTACCCGGAAGACGCCGCCACCGGCATCGCGGCTGCCGCGTTGGCGTTTGGCTTGTTGGAGAATGGCCTGGTGACGGCAGATGATCGCCCGGTGCACATCCGCCAGGGCCGGGCCATGGGCCGACCTTCGCAAATCTCCCTGCGGTTTCGCCGGGATGAAGCGGGGCAGGTGCAAGGTTGCTGGCTGGGTGGGCATGTGGAATTTGTCGAGGAACCGGCATGAGCGTGCGCGAAAAACTGCAAGCCCTCGGGCTGGAATTACCCGAAGCGCCGAGCCCCAAGGGGGACTACGTGCCGGTGACGATTCATGGAGGCGTGGCGTATGTCAGCGGGCAGGTTTGTCGGCAGGGTGACAGCGTGATTACCGGGCCGGTGACGGACCAGACCTCTACGGAGTTGGTCAACGAAGCAGGGCAGACCTGTGTGCTGCGGGCCTTGAGCGTGCTGGACCAGGCGGTAGGGCTGGAGAACGTCGAGCGCATCCTGTTCGTTCGCGGGTTTGTGTTTGGCGGGGAAGGTTTCCAGGGCTTCTCCAAGGTGGTCGACGGCGCCTCGCAACTGTTGATTGAGCTGTTTGGCGAGCACGGCCGGCATGCGCGTTCGGCGGTGGGCGTGACGGGATTACCCAGCAACGGCCTGCTGGAAATGGAACTGACGGCGGTCGTCACTGCCTGAACCACCCACCAAAATGTGGCGAGGGAGTTTGCTCCCGCTGGGCTGCGCAGCAGCCCCAAAACCGATGATCGCAGTGCCTCAGGCATACCGCGTCAACCGGTCCGGGAGCGCTTCGCACTCCAGCGGGAGCAAGCTCCCTCGCCACAGGATTCGTGTTGCTTTCACCTCTGCAGGAACCCCGGCGAACGAGTAAACTGCCCGCCTTTTATTCTCACGACGAGACGGTGAGCTTTTGAACGCAGGAAAAACCGCAGGGCTGTTGCTGCTCACCGCCTTATTGGCGGGATGCGGCACCTCGCCACCCCGCACCCCCAACGACATCTGCGGCATCTTCCGCGAAAAAGACGATTGGTACGACGCCGCCAAGGTGACCCAGGCGCGCTGGGGCGTGCCGATCCAGGTGCCGTTCGCGATCATGTATCAGGAATCGGGCTTCCGGCAGGACGCCAAGACCCCACGCAAGTACCTGCTGTGGATCATCCCCTGGGGTCGTGTGTCTACGGCCTCCGGCTACGCCCAGGCCAAGGACGAAGTGTGGAGCGACTACCAGAAAAGCACGGGACGCTACGGCGCCAGCCGGCAGGACTTTGACGACGCCATCGACTTTGTCGGCTGGTACATGGACAAGACCTACACCATCAACGGCGTATACAAATACGATGCCTACGGCCAGTACCTGAATTACCACGAAGGCTGGGGCGGTTACCGGCAGCGTACCTACGCGAGCAAAGCCTGGCTGATGCCGGTGGCGGGCAAGGTTCAGGCGCGTTCGCAGATGTATGCGGCGCAATATGCGGGCTGCAAGAATGATCTGGGGCGTGGGTTCTGGAGTCGGTTCTGGCATTGGCTGTGACTTTGGATAGCGGGAGAGCACGATGAGCACCGAACTGGAAATCACCGACATCCGCCTCGGCGACGGCAAAACCGTGGTCAAAGGCGCCCTGATCACCACGCAATACACCGGCACTCTGGAAGACGGCACGGTGTTCGACTCCTCATGGGAACGCGGCAAGCCGTTTCAGTGCGTGATCGGCACAGGTCGCGTCATCAAGGGCTGGGACCAGGGGCTGATGGGCATGAAAGTTGGCGGCATTCGCACGTTGTTTGTGCCGGCGCACCTTGCCTACGGCGAGCGCTCGATGGGGGCGCATATCACGCCCAACAGTAATTTGCGGTTTGAGATTGAGTTGCTGGAAGTACTGACGCGGGATGATTGAGGGGCGGTGAACATGGATGTTGTTGAAGCAGGGGAGTTGCCGCGCAGTGCTTGGGCTCGACAGCTGCTACGGGGGGGGAGAGCTGCGCAGTGGTGCGTACCTGAACCCTCCCTGAAGAACCTGCCCAAACCCATCGGGTAAATTTTCCTACGGTTTACTCTCATTAATTCGGAGCGTAAGCTTCGCGCGTTTTCATCAATAGCGGAGACCCTCAGTGGGTACTTGTTCGAGTGACAGTCGTCGGCCGGTCTCGATAACCGGCACATACTTGGCAAGATAACGCGCATTTTTCCGATGCCGTTGTCTCGCCCAGAAGCGAGAAGCGGCATTTCGATGGCGGCCAGTCCTGGTCCGATTCCGAATTCCCTCTCATCGACGCTTAACAGTACGGGATGCCTTGCATCACGGTACTGCGGACGCGCCTGTCGTTTGCGACGGGCGGGCCTGTCCTGTCGTACCCGTGACTCAATCACGGCCCAGGATGGTCGTACCTGGCCGAAGGTTTCCTCGCGTAAGTTTGGCTGGTCATGAATAGGGAAGACGCCTATGCAAGCAATCAACAACATCAACCTCAACTCGCTGATCGACACGCTGGTCAGCCTCACCGCGGCCTTCATTCTCGGTGGCCTGATCGGGTTTGAGCGTCAGTACCGCCAGCGCACGGCGGGGCTGCGCACCAACGTGCTGGTGGCGGTGGGAGCGGCGATTTTCGTCGACATGGCCAACCGCCTGGGCGGCGCCGAAGGGGCGGTGCGGGTCGTGGCCTATGTGGTCTCGGGCATCGGTTTTCTCGGTGCCGGTGTGATCATGCGTGAAGAAGGCAACGTGCGCGGCCTGAATACTGCGGCCACGCTCTGGGCGTCGGCGGCGGTGGGTGCCTGTGCCGGTGCCGACCTGATCCTCGAAGCGCTGCTCGGTACGCTGTTTGTGCTGGCGGCCAACACGCTGCTGCGCCCGATCGTCAATAACATCAACCGCCAGCCACTGGACGTGGTGTCGGCCGAGGTGACCAACATTCTGTATGTGGTGGCCCGGCGTACCCAGCAGAAGGCGGTATTGGCCTTGCTCGAAGCCGAACTTGCTCGCTGCAACTACCCGGCCAGTGATGTGGACGTACGTCCCTTTGGTCCTGAAGAGGTGGAAATCGAGGCGACGCTGGCCGTGACCTCGGTAGACGGTGACGAACTGGATGCGCTGGTGGCGCGTATTTCCACTTCAGCCCTCGTGGTGCAAGCGTTCTGGAGTCCGAGTACCACCGACTAGGCCGCCTTGGCGCCCCCGGGACCGGCTCTTTACTATGCTTGTGGTGAGGAAAAATCCTACATTCAGCTGGGACTATCCCTTCAGTTGTTACGCCGTTCCATTGGTAAGGTTGCGCGCTTGCGACTAGCCAGGCACGCAGGTGCCGCCTACCTAGGGTTATGCGCTGTTCAAATGGAGGGACCCGACTGCTGCTTGTAGGACTGTTCAGTTCCGTTCGTCGGAACTGTCATTTCTCACAGGTAGATAGGTCCCGTGTGATGTGTAACGGTACTGAATCCTCCCAGGGGAGCCTTATGAGCAAAGCTTTAATCGTGGATGACCATCCATTTATCCGCGCAACCGTCCGCTATCTGCTGAAGCAGGAAGGCTTCGACACGATCTTCGAGGCCGGCAACGGCGCCGATGCCATGCAGATTGCCCGGGAGGAGCGCCCCGAGCTGATCATCCTCGACCTGGCGATGCCGAAGCTGGGTGGCCTGGAGGTGATCAGCCGGATCAAGGCGCTGGGCCTGCCGTGCAAGATCCTGGTGCTGACGTCCTACCTGGCGGTGTTTTTTTCCACCCGCTGCATGCGTGCCGGCGCGATGGGGTTTGTCGCCAAGACCGGCGAGCTGGATGAGTTGCAAAAAGCGATCAAGGCCGTGATGTCCAACTACAGCTGCTTTCCGAGCCTGCCCACCAGCTCGGTGCGCCGCGACGATTTGCAATCCACCGAGCAGGACCTGGTGGCAGAGCTTTCCGACCGCGAGCTGACCGTACTGCAGAAGCTGGCGCTGGGGTTGGGTAACAAGGAAATTGCCGAGGACATGTTGCTCAGCCACAAGACCATCAGCACTTATAAAACCCGACTGAAGGAGAAGCTGCGGATGTCGTCGGTGGTGCATTTGTCCAAGTTCGCCCAGCGCAATCATCTGATCTGAAATGATCAACTTTCGGGTCTTGTGGCTCAGCGCAAGTGTGCTGCTGGGCGCGCTCTGCACACAAGGCCTGGCGCTTGGCGAGCCGCGCACCCTGTATCTGTTGGGGCATTCCGTCATTGAAACGCCCGCCGTACGGCTGCATGAAACGCAGTGGAGCTGGCTGCGCGAACGGCGCCGGTTGTTGATGGGGATCTCTGGGCCCGACTACGCACCATTCGAGTTGAGCACCAGCGATGAACTCGAGGGGATTACTGCGGATTACGCGTCGCTGATCGCCGATGCGCTGAACATCACGATAGAAGTGCGCCGCTACGACAATCGCGATGAAGTCATCACCGCGCTCAAGCGTGGCGAGGTGGATTTTGTGGGATCTGCCAACGGCTACGAGGCGGCAGACCCGCAGTTGGTACTCTCGCGCTCCTATGCCATGGATCAACCGACCCTGGTCACCCGCACGGGTGACAGCCAGGGCCTGAGCAGCGACCTGGCCGATAAACGTGTGGCGATGTTTTATCACTACATGCAGCCTGACGCGGTGCAGGCGTTTTACCCCAATGCCCGGATCCAGCTGTTCCCTTCAACCTTCGAGGCCATCGGCGCGGTTGCGTTCGGCCATGCAGATGTTTACCTCGGCGATGCAATCAGCACCAACTACCTGATCAACAGGAACCACCTGAACAACGTCCGCATGGCCGACTTCTCGTCACTTGAGGTCAATCCCTTCGCGTTTGCATTTTCCCGGGACAACGCGCGCTTGCTGTCGATCATCAATGCGGCACTGGCGGTGATCCCGGTCAGCGAGCAGATGGAAATCCTCCGGCGCTGGAGTGCCGGCAACCTGGGGTTCCTGGGGGCGGACCGGCTGCGCTTGAGTGCCAGTGAACAGCGTTGGCTGGACAAGAACCCGAGGATCAAGGTCGCGGTACTCGACAAGTTTCTGCCGGTTTCATTTATCGACAAGCAGGGCGCGTTCGAAGGGTTGAGCGCCGAGGTGCTGGCCCGCATCAGCTTGCGCACGGGATTGAAGTTTGACTTCATTCCCGGCACCTCGATGCTCCGGCAAATCGACAGGGTCAACACCGGTGGTGCAGACATGATCGCGGTGGTCACCCCCAGCGTCGAGCGCACGGACAAGGTACGCATTACCCGGCCTTACCTGACCAATCCGTTTGTGTTGGTCAGTCGCATTGATGACGGCAGCCCCCTTACCCTGGAAGACATGGCCGGCAAGCGCCTGGCGCTGATTGGCAGCAATAGCCTGCAGGAGGGCATCGCCCAGGACTATCCGAGCATCAAGTTCGTGGACGTCGAGAACCCCGAGCACGGCATGGAGCTGGTGGCCGATGGCGGTGCCGATGCCGCCGTCAATACCTTGATCAGCGCCCGCTACATGATTGCCCGCGAGTACCGTGACCGGTTGCGGATCACCAGCACGGTCGGGTCCGAGCCGGCCCGTATAGCCTTTGGCGTCAACCGCAGCCAACTGGAGTTGTATTCGATCCTCGACAAGGCGCTGCTGAGTATTACGCCCCAGGAAATGGACGAATTGGCTGGCCACTGGCGTAGCGAGGTATTGGTTGAAGACAGCTACTGGGCGCGGCACCGCAATGCGATTATTCAAGGTTTCAGCCTGGCGGCGCTGCTGTTGCTGATCACCCTCGGCTGGGCGATTTATCTGCGTCAGCTAATACGCAAGCGCGTCGAGGCCGAACGAGCGCTGAGTGATCAGATGCGCTTTATGGGCGTGCTGATCGACGGCACACCCCATCCGATTTATGTGCGTGATCGCCTGGGCCGGCTGATGGCGTGCAATAGCGCTTACCTTGATGTGTTCGGTTTCAAGCTGGAGGACGTGACCGGTAAAACCGTGGTCGAGACCGACACCGGCAATCGCCCCCAGGCCGAGTCTTTTCATCAGGATTACCTGCGCTTGATGGAGCGGGGCGAGCCACAGATCCAGGACCGCTTGCTCAAGGTGCCGGGCGGTGCGGTCCTGACCATCTACCACTGGATGCTGCCGTACCGCGACGGTAATGAGCAGGTGGTGGGCATGATCGCCGGCTGGGTGGATGTCAGCGAAAGGCAGCAACTGCTCGGCCAGTTGCAGGAGGCCAAGGAGGATGCCGACGCGGCCAACCGCGCCAAGACCACGTTTCTCGCGACCATGAGCCATGAAATCCGCACGCCCATGAACGCCGTGATCGGCATGATCGAACTGGCCCTGAAAGCCGCCGAGCAGAACCGGGCCGACCGCGATGCGCTGGAGGTGGCCGCTGATGCGTCACGGGGCATGCTGGAATTGATCGGCGATATCCTCGATATCGCGCGTATAGAATCGGGCCACCTGTCCCTGACCCTCGAGCCTTCGAACCTGCACGAGTTGCTGGCGTCGGTGGCGCGGGTTTTCGAGGGGCTGGCGCGGGCCAGGGGCCTGGTACTGCAGGTGGAGCTCGACCCGCTGATTGATCGGTACGTGCTGGTGGACCCGATGCGCTTCAAGCAAGTGGTGTCGAACCTTTTGAGCAACGCGATCAAGTTCACCCCTCACGGCCGGGTGCGGCTTGGCGCGTCCGGCTCGTCGGCGATTGCCAGCGGCTACTTGAACCTCAGGCTTTGGGTGGAAGACACCGGCATCGGCATCAGTGTCGAAGACCAGAAGCGCCTGTTCAACCCGTTTATCCAGGGCAGCAACACTGCGCAATCGGCGCGCAGCGGTTCGGGCCTGGGCCTGGTCATCAGCCGCAACCTGTGCGAGATGATGGGGGGGCAATTGCAATTGAGCAGCCTGCTGGGGCAGGGCACTCGGGTGGATGTCACCCTGGAGCTGGCAGTCGCCGACAGCACGCTGATGCCGCCCGCACCGGTTGCCGTGGAAACTCCGCCGGCCCACGCGCTGAACATTCTGGTGGTGGATGACTACCCGGCCAACCGGCTGCTGCTGGCCCGGCAATTGAGCTTCCTGGGGCACCGGATCACCACCGCCGAAGATGGCGTCGAGGGGCTTGAGTTGTGGCTGTCCGGGCATTTTGACGGGGTGATTACCGACTGCAATATGCCGTTCAAGGACGGTTATGAGTTGGCGCGGGATATCCGCACCCTGGAGGGCGAGCGTGGCCTGGCGCCGTGCCTGTTGCTGGGGTTTACCGCCAACGCCCAGCCCGAGGAAGCCGAGCGCTGCCGGCAGGCGGGCATGGATGGCTGCCTGTTCAAACCCACCGGGCTTGAGGATTTGCATGCGGCCCTGGCGCGGCGCACGGCCACACCTTCGGTGGCGCCCGGCACCACGGATGAACTGGCGGCAGACTTTGACTTGAGCCACCTTGAGAAACTGACCGGCGGGGATATCGACGCGGTGAAGGAGCTGCTGGCGCCCTTGCTCGACAGCCTTGAGGCAGACCATGGGCAGCTGGTGAACCTGCAACGCAAGGCAGACTTTGCCGGCCTGCATGACCTGGCCCATCGCACCAAGGGCGGGGCAAAGATGGTCAAGGCCCATGCACTGATGGTTTGCTGCGAGGGATTGGAAAGCGTTTGTGAACGTCAGGCCCGCGACGAATTGGCCAGTGCCATCGATGGCATGGATGAAGCGCTCGCGCACCTGCACCACGCGCTGTCGGGGTATTGCAATCAGACTTGACCGGTGCGGAGGGGCATTGAGCTGTTTGGGACAACTCCTACGTGAAGGTGGAACAAGCCTTATTTAGTCTTCGGAATATGTCTGGAAAATAGTGCGTCCAGTCCTTCACGAGCGCTTCTTGCTCAGGTGTTCGCCATGCCAAACAAAGCACTGACCCTCCTGATTGCCGATGAACAGCATCTGCAACGACTGTACATCGAAAAAATGCTCAACCAACTGGGCTACTACCGCATCGTTCCGGTGCAGACGTTCGAAGAAGTGCGAATCCTCACGGCGATTCCGGCCAGGCCGTTCGATGTGCTGATCATCAACGCCGGGCTGGCAGACAGCGACGGCGGGGTGCTGGCCTTCCAGGAACAGCACCCGCAGATTCGCCATGTGCTGGTCTACGATATCCGCGAACTGGGCACGCCGGCCGTCGCACCAACCCTGCTGGTGCGCCTGCCGGGTACGCCGGACAGCATCACCCTCGAACACTTCATGGACATCATCGACCCGCCGTCAGCCACCGACGGGTTGCGCGTGTTGCCGTGGCTGCGGGAGTTGTCCAGCCGCCCTGCGGCTTAGTCCCAGTTCGGGGCGATGCCTTTGGGGCTGGTCAGCCGATGGCCACGCTCCAGGGCCGCGACCTGCGCCATGTCAGCGTCACTCAGGGTCAGGTCCAGAGCCTTGAGGTTGCTGGCCAGGTTGGCGCGCTTGGTCGATGACGGGATCACCGCGTAGCCCAGTTGCATGGCCCACGCCAGGGTCACTTGCGCCGGGGTTGCCTGATGACGTTCGGCGATCTGCTGGATCACTGGGTCCTTCAGCACTTCGCCGTAGGCCAGGGTCATGTAGGACGTGATCTGGATGCCATGGGCCTTGGCAAACTCCGCCACGGTGCGGTTTTGCAGGTACGGGTGCAGTTCCACCTGGTTGGTCGCGATGTGCTCGGCACCGACGGCGGCAATTGCCTGCTTCATCAGGTCGACGGTGAAGTTGGAAATACCGATCTGGCGGGTCAGGCCCTGGCGCTTGGCTTCCAGCAACTGGCCCATGAACTCGGCGACCGGTACCTGGTCTTCCGGCGATGGCCAGTGGATCAGGGTCAGGTCCAGGTAGTCGGTCTGGAGTTTGCGCAGGCTTTCCTTGAGGCTGGGAATCAGCTGGCCTTCGGCGAAGTTGGCGATCCAGATCTTGCTGGTGATGAACAGTTCGTCCCGTGGGATGCCGCTGTCGGCGATGGCCTGGCCGACGTCGGCTTCGTTTTCGTAGATTTGTGCGGTGTCGATGACGCGATAGCCCAGCTCCAGGCCGGTGCTGACGGAGTCGATGACGACCTGGCCTTGCAGGCGGAACGTGCCGAGGCCGAATGCGGGAATGGACATGAGTGACTCCTGAAGTGGTGTGAACAATGGAGTCGAGTATCGGCCTCTCGTTCCTTCGGAAAAACCGCTGAATCCGAAAAGGACTCTTTACCAAAAGTCATGAGTGGCCGGCGGGTGGCCACACGATATCCCTCGAGAGCGGTCTTACCGGGTAGATGCGGGGGGCTGTCGGACATTTCGGGCGTTACTTGATAAGGGGCGCCTCTTTTAACCAGCAGGAGCTAGCGCAAGGACCAAATGCTCAAGGCCTTACAGTACCGAGAAACCTTGAGCAGCGGTCTGAACAGTCGAGTTCAGGGTGAACCGTCCTTGAGGGTCTGGAAGGCTTTTACGCGCTTGACCAGGCTTTTCTTGCTGGCCGAATCGGCACTGTTGAACAGGAACGAAAAGTCCGAGGCCAGGGTCGAGCTGCCGGCGATGGTCGCGTACTGATGACAGGCATTGCAGTTATCGCCCTGGACGTAGGTCTCCAGGGTGGTGTTGGCCACCGGTACGTTGCCCTGGCTGATAAATGGCCCGTAGGACAGCGGCACTTGCGCACTGACACCCGGTTCCGGCTGGGTGGGCGGGTTGGGGGTGAGGGTCCAGAGTACGTTGATCAGTTTGTAGTACTGGAACACCGACTTGCCCTGGCTCTGCTGGGCAAAATTGGCCTGCACCGCGCCGTTAAGCGCCTGCAGTTCAGTGGGCAGCGGATGTTCCCGGGTGGTCTGCACGGGTTGGTCCCGTGGAAACGGCTCGGTGCAGTCGCGGTCCGGATGCTGCTGCTTGCACTGGATACGCGCCACGTTCGGCGTGCATTCGGGGCCGGTGCCGCAGTTCGGGTTGTTGAAGGCAAAGCTGTCGGGCGGCGTTTGTTGTGGCGGCACCTGGTTGGGTTCCGGCACGTTGTCTACCTGCTCGAAGGTGGTCCAGATGAAGTTGGGCGAGGCCTGGGTCTTGTTGATGATATGCAGGCCCACCAGGCCCACCACCTGCTGGGTGCACTGCAAGGTGGCCGGGTTTTTGAGCCAGGCGACGGTGGTCAGGTAACGTCCGTAGAGCTCGGGTTTGCCGGTGAGGATTCGCCATGCTGCCTTGACCTCCAGAGCTCCCAGTTGCTCCTGCGGCACCGGGTTGGGCGGCAGCGAGCGCATGGGTTCACCGATGGGCAAGGACAGCCCGCCGGGGTTCTGGTTGTCGAGGTTCTGCGCGACTTTCAGCTGGTTGGCCGCGTCGTACAGCCCTTTGCTGACGATGTAGTCGAACTCGGCCTTGCCGACCTTGCGTTCAAAAAACACCAGGTTCTGCGACTGGTCCGTCAGCCAGCCGCCGGAGGCTTCCATGATCGGGTCCGGAATCGAGGCCAGGGTGCCGCTGGACAGGTGAAACCCATGCCGCGCGTTGATCGCGCTTTCGGAGGTGGCGGTCATGAACTTGCGCGCCCCCACCGACATCGCCCTGAGGCTGCCCTGGGTGCTGCAATTGGACGGCACCAGGGTTTGCACGCCCCAGCCGGTGGGCGCGGGCGCGCCGGGCAGGAAGATATCGTTGGCGTCCTTGTAGCTGGCCCATACCGGCGCCACGCTCATCGGCTGGCCGGAGGCAGTCGGTACGCCGAATTGCGCCAGGGTACTGTTCATGTCCGGCTCACCCGCGAGGGCAGGCGTGGCTGGCCAACCGGGATTCACCGGCCAGTTCAGGGCAATGAACAACTGCCAGCCAAAGCAATTCATGAAGCTCTGGCCGGTGGCGTTGAAGTTGTTGATCGGCAGGAAGCCGCCGCTTTTCGGGTTGAACACCAACTGTTGCTGCACGCAAGCGTCGGCGTCGGAAGTGGGGGATGCGTAGGCGGCCTGCATGGCGAACAGGCTCAGCACCACACTGGTCAGCAGCGATAAAACACTCAAGCGTAACCTGGACATCATCGCGCTCCTTGCAAGCAGGTAAAGCCGCACCCTGGGTGGGTGCGGCTGATGGGCTGTATCAGTCAGGCGCCAGGCACCAGCGCCAATCCGGATTCCCATGGGTGTTCCGCCGCGCTGGGGTTATCGGCTTCGCCCGGGTTGAGGGCGCGCACTGTCACCAGCCCCGGTGCGGCAGTGGGGCTTACGGTGATGGTCAGCAGGTAGCCCTGGGTGCCACCGGAGTTGGTTTGCCCGGGGATGGCCGAGGCATCCGGCAGGAACTTTGTGACCTGCGCCGTCACCCCTGGATTGGAGAATTGCACCCGCGCCGTCTCGGCGGTGGTCTTGAGGTCGGCGCCTTGCACCACTAGGGCAAACTGCCCGCTGGTGCCGGGTGCCAGCCAGGCCGGCAGGTCGGTGGGTGACTGCCCGTAGAACAGGTCCAGCGGCAGCAGCTGTACCGGCCAGGGTTGCACGCCGTTGACCCGGTCCGTCACGCACGGGCAGGAATCCGGCGTCGGGCTGATGGGCGTGGTTGTCACACTCAGGCCCACCAGCAACTGCTGGGCAATCACCCACACGTAGTCGATCGGCTGGCCGCTGATGGTGATGTCGTTGATCGAGAACCCGGCGCTGGCCGGCACTTCAAACACCGCTTGCAGAATCTGGTCGGAGCCGTTGGCGGCGGACTTGGCGGTGCCACGGGTGATTTTCCAGTACTGGCTGACGTCCTGGCCCTGGGGGCCTTTCCACGCCGAGAAGTCGGTGGGTTGTTGCAGGTACAAGCCGATGGGGTTGGTCAGCGACAGCCGGTTGTTCACTGCCACGCTGTTGGCCGAGAAACCGATATGCGGATCGGAGTTGCGGTAGTTCTGCCCGTATTGCGCGCAGCAGATCAACGCCTGGGAATTCTGGCTGCTGCTCAATGGCCGCAGGATGGTCGCCGCGGCAGCCAGGTACACCTCGGCGCTCAGGGTGTTGGGGCCGGAGGTCAGGTGCATCGCGCCGCCGTACTGGCCAGGCACACAGGCGGTGCCGGCGTTCCATTTGTTGACGGTGTCGTAGGCCGGTTGACCGGTGGTGGGGTCGATGACCGGATCGCCGGCCTTACCGGTCGGGCAGTCGGCGGTGTAGCGCAGGTACAGGTCTTCGAGTTGCACCTGTGGGTCGATGTAGTCGCGATACAGCCCCAGTACAGCAGTCGGATCGATGCGCCACATGGCCAGGAAATACGCCGGGTTTTCGCAAGTGAAGGTGATCTTGCGCATGTTGCCGTCGGCATCGCGCACGATGGACCACTCGCAATATTCGTCAAGCCAGCCACGGGGGCCCGAAGGCGAGAAATCCTTGTACTTGCCTTGCCAGTCGATGCTCGGGCAGCGAGTGACGGGCAGTTGCAGCAGGGTGCCTTGCTTGTTCGGGTCGTAGAGCATGTACAGGGTGTTATTGATCGTAATCTGGCCGTTGTCGGTCAGCTCCATCACCTGTTGCATGGACATGGCCTTGCCGCCCAACTGTGGAATCACCGCTGTGCCGTTGTTGTAGAAAAACGTCCACAGTCGATTGGGGAAGGGCGCCCAGGTAATCGCCGGCGGCGTGGTGGGGCCGTAGCCTTCCACCAGTGGGTTGTAATAGCCCGAGCGCGGCGCGTCATTGAGGCCCGACCACGGGTTGCCGATGATCGCGGACTGGGTCCAGCCGGTGAGGTCGTTGTTCCAGTCGGTTTCAAACTGCGGCAACTGGTTTTCCAGGCCCAGCTTGTTGTAGTCCTTGGGAGCTTGCCCGGCGGGAGAGGTGAATTGTTTGAAGGGTGTGCTCATGTCGATTCTCCAGGTGTTGTTGTGGTGGAAACGGAGCAGCAACCGGCACTGGGAGCAGGGCCGGCGACGGTTTGGCGCGGGTCGTCCCACACCAGTTGGGCGATAAAGCCAGGCAGCGGCGCGTACTCTTGCGGCGTCAACACCCGGGCACTATCGAGATGGGTCACCACCACGGATAACTGCGTGGTGTCAGTGGGGCGAAGGTTCAATGCGGCAGCAGTGCGCGCGGCATTCAGCGCGCGTGACACGCCATGGGTGATGCAGCGGCCTTTGTCATCCACCAGGCCCATGCCGATGCGACTGAAGCGCCCGACATAGTGCGGATTGTCGGCGCTCACCTGCTGCGGCGTGGCGTCGGGCTGGTTGAGGAATACGTCGATCAGGTAGGTGTCGTGGGTGCAGCGCACATGGTCGAACACCACCCACGGGCCCAGGCTTGCGGTTTGTTCCTGCGCTTGCATCGGCGTCGAACTTTGCTGGCAGCAGGCTTTTGCGGCCGGGCGGCGGGTGCCAAAGGGCGGTGCGACGGGCACACCGTAGTCATAGCCGATATGCCGACTGTCCTGGGCCATGTCCCCCAGGGTGGTGTAGCGCCAGGCGTCGGCACTGGTGAAGGTGACATCGTCGGCCTCGCTGCCGGCAAACGGCTGGAGCAGGCACTGGGTGGTGTACTGCGCTGCCGGATGGGCGCGGATCCAGACCTCCAGCATCCGGTCGATATTGGCGTGGTAGGAGCTGAACACCGGGTCGAACGCGGTGTAGGCGTTGTCGGCCATGTCGCCGCCGATCCAGCCGTGATAGTTGTCGTGGGGCTGCTCGTAGAGCCCGTCGAAATTCAGCGCACGGTTGGGGTACAGGTCATCTTCCTGGGGGGGATCAAACACCGGGATGTTCGCCCAGGGATAACCTGGCACGCCCTGGGGCTGGCTGAAGGTGTTGAACTTCAGGGCATCGACCACCTGTTGCTGGAAAATCCGGCTCATGCCGTACAACTGGGTGCGTTCGACGCGCTGCGTTTCGCCCCGGGTGTAGAACAGCGGGTTGCGTTGCACGAAGCGGCAGTCCACACCGGGTACCCTGGCCTTTTCACAGACCTTCGAACAGCCGTCCTTGGCAGCGGCGTAGCGCAACGGATTAGGGCGAACCTCGCCGGTGTGCGGGTGCACGTAGGTTTCATCGAGAAACGCCTGGGGCAAGCCGGCCTGGGGGCTGCCGTCGACACTGGCGTCTTCGGCCATCCAGTCCCAGTAGGGGATGGGGCAGTCGATCAGCGCTTCCAGGTACAGCAGATAGGCCCGGTGCCACAGGGCAAACGCTTCCTGGTAATGCAGGCACCAGTTGGTGTGGATATAGGCGTAACGCTGCCACGGGGAGCCGCTGTCGGCGTTGGCCACCTGCATTACGTCATCGAGGCGTGAGCGGTACAGGTTCAGTTGTTCCTGTGTCAGTGCGCGAATGTCCTGGCGCACGCGTTTGACCGGGTGAGGCAGGTCGGGTGGGGGGATGCGTTCTGCCTCGTCGAACGGTGAGGCGGGAGTGAGGCGCCAGCCCTGGTTGACCCACAGCCTGAAGGTTTCCAGCGCGTCGATGGGCCAGAACTGCTGCTGGTCGAGGGTCAGCGGCATGCTGCGGGAGGCCAGGTGCTGGTAGATGGTTTCGGACCAGGTCTTGACGGAGGCGGGGTCTTCGAGGAATACGAAGTAGGCGTTCATGCAGCCCACCCAAGAGGCGGCGACGGCGGCGCGTTGCTCTTGGGGGATCCAGTAGGGGGCGCTGAATAGGCCGTGGATATCGGTGGCCCATGTCGGTTTCGCGACTATCATAAGATCCCTCTCATGCGGCCCCGGTGCCTGATTTGGCTGGGCTGCTAAGCTGGATTGATGTTAGTGCGCCACCGCGCAGGATTTGTGCAAATTGGTGGGTGTTTACGGTGGATTCATTGCAGTTTTTTCAAGGAAGATATGGAAAAAATGACAGATGCCATGGATTTGAAGATTCTGGGGAAATTGCAAAGGGATTGCAGTCAGAGTCTGGAGTTGTTGAGTGACAGTGTCGGGCTGTCTTCAACCAGTTGTTACCGGCGTATCAGGCGGTTGGAGAGTGTCGGGATTATCAAGGCCAAGGTGGCGGTGCTGGATGAGCGCAAGCTTGGGATTCAGGTTACGGCGTTCTTCCTGATCAAGCTTGATAGGGACAGCAATGATATCGACCGCAAGATGCAGCATATCCTGGCGAGTCATCCGGAGATTCAGGACTGTTATCTGCTGACCGGGGAGTTTGATTTTGTGATGGTGGCGAAGTTTCGGGATGCCACTGAGTACACTGATTATATCTATCGGTTTTTAGAGATTTATCGGGATATTCCGATTCGTACTTATTCGTCTACTTTGGTGGTCAGGACGGTTAAGAAGTCTTATGAGTTGCCGTTGCCGGGGTCTTTGGTTTGAGTACATCTCCGTTTCTTCGGTAACGGCCGCTTATGGTTCCGCTCTTACAGCGGGTCACTTTTGGCAAACGCCCGGAATGCCGGCCCAGCCAAAAGTAACCAAAAGGTCTCTGCTCCACCACTCGGTGCCTCGCCTAGGCTCGGCATGCCCGCACTCCGTGGTTCTGCTTTTCTGTGGGAGCTGGCTTGCCTGCGATGCAGACACCTCGGTTTTTCAGATACACCGAGGCGATGCCATCGCAGGCAAGCCAGCTCCCACATTTGAACCGTGCCCGCTTTAACTTTTGATTTTGCTTCACAACACTCCAAAAGTGAGCCGCTGTAAGAGCGGAACCAATACCAGCCCTGACCGCAGCAACGGATATGCCCACCTCACCCCGCCCCAAAAAAGAAGCTTTTATGACAAAAGTTCGGTAGTCCCCAGCGACCCCCGTCTTGGCTATGTAACGCGCTCAACACCGCCAAAAAAGGCGACGTCAGAGCCGCAAGCAGGATGCCAGGAGTGGGGCGAATGGGAACTATGGAACGTTACTCGAAAGTCGGCATGCAGGAGCTCGACCAGCGCCTGTCAAAGATCGTCGAAGCCGCACGCAAAAAACCGGTCTCGGTCTACCGCTATGGCGCACCGTGGGTATGGATCGTCTCCCAGGACGACTGGCAAGGCGCGCTCAAGGAAGTCTCCAGCTACATCCCCGCAGGCCATTCACTGGTCTTGCTGCGCCCGCAGATCGACGACATCCTCGACCTCCACCGCGACCTGCTCCAGGCCCAACCCGGCACCCAGATCGCCCCCCAGACCGTCTTGCAGATCCTGCTGCTGCAACTCCTGTACTCAGTCCCCAACGAACAGCAACTGCACGAACAACTCAACTACAACCTGCTGTTCCGCTGGTTCGTCGGCCTCGACCTGAACCAGAAAGTCTGGGGCATCAACCTCCTGCAACGCGACATCGCCACGTTCCTGAACAACCCGCAGGCGGTGCAGTTGATCCAGAAAATCATCGGTGAAGTGTTCTGTGGCGCCTTGCTGCACATGCCGGAGTTCTCCCTGAACTTCGCCCTGCTGCACACCTGGCTCGCCCGGCACGGCAACACCTCGATATCCAGCAATTGAACAGGCCAAACGCCGGGCAAACGGCGACGGCAATCATCTTGAGTAAACCAGGGGGCGGTGTGGAGCATCTGTTCAAATCAACGCTGGCGCTGTGCTGGCTGACGCTGGGTGCACTGGCGCAACCGCTACAGGCCGAAGAGCAGGGCACCCAGCCCGAGCCTCCGGCACGGCTGGTGGACGTCAACGAGTACTTCGTGCGCGGCAACACCGTGCTCGACGCTCGTGCGATCGAAGAGGCGGTGTACCCGTTTCTCGGCCCGCAAAAGACCCTCGCCGACATCGAAGGCGCCCGGGATGCCTTGCAGAAGATCTATCAGGCACGCGGCTATCAGTCGGTGTTCGTCGAACTGCCGGAGCAGAAGGTCGATGACGGAATCGTCTACCTGCAGGTCAGCGAAACCAAGGTCGGGCGCGTCCGCGTGGTAGGCGCCAAGCACTATTCGCCGGTGGAAATCCGCGACGAAGTACCCGGCTTGAAGGAGGGCGCGGTTCCGGATTTCACCAGCGTGCAAACCCAACTCGCCGGCCTCAATCGCAGCGCCGGGCGGCAGGTCACGCCGCTGGTCCGCGAGGGCCAGCGCCCCGGCACCATGGACGTCGACCTGCAGGTGGAAGACCAGAACCCCTGGCACGCCAGCCTCGGCCTGAACAACGACTACAGCGCCGACACCAAGGAGCTGCGCAGCGTCGCGACCCTGGGTTACGACAACCTCTGGCAACTGGGCCACAGCATTTCCCTGACCTACTTCACCGCGCCCCAGGACAGCGACAACGCCAAGGTCTGGTCGGGCTCCTACACCGCGCCGCTGACTGATCGCTGGAGCCTGCAGTTCTCCGGTTATCAGTCCGACAGCAACATCGCCACCATCGGCGGCAGCAACGTGTTGGGCAAGGGCCATTCCTATGGCGTGTCGGCGATCTACAGCCTGCCGGCCAGTGGCAATTGGGCCAATTCGTTCTCTGCCGGGGTCGACTTCAAGGACTTCAAGGAGCAGATGAAGTTTGGCGGCAGCACGGACGATATCCCGCTCAAGTACGCACCGCTGACCTTCGGCTACAACGGCTACCGCTACACCGAGCAGTCGCAATTGGGGCTGGGCTTGAGCCTGGTGGTGGGTACCCGCGCGTTCTTCGGCTACGGCAGCGACGCCGAGGAGTTCCAGTACAAGCGTGACAAGGCCAGCCCGAGTTTTGCGGTGCTCAAGGGTGACCTGAATTACACCTACACCTTCGGCAACGACTGGCAGTCGGCGTCCAAGGCCGGCTTCCAGCTGGCCTCGGGGCCGCTGGTGTCCAACGAGCAATATTCCGCTGGCGGCGCTACGTCGGTACGCGGGTATCTCGCCGCCGAGCGCACCGGCGACGAAGGCTACCTGTTGTCCCAGGAGCTGCGCACGCCGTCCCTGGCCAAGTTCCTCGGCAGCTACGTGCAGGAGTGGCGCTTCTATGCGTTTGCCGAAGGCGCACGCCTGCGCCTGCATGACCCGCTGCCCGAGCAGGAAGACGAATACAGCCTGGCCAGTGTCGGCCTCGGCACCCGCGCCAGTTTGAGCAAGTGGTTGTCCGGCAGCCTGGATTGGGGCTACCCGCTGCTTGAAGGCCCAAATACCCAGAAACAGGACTCGCGACTGCACTTCAGTGTGCAGGCGACTTTCTGACCCCTTTTTTCGGAGACTCCTGACATGCAACGCCTATTTCTGAGCCTGTTGATCTGCCTGGGCTTCGCGCTCCCGGCCACCGCCCATGCCTGGTGGCAGGACGATTGGCACTACCGTAAACAGATCACGGTGGACACCACCTCCCAGGGCGCAGCCATCAGCCAGGCCCTGGGCCGCACCGCGCTGCTGGTGCGCCTGCACACCGGCAACTTCAGCTTTGACGGGGTCAAGGACGACGGCGCCGACCTGCGCTTTGTCAGCGCCGACGACAAGACCGTGTTCAACCACCAGATCGAAAGCTTCGACCCGCTGATGGGCATGGCGCTGATCTGGGTCGATGTGCCCAAGGTCGAAGGCGGCCAGCGCCAGGACCTGTGGATGTACTACGGCAACCAGAAGGCGCCGGCCACCGCCAACGGCCAGTTGACCTTCGACCCGAACTACACCGCGCTCTACCACTTCGACGGCGCCAACGGCACGCCGCCCCGGGACACCACGGCCTACGGCAACACTGCCGTAAACGCCACCGGTGCGAGCATCGACGGCGTGATCGGCCGGGCCTTGCAGTTCAGTGGCCAGCCGTTGCTGCTGCCAGCCAGCCCGTCGCTGCAACACGCAGCGGGCGGCGCCTTCACTTTCAGCGCCTGGTTGCGGGTCGACCAGGCCAGCGGCGAGCAAGTGGTGGTGGCTCGTCGCGAGGGCGCCCACAGCCTGTTGCTGGGCTTGAACCAGGGCATGCCGTTTATTGAAATCGACGGCCAGCGCGCTGTCTCGACCCAGCCGCTGAACCCCGGCCAATGGCAGCACCTGGCGTTCACCGCCGAGGGCGACAAGGTCTCGCTGTACGTCAATGGCCGTGAGACCGCGACCCTCGCAGTGGCGATGCCGGCGTTCAATTCGCAACTGGCCATCGGTGCCGATTTGCCGGAAGCCGCCAACGGGCACCTGCCGTTTACCGGGGCCATGGACGAACTGCGCTTGTCCAAGGTCGCGCGCCCGGCAGCCCTGTTGCTGGCCGATGCCACGGCCCAGGGCGCCGAGTCGAAACTGGTGGCCTATGGCGTGGATGAAGAACAGTCGGGCTTCGGCTTCGGCAGCCTGGGGTTCCTGCTCAAGGCGGTGCCGGTGGATGCCTGGGTGATCATCCTGGTGCTGGTGGGGATGATGTTCCAGTCGTGGTTCATCATGCTCCGCAAGAACCGCCAGGTCAGTCGCGTGAGTGCTGCCAACGATATCTTCCGCGAGCAATTCGCACAGATCGGTACGCGCCTGGAGATGTACTACGACGACGCGTTACTGGCTGAGCGCCTGACCCATTCCTCGCTGTGGCGCCTGTACCGGGTCGCGGTCAAGGAAATCCGCACTCGCCGCGCCCAGGGCGCCGACACCTCGTCGGTCTCGGCAGCCACCATCGAAGCCATCCGCTGCTCCATGGACGGCGTGCGTACCCGGGAAAACCAGCAGCTCGGCGCCAAGCTGTCGACCCTCTCCAACGCGATTGCCGGTGGCCCGTATATCGGCCTGCTCGGCACCGTGCTGGGGATCATGGTGGTGTTCCTCGGCACGGCGATGGCCGGCGACGTGAACATCAACGCCATCGCCCCGGGCATGGCGGCGGCCTTGCTGGCCACGGCCATGGGCCTGTTTGTCGCGATCCCCGCGCTGTTTGGCTACAACCGCCTGATTACCCGCAACAAGGAAGTCAGCGCCGACATGCGCGTGTTCGTCGACGAGTTCATCACCCGCCTGGCGGAGATGCACGGCGAGAGCCAGCACAGTGAAGCGGCGCACCGTCGCGACCACCACGCCCACGCCCACGTCCCGGCCTGAGGAGAATCAGCATGGCTTCCGTGAATGCCTCCCACGACGATGACGATGACGCACCCGTCGACAGCATCAACATCACGCCCCTGGTGGACGTGCTGATGGTGGTGTTGGTGATGTTTATCCTCACCGCCACCGCCCAGGTCTCGGGGATCCAGATCCACCTGCCCAAGGCCAGTGCTTCGGTATCGCTGTCCGAGGCCAAGACCAAGGCCATCTCGGTGAACGATGGCGGCCAGGTGTTTCTCGACGCTTACCCGGTGACCTTGCCTGAGCTGGAAGAGCGCCTGCGCATCGAGAAAGCGCTGAACCCGGACTTCCCGGTGATCGTGCGCGGCGACGCCATGGTGCAGTACCAGAAGGTCATCGAAGTGCTCGACCTGCTGCGTCGCCTGGAGCTGTCCCAGGTCGGGCTGGTCACCGGCAAACCGAGCCAGGGCTGAGTCATGACCGCACAGATGCCGATCGCGCCGACGCCCCTCAAGAACAAGCCGCCATTGCGCCCGCTGAAGTGGGGCATCGGCCTGCTGCTGGGCGCCGTGGCTGCCTGGTTTCTCTGGCAGTGGGCCAATGACATGAGTGGCGTGCGCCGTGAAGCGCCCAAGGTGCCGACGATTATTCCGTTGCCGCCACCGCCACCACCGCCGCCGGAAAAACCCAAGGAACCGGAGCCCGAGGTGCAGGAAAAAATCCCTGAGCCGGAACCCACGCCGACCCCCGACGAGGTCAAGCCCGAGGAAGAGGCACCGCCTTCGCCAGCAGACGACCTGGCCAACCCGATGCAGATCGACGGCGACGCGCAGTCCGGTACCGACGGTTTCAACATCGGTGCCGGCAAGGGCGGCGGCATGGCCGGTTCCGGTGGTGGCGGGCTCGGCACCGGGACGTTCAAGCAGTACCTGGCCGGGGTGTTCCAGCGCCTGCTGCGGGAAGACCCGGAGCTGCGCAAGAAGGCCTACACGGTGCAGGCCGACCTGTGGCTGAGCGCAGACGGCGAGGTGACGCGCGTGGAGCTGGCCAAGTCCAGCGGCGACGCCGACACCGACGCCCAGGTGCTGGCCGCGTTGCGTGCCACACCGCGGCTGAAGGAACGCACACCCGCCTCAATGACCCTGCCGGTACGCCTGTCCCTCAAGGGCCGGCGCCCGGATTGATCGAACCCTTTTTTGCAGTTTTCTACAGGAGTTGTGTGCAGATGATTTCCCACGTGAATCGATTGACCCTGGCGGTCGGCATGGTCATCGCGACCCTGGTCGGCCAGGCGACGGCCGCCGCCGCGCCTTCGGAAAACGCCACGATCAACCTGATCCGCCTGCTGGTGCAGCAAGGTGTGCTCAAGCAGGAACAGGCCGACGGGCTGATCGCCCAGGCTGAAAAAGAGGCTCAGCAGGCACGCCAGGCCAGCACCGCCACGGCAGTAGCGGCAGGTCCAACTGCGGCCCCCGGCGATGTGCGGGTGCAGTACGTGCCGGCCGCGGTGCGCGACCAGATTCGCGACCAGGTCAAGGCCGAGGTCATGGCCACCGCCAAGCAGGAAAACTGGGCCCAGCCCAACACGTTCCCGGAGTGGGTCTCGCGCATCAGCTTCGACGGCGATATTCGCCTGCGGGATGAGTCGCGCTATTTCTCGGGCAACAACAGCAATGAAATCGTCGATTACGCCAAGCTCAACGACAGCGGCCCCTACGACGTGAACAAGAACACCAACACCAAATTGCCGCCGCTGCTCAACACCCGCGAAGACCGCGAGAACCTGTTCCGCCTGCGCGCCCGCCTGGGCATGAAAGCCGTGATCTCGCCGGAATGGACCGCCGGCATCCGCCTCGGCACCGGCAACGACAACAACCCGGTGTCCACCACCCAGACCCTGGGCGGCGGCTTCGGCAAGAAAGACATCTGGCTCGACCAGGGCTACCTCACCTGGAAGACCACCGACTACATGACCCTGACCGCCGGACGTTTTGCCAACCCGTTCTATTCCACCGACATGATGTATTCCGGGGACCTCAACTTCGACGGTGTGGCGGCGATCTTCAACCACAAGCTCAACAGCGACTGGGGCCTGTTCGGCACCCTCGGCGCGTTCCCGGTGGAATACAGCCCCGACACCGCCACCACCAACGGCTTCGACAAGGACGAGAGCGAAAACAAATGGCTGTTCGGCGGGCAGATCGGCGCCGACTGGAAGATCAACCGCAGCAACAGCCTGAAGGGCTCGATGGCCTACTACCACTTCGGCGATATCCAGGGCGAACGCTCCAGCCCTTGCTCGCCGTGGGCCGGCCAGCCGGCGTGCGATACCGATGGCGCGCGCCTGGCCTTCATGCAGAAGGGCAACAGCGTGTTCCTGCTGCGAGACATCACCCCCAACCCGGCAACGCCTGGCCTGACCCCGCAACCGCAATTCGTCGGCCTGGCGTCCAAGTTCAATGTGCTGGACCTCAACCTGGCGTGGGACAGCGAGCTGCCGGAGGACCTCAAGCTGCGCAGCCAGACCAACTTCATCCACAACCTGGCCTACGACAAGGGCGAGATGCTCAAACGCAGCGAAGGCCAGATCGTCAACAACCTCAACAGCGACGGCCAGTTTGAAAGTGGCGGCAATGCGCTGCTGGTACAGTTCACCCTCGGCAGTGCGCTGGAGATGCGCAAGAAGGGCGACTGGAACGTGCTGGCCGGCTACAAATACATCCAGCCGGATGCCTTGCCGGACGGCTTCAACGACTCCTCGTTCCACCTCGGCGGCACCAACGCCAAGGGCTATTTCATCGGCGCCAACTACGGCCTCGACAAGAACATCTACGCCAGTGCCCGTTGGCTCAGCGCCTCCGAAGTGTATGGCGCGCCGTTTGAAGTGGATGTCATGCAACTGGAACTCAACACGCGCTTCTGATGCGCCGGAGAAAGCTCATGAACACG
Organism: Pseudomonas sp. G1002; assembly: GCF_013385455.1. NCBI lineage: Bacteria > Pseudomonadati > Pseudomonadota > Gammaproteobacteria > Pseudomonadales > Pseudomonadaceae > Pseudomonas > Pseudomonas sp. G1002. The sequence goes on from NZ_JACAPY010000007.1 coordinate 146,173, forward strand.
CGAATTTGCGGCCTGCTTCTACTGCTCGTTACCACCGGCGCTTCGGCTGAAGGCATGGAGGAGCGCCTGCGCACTCAGCTGCGCAGCACCACCCAGCAGTTGCAGGCGCTGCAAAGCGAGCAGGCCCAGGCCAGTGCCGCACGCATCGCCGCCGAAACCCAGGCCAAGCAGGCCCAGGCGCAGGTCAAGCAACTGACCGCCGAACTGGAAAAGACCCGTGGCGTGGCCGAGCAACTGGTGGGCCAGCAACAGAGCCTGCATAGCCAGGCCCAGGCCCAGGTGGCCGCGAGCAATGAGCAGGTGGGCAAGTTCAAGAAAGCCTATGAAGACTTGCTGGTAATCGCCCGGGGCAAAGAAACCGAGCGCGCACGTTTGCAGGCGCAACTCACGGAACGTGACACACAAGTGCAGCAATGTTCAGTCAAGAATCAACAGATGTACGACGTGGCCCAGCAGTTGCTGACGGCCTACGAAAAAATCGACGTGGCCGACGTGATGAGCATCCGCCAACCGTTCGCCAGCAGCACCCGGGTCAAGTTCGAGGAACTCGCCCAGGGTTTTGGTGACGGCCTTTACCTTAATCGGTTCGATGCTCCACAGACCGTCACTAATCATTGATCGACAAGGAAGATACCCCTATGAGCGACGTACAACTGATCAGCAGCGTGACCCCGCAAGCCTTGACCGAGCTGCTGCAGGAAGCCGGCTACCGGGTCAACCAGACCGAGCAGAACGGCATCGTGCAATTGCTCAGCGCAAGCCAGGGCATTGGCTTCGCCGTGCGTTTCGGCAACCCGGCGGCAGAGCAGGGCAGCTACGTGGACTTCACCTACAGCTGCGCGCTGCGGGTGCAGGGCGAATTGCCCGAGGGGCTGGCCCAGGTCTGGAACGCTTCCCGACGTTTTGCGCGGTTGTCGTTGCAGGGTGAGTTCCTGCTGATGGAGATGGACGTGGTGGCCGCCGGCGTGGGTGCGCCGTACTTGCGCAATCAGCTGGAATTGTGGGACCGCCTGCTGCAGGAATTCATCGTCTACCTGCGTGAATACAGCCAGCAAGCCGCCCAGCTTCAAGCCCAGGCCGACGCCGCGCCTGCCGTCGATGCCCGTGAAGAGGCGCCTGCCCTGTGAAGAAACCAACCCTGGTGGTCGGCGCTGGCGCCCTGGTGGTGCTGGCGGTCGCGGTGGGGTTGAGCCTGCGGCCGGGCAGTGACCCGGTCGCAGCCCAGCAGCCTGCACCGCTGGCCGTGAAGGGCGGCCCGGCGGTGGCGCGCCTGGGCAACCAGCAGATCGACCTCGCCGAACTCAAGTCGGTGTTGGCCGCCTTGCCGGCGGAAACCCGCGAGCAGTTGCGTGGCAACCGCAGCGCCCTGGAAACCTGGCTGCGTTCACGCCTGGCGCAAAAGGCTGTGCTTGAACAGGCCGATGCCCAGGGCTGGCGGCAGCGCCCGGAGGTGGAGCAGCAAACCCGCGCCGCCACCGAGCAGATCGTGTTTCGCGACTACATGTTGTCGGTCAGCCAGGTGCCGACGGATTACCCCAGCGCCGCTGAATTGCAGCAAGCCTATGACAGCGGAAAGGCACAATGGGTGACGCCGCCGTTGTACCAGGTCAGCCAGATTTTCCTGGCCGTGAGCGACCCGCAAACCGTCGACAATGTGCGCCGCCAGGCCCAGGAGTTGAGCCGTAAGGCGCAGGCCTCGCCGGGCGAGTTTGCCGCCCTGGCCAGCCAGTATTCCCAGGACCCCGACAGCGCCCGGCGCGGTGGCGATGCCGGGATGCAGCCATTGCAGCAATTGGTGCCTGAAATGCGCGGTGTGGTGGCGCGGCTCAAGACGGGCGGGGTGTCGGAGCCGGTGCAGAGTGCGGCGGGTTTTCACGTGCTCAAACTCACTGGGCAACAACCGGCGCGCACGGCCACGCTGGATGAACTGCGTGGCCGCCTGACCGAGGCCTTGCGTGCGCAACGCCAGGAGCAGATTGCCAAGGCCTACCTGGAAGGCATGCTCAATACCGCGACCTTGAGTATCGACGGCGCCGAGCTGAACAAGGTGCTGGAGTAAAACCGTATCACCGCATTGGATGCACAGTACCCACAAGACAGGGAGTCTCCCATGGTATTTGTTGAACCGGCTGTACCCCACGGCGTCGCGCCTTATCGTGCGTCGACTGAATCCCGCGAGGCCTGGCTGGCCCTGGCGGCCGCGATCGAGCCCGAGGTGGCGCAGTATTTCCTGATCAGCGCCCGCTGTGGGTGTTTCATGCAGGCGGCTCGCAGCCTCAACATCAAGGCCACGCAGTTGCGCAAGCGCCTGGCGCAGCTGGAAGAGCAACTGCGGCGTTCGCTGTTCAGCTATCAAGGCAATGTCCTGGCCCTGAGTCGTGAAGGGCAGCAGTTGCAGGCGCAGTTGATTGCCCTGGCGCATGAGCGACGCTTGCCGGTGCTGGAGCAACCGTTGATTCGGCTGGCGGTTGCCGAGTCGATCCTGCATGACATTCTGGGGCGCGACCTGATTGCGCTGTTGCGGCGCAATGCGAGTGTGCGGCTGGAGATCATTTCCATCGACAGCGAGTTGGGGTTGCAGGCGCTGGATGCGGATGTGGTGGTGTGGTTGTCGGGTATGGATTCGCCGGGGGCGGGGCCGAGTTTTGCCATTGGGGCGCCGGAGGTGTTGGCGCGGTTGGATTATTCGCCGCATATTGCCAAGCGGTATTCGCGGTTGGCGGTGCGGCCGGACAGCATTGAAGACCTTGCGGATTATATGTTGGTGCAGTGGCAGCCGGACCGGCAGGTGGAGGCGCTGCGGCCGTGGAATAGCCTGGTGGAGCAGCGGCTGGCGGGGGTGGTGCGGGTGGAAGCGTATCCGCTGATGCTGGAGATGATTCGGTGCAGTGCGTGTATTGGGTTGTTGCCGCGGTATATGAGTTGTTTTGATCGTGGGTTGACGGCGTTGGATGGGGTGTTTCTGGAGGGGATGCAGCGGCAGGTCTGGATGGGGGTGGGTGCTGATGTGCGGCATCCGCTGGAGGTGGGGTGGGTGGTGGAGATGATTCGGAATACGTTTCTTGAGCGGGGGGAGTGGTTTGATTGATTGATTGATTGATTGAGTACATATCCGTTTCTTCGGTAACGGCTACTTATGGTTCCGCTCTTACAGCGGGTCACTTTTTTACAAACGCCTAAAAAAGTAACCAAAAAACGCTTTGCCCCACCACTCGGTGCCTCGCTTAGGCTCGGCATGCCCGCACTCCGGCACGGCTCCGCGGGCCGCCGCGACGGGCCATC
>NZ_JACAPY010000070.1:0-14297 GCF_013385455.1 Pseudomonas sp. G1002
ATGTTCAATTTCCCCACCTCAGCAGGACTGTTTGCTGCATCCACCAATGCTTGAACGTCAGTGCTCGCACCATAGCGGCGGACCACGCCGACGAACTCTTCGACGTCGTGGCCCTGCAGCTTGATCTTCGGTGCACCGTCTTGGGTGAATGCAGGTTGACCGTACTTGTCGGTCGCGTGAGCAAGGTGATACAGCTCGTGCTCAATCAGGGCGCAGAACTCAAGGTCGGTGCATTGGGCACAGTAGTCAGCCGCCAGAGTGATGACGAAGTCCGGCACATCGCCGAACCAATCACGCATCTGTTGCTCCATCCGGGCTTTCTGCCAACCGCCAGCGCGGAACGCTACCTGTTCGGCTTGGCCCAAGACTGTCCTGCCCTGCTTCTCGAAACACGCCGACGCCCACATGATCCGGATGTCTGCATCCAGTAGGTGGGCATGGTCTTCGTTGTGAATGCTGCCGGTATCGGCGAGGATCTCGGCCTGGAGCCATTCCCACACTTCAGGTGCTGGGGTCAGGCGGATGCCGAAGTTGGATAGGTCCGACAGCTCAAGCAGTGACGAAGGAGGATATGGTCTATGCATTACTCCTCCTCGCTGTCAGTAATTTATTACCCGGTCCAGCCAAACCTCCATAAGAGGTATCCGGCAATCAAGGCCACGACCAGGCCAAGAAGAGAAGTCAAAATGTTCTCGGCAAAGAACCGAAAGAAACTGCGCTTGGGCGGCAACGAAGGATCTGGCTGCATCGCGAACGCAGAAGAGTCCGCAACCTCAAGACGTTTCAGCCTCTCACCACTAACCAATTTCGACGAGTCGGTATGGCAGTTGGTGAGCTTGATATCTTCAGAGTCTTTCAAATCAAACATAGCCATGGTTAATCCTCATGATTGCAACAGCTAGGAGTGACATATTCTGAAGTCCATCGCTTTCACTATGAAACATGTTCTTCGCCTCAAGCCCTTTAACACGCTCACCTTTTACAGCAGTTTTAGTGTTGAGAGCCTTAAAACCATCAATCTTGATATTGCTGGAGTCTGCGATACCTACTCCAACATCACAGTTCACCGAGGACACATTGGTGAGCGTCATGTTTTTGCAATCAGTTAACAAAAAACCCAATCCTAGATTTTCGAACATCTTGGATACCTCACCTAGTTAGGACTAGAAGATACCATTCGAGCCTACGTGCCATTGGCCTGTGATCACCACTAGAAAATCAAAATCGCGCGCCACGATTTGGCGCATTCGAAAACGTGGCGCGGATTACTGCGATACCCGGTTTAGGGCTTCGTCCGCTTTGTCGGCAGCCTGGGCCGCCGTCGTTGCAGCCTTCGTCGCTTTGTCGGCGGCGGTACCGGTCTTGCGAGTCAGCTCTTCCAGGCGTTTATCACGCTCAGTCATCGCGGTGTCGTACGCCTCGCGGATGCCCTTGACCTGATTGCTCTGGCTCTCGGCGAGCGACCAGTAGGCGGCCTGGTAACCCAGGACGGCACCACCACCCACCAGCACGACGGCAATGGCCCAGACCTCGGCCCGGCGCCACCAGCGGCGGGCGATAAATTCCAATGCGCATCTGTCCATCAAGCGATCCCTCCCAGCTTGGTACGCAGGCGAGTGATCTCGTCGCTCTGCTGCGTCACGCGGTCAGTGAGTTGAGCGACCTGGCTGGTCAGCGCTTCGATCTTGCCTTCCATGCGCCCGACGGCGGCTGCCAGGTCATTCCGCTCTTTCGCAAACTGATCGGCGCGGGCCTCGGCTTCCTTGCGGGCGGCGCGCTCCTGGTTCAGCAACTCGTTCAGGCGCTTCAGCGTGCCGATATCGGCGCTATCCATTGCCCGGTCGGTCGCGTCCTTGGAAAGGAAACGGCGCAGCCAAAGCAGGCCGCCCAGTACAACGGTGGCGCTACCGCCCAGCCAGGTAGCTGTGCCTGGGCCAAGGTCGGTTGGGTCCATCGTCACTCCAAATTCAAATAAAACAAAATTGTTGTATTACCACAAAAACGTTGTAAACTGGACTCATCCAAACAACGAGGCGAGGTGATGAAGTTCAGCGAGTTCAGACGATGGTTGAAGGCCCAAGGGGTGACCTTCGAAGCAGGCAAAGGAAGCCACTTCAAAGTCATCGCCCCAAACGGCAACAGGAGCACCTTCGCGGATCACGGTAGTAAGGAAATACCAGAACCGACCCGCAAGGCGATCATTAAACAACTGGGGCTCTAAGAGCCCCCTTCACCTCATCTGAACGCTGGGCGATCACCTCTAGGAGTGACCGATGTACGAATATGCAATCCGCTTTGAGCAGGACGACAGCGCGCCCGGCTTGGCCGTCTTCTGTCGCGATCTTCCGTTGCTGAACAGCTACGGGGACGACAAAGAACACGCGATCCGCGAAGCCGTGGACGCGATTGAAACAACTCTGTCCATCTACGTGGATCAGCGAGAAGCCATTCCGCAAGCGACTCCGGCCCAGCCAGGTGAAGAGGTTATTCACCTGCCGGCCGTCACTGTCGCGAAGATTGTGCTGTGGAACGAGATGATGGCTCGCGATATGCGCAAGGCCGATTTGTGCCGTCTTCTGGGCCTGGCCCAGACACAAGGCGATCGTCTGGTCGACTTCCTTCACACCTCCAAGATGGAAGCGATAGAAAAAGCCCTCGCCGCACTAGGCAAGCGCCTCTTAGTTTCAGTCGAGGCCGCTTAAAATGGGCGTATCAGATGCGTTGGCCTGCTTCGGTATTTTTGTTGGACTGGTGAGCGCAGCCGCAACAATTGCCTCCCTCTCAATAGAGGGCCGCGAAAGGCTCACCCAATGGTCTCACGGGCTGATTTTATGGGCTGCACTGATTGTCGCTACGGCTGTTCTGGTCATGTTTTCCCTGCGTGAGGCTGAGCCTCCCCGCTGGGAGATCCTGCTCGCAATTTTTTACGCGCTAGCTTGGATCTGGATTGCAAATAAAATCTGGCTAAGAAGCGCAATGCGATAGCACGAATGCTCTGGAATGGAACGCTCCGAACGATAACGAGAAGTCCTCAGCAAATGCGAGGCAATAAAAAGCCCGCTCGGGGCGGGCTTAAAATAAACCCCGCACTTGGCGGGGTTCGGTGAGCCGTTAGGCTCGAATCAGACCGGCAATGATGAGGCTGGAGGCGAGACCGGCACCGACGGCGTGAATCGTGTTCAGGAACGCCATGTCAGTTTTTTTCACCATCTCGTTAACCTCCTTCGTAGTCGAGGCCGCTACGGTCGGCTCTTGCACTTTGAGATACAGCAGGTTCGTTGCAACCAATGCCATGAATCCTAAGGTGCCCGCTACGACTCCAGCCACAACAACGGATGCCGCTGCTCCAGGGAGAAGCTTTGTCGATCCCTAACGCGCAAGATCGACAGGATGGGTAAATAATCTCTCACTTTCTCACTCAGTGCAATGGCTTTTTGCTACGCAGCGCAACTTTCGATTAACCCCTCTGCATCGAGCAGTTCCTGAGCGGCTGTCAGCGCCTCGTTCACCTGGTCATCCAGCGTCTTGCGGATCCCTGAGCGCCACCGGTACCGAGTTGATTCCGGCTTCCCGTCGTTATCCCAGTTGGTGATGTCGTACCAGGCAGCCGGCAGGACTGCGGCGGAGCGCTTGCCCTCGGTACCAGCAACCTGCGGAATGGCCCAGGTCAGCACGGCGCATTCCCGGAAGCGTTTCGGCGCCGGCGTCTTCACCGAATTGAGCAATTCCAAAATGGCGCCGTGTTTGCGCTCCTGGTGCGTCGAGTACTTCGCCACGAGCGCCCGCCAGTGCGCTGGCGTCAACGCCTTGTGCAGCCGGCCGAACACCCAGCAGTCCTGAAGAAACGCCGCCTCCTTGCCGACGATCTCCCCCTTCTGCTTGGCGCACTGCACCTTGGGCTCGAAGTCGCAGCCGCCGGCGGTACTGATGGTCTCGGCCGCGAGGGCTCGAACTACTGCTGAAACAACGTTGCGATAGGTCATGCGGCTTCCCCTTTTTTCAGCTCTCTGGTCTTTGCCCGGTAGTAGGTCTTGATGCCCTTGATCTCATCCACGGTGTACTTGCGCACGCTCTGGTCAGCTTCAAGGGCGTCGACGGCCTCCTGGCCTATGCGAGCGATCAGGCCGATCCGGTAGTCCACGGCGTTGCCGGAGAGGAATCGGTTGTCCTGCTTGCTCTGTGCGTGACAGTTGCGCTCATCGAAGCGCAGGTGCGGCGCGGAGCCGACGCTGCGGTAATGACCCGCATCTACTGCGTTACCGCTCCAGTCCAACGGCTTACCGCTGGAGATGCAGAGGTGCCCGGCGGCCTGGTCCCGGGTGCGGACGTACTCGTTGAACGCCTGCTGAGCCTCACGCATATGTTCGCCGCGGCTCTTCAGCTTCTCCTTGCGAACCTTGATCTCGCGGCGCTCAACCTGGGCCAGCGACTTGCGCGCCTTCGCCTGGTTCACGTCCTTGATGGCCAGGCCGCATTTCGGGCTGCACACGGCTTGGCCCAGGCGCTGCGGCGGAAAGCTGATGCCGCATGCCGGGTTCTTGCACTTCTTCGGTTTGGGTTGCTTGGCGATCATGCAGCCTCCTTGCTGAGTAGATCAGTGAAAACCACACCTTGGCCTGTGAAATAGGTGGCGATGCGGTCGGTGTAATTGATGCCCTGGGCGCGATTGAACAGGCTGGTGACTGGGAAACCGTCGGGGCCGAACAAATGGCACTCGCCCATCATGGCCAACTTCGTTTCGTACGGCAGGTGCCGCATGACCCGGTACCACTCGGCCTGAAAGCCAGCGTCCTCGTTCAGCAGGATCTGCACGCCGAAGTGCAGCTTGCAGTACCGGCGGGCATCGGCCGCGTCGCCGATCTGGGTCATCTCGGCGATGCGCTTGTACATCCCGAACCACAACCGGTTTTGGTCGAGCGTGCGGTCCTTGCCCGGGCGCAGGGTCACCACGACAAACTTCTTGTCTTTGTACATAGCGCTGATTTTGGTGATGACTTCGGAGAGCTTGGCCTGGCAGTTGACGCTGATTTTGTCGGACATCAGAAACCCTCTTTTCCGCGCTGCGATTCCCACTCAAACGGAATGACGATCACCCCGCCCTCTCGAAGGCGATCAATGCAGCGCTCGCCGATGGCAGCCGGCAGCGACTGCCCATCCAGGTTGGAAACGATCACCGTCGGGCGCAGCTCTTCGTACCGGCCGTTGATGATTGCGAACAGGGTCGTCAGTTCGAAGTCGCTGGGCTTCTCCTTGCTGACGCCGATCTCGTCCAGGATGAGCAACGAGGGACTGATCAGGCTCGACAAGATCTGGCTTTCGCTCTGGTCGCTGGAGTGGTCGTAGGTTGCGCGGATGGCCTGCAGTACGGCGCCGATCGTGCGATAGACAGCGGTCGCGGATGACTTGGCCATGATCTCGTTTGCGATAGCCACGGACAGGTGCGTCTTGCCGGTACCGGGCTTGCCCAGCAACAACAGGCAGCGGCCCGTCTCGGCGATCTGCGCGAACTCAGCGGCATACCGGCGGCAGGTGTTCAGCGCCTTTCGCTGTTCCGTGGTGGTGGCGACGTAGCCGTCCAGGGTCTTGCTGGCGAAGCGCTTGGGGATCAGCGCGGCGCCGAGCTTGCGCTCCATGGCCATGCGGAGCTCCATCGCCTTGTTGGCCAGTTCGGCAGATTCAGCCTTCTCGCGAATGATCCGGCCGCACTCAGGGCAACCGCTCTTCAGCTCCTTGCCCAGCACCGGGAAAATCTTCTGGTCGTAGTGCCCGTGGGTCTCGCACTCGGCGGGCTGGATGCGGGTGCCTGGCGGCAGTTTAGGAGTTTGCTGGGTCGGCTCAGATCGCATAGGAACCGTCCTCACGCTGAATCAGGCCATCGGTGTAGTTGCGCTCGGCAAAGCCTGTGTGACGCGATTGGGGCGCTTGCACCGGTGCGGATTCCGCCAGACGCTTGATCACCCAGGAAGCCTTGAAACCCTGCCAGCCGGAATTCAGCGCTTCGGTGATTGCGTCGTCTGGGGTGATCCCGGCCTCGGCGCACTTGGCCAGCTCGGTGTTCACGGTCGCCCAGACGGTGGCGGTCACTGAGGCGCGCTTGGCTTTGCGCTGTGTCAGCCAGTCGGCCAGCAGTTGCTCAGGGACGTTGTGAGGGTTGTCGGCCAACAACTGCGCCATGCCGAACGGAGTCTTGCGATCAGGCTTCGGAGGTTCGGCCGGCTCTTGGGGCGGATTAATCTCTTTCGTAGAAAGAGTTAATAGGGGTTCTTTCTTTGTATAAAGAAGGGAGTGAGCAGTTTTGGTCTCACTCGCAGGCGGTCTCAGTGAGACGATATTGTCTGAGTGAGACGTTTTGGTCTCAGTGAGACTCGGTTGTTTTTCTTCGAAGAAAGACCACTCGCGGACAGGCGCGATGCCGATATCCCCACGGCTCCCGCCAACGCGAAAAATGATCCGGCGCTCAAGGAGGTGGCTGATCGCCTTCGACGTGACGTCACGGCGCAAGTTGGTCTGTTTGCCGATATCGTCGGCAGTCAGGCGTTTGGTTTCCAGTTGATAGCCGATGGTCTGGCGTGCAATGGCCATGAGCACGCGCAGCTCACGCGCTGGCAGGTCAACCGTAGCCAATGCCTCCATAAGGCTATTGTCCATACGGGTGAATCCCCGAGGGTTGTGTAACGCAAAAATGTTTGGCATGATTTCTCTCGCTTAAAGCTGTTGAAGAAGCCGACCTCGTACGTCGGCTTTTTTGTGTCTGAAATTCAGGCTGCCTTCACCGACGCATCCATCACGTCCAGGCTCTGCCGAACGTGATTGATCTCTTGGCGGATCAGGCTCTTTTCGAAAGAGCTGACGTGGTTGTCGTCCAGCGCTTCGTGCACCGCGATCGTCAGGTCGGCAACTTCCTTACCTACGTTGATCAGCGACTTGGTGAGCGCTTGCGGCTCCGGCGCCGACTTCGATACCAAGTCAAAGCCGAACTCATTGGCCAGGGCCATCAATGGGCGCATGTCGCCGGTGTGCAGCAGGATCCCGAACAGATGCTCCACGGTCAGGTGATGAGCCTCGTTGTCAGGGTTGGCGCGCTGAAGCAGGCCAACGTGCGGAATACCCATCTTTGCAGCCAGGGTCTTGGGCTCGTTGCCCTTCACTGCGGCCTGACATGCATCCAAAAAGTCTTCCATTCGTAAAACCTCAAATTTGTTTCCGTGGCGCCCTGCTGATGCAGAAGCGATCATTTGCTCAATGGATCGGCGGACACGGATGTCAGGCGGCCTGAGCCTTCTTTGCTACCTTGAACCTGCCCTTAGAGAGAACCTGAATCTGGTATTGCCTGGATTCAGGGATTGTTTCGCCCCACATGGTCACTGCGCTTGGGCGGATACCCAGGGCTAGCGCCAGCTTTGTCTTGCTGCCGAAGAATTCGGCGACTTCATGCGTGTTCATTGCGCATCCTCGTTCGAGCCTGCCTTAATTTAAGCATGCTTAAGTTATGGCATCAACGGTGTTTTCTGCCTACTGCATGCTTAAATTCAGTTAACTTAATATTGAGTCCATGGAAAGACACGAACGCATCGCCCGCGCCATACAGGTCAGCGGTAAAAAGAAGGGAGAAATTGCATCGCTTTGCGGCGTTGCAAATTCTGCCGTCACGCAGTGGATCACCGGCGAGAGCAAAAGCCTCAGGCCGGAGAACCTTTACGCACTGGCAAAAGCGACCGGATTCCGAGCTGAGTGGCTTGCTATTGGTGAGGGGGCGGAGCAAGAAGCATCAGAATCCAATATCTCGATGACTGATCAGCCTTCCCAGAGTTTCCGCTATCCAGTCATCAGCTGGGTGTCCGCCGGATCTTGGGCAGAAGCCGTTGAGCCCTACCCCGCCGGAATATCCGATCGCTACGAGTTTTCCGAATACAACTCGAAGGGCCCGGCGTTCTGGCTTGAGGTCAAAGGCGACTCGATGACATCGCCTGTCGGTACGAGCATTGCTCAAGGCTCGCTGATCCTGGTTGATACTGAAGTCGAAGCAACGCCAGGCAAGCTTGTCGTGGCCAAACTGCCGGACAGTAATGAGGCAACCTTCAAGAAACTGGTCAGTGATGGCGGGAAGCTCTATCTTAAGCCCTTGAATCCTGGTTATCCGACCGAAATTTTTGACGAAAACTGCCGAATCGTCGGCGTCGTTGTGCAAGCTACGCAGAAGTTTTACCACTGAGCGCTAAGCCAGCCATGGGCTGGTACAGGTAAATAGCGCCGACTCCTAATTGATTGGAATGTCTGGAGGCCGAGAGACGACGCGGTTCAGATTTGAGAGAGCTGTCGGCGTTGAGTACCGTAGAGGCGTCGTGATTTGGAGGCTGCGCTTTGCCCCCTTAAATGCTTGAAGCGATGCTAAAATCAGTATGAACCTTCTGCTTTTTTTTTGATTCAAACATAAATTGCAACCACAGAACCAAAGGAACACAAATGCCTATATTCCTAGTGCTACCGACCAGGGGCCGCAAGGAAATTGTTGAGCATGCGAAAGCAACTGGCATAGACATCCTAGATGAGCCGTTCAAGGAGGGGGGGTTTCTTGCAAGCTTCGCGGGGACTCCCGTCGAGCTTGGACGGGCCATAGGAATAAGTGAGGAAAACACGCTTGGCGAAGGTATAGTTCTGCCATTTGCTGGACACCACGGCTACGCAAATACACAAATCTGGAGCTGGATAAAATCAAGGAAAGAGCGAGAAAATGCGTGAGCAAGGGAGCGGGTCCCCTCCATCTTCAGACACTGACGACTCGCCCGTTCTCAGCAATGTGCACGACATTGCAGGCGGAGCTAGAGTAGAGGTTTCGAGGTTTTCTGAAACTATTGCTGTCGTCACTTCTAATGACAACGCCAGCATTCAGAACGATACTGTGCTCATGAATGACATCACTCGCGAAGAACTCAATGCAAAACTAGAGACCATTGAAACCAAAATGGACGCTCGGGTTGAGTCTGTTTCTTCAAAAATTGAAGCTTTCCTTGCCGTTCAAACGGAAAGGGATCAGCGCTTTAACGAACGTCTCGCATCCTCGATCACGCTTTCTGACGAGTGGAATCAGAAATTCAGAATGCTCGCGGAACAGTCAGCTCAAGCCGCAATCAGTGCCGACTCATCTGCAAAAGAAGCTGCCACACTCAAAACTCACTTCTGGGCGAGCGTCGTGGCTCAAGTATTGGCCGTAGGCGCGATTGTAGTGGGCGCTTACTTGGCCAACCAAGCCAACGTTCTTTCCGCAGTTTCAACTACGGTATCCGTTTTTCAGGCAGGCAAGGATCAAGGTAAGGCCGTAGAATCGCCTCCAGCTAATAAAAATTGATTCTAAGAGCCCGGCCCAGCGCCGGGCTTCTTGTTTCTGCCATACCCAATCTGAATCTGTAGCCCCCCCAAATGGTAGCTGTACACTACGAATGGTAAAGTGCGGGCATAATTATGGGAGGGATCCAATGAAAGGATTTGGGACGTTCGCGCTGATAGCCGGCATCTGCTGGCTGATCTTCGCTCTGAGCATGGATGTGTCTGTCTCGACTGGTGCGGGAAGCCGGGTAAACAACTTGGGCCTCATGGCTGACCGCCAGGTGCACACAATCGTCGGCGGGTTGCTAGCGGTGGCCGGTCTCCTGATGGTACTGCTTGGCGGGAGAGACTCAGCTACCAACCCTGCCGTTGAGGCCGATACACGACCGTGCCCCCTCTGCGCCGAGGTAATCAAAAACGCAGCTATCCGGTGCCGTCACTGTGGGGCTGACGTGGAATCAATCGCCAGTTCCGTTACGACAGATCAGATAGTGCGGAATTCGAATAGCAATCGTCCATTCATCGCGATCTGTGCGGCCTTGGTCGCCTTAATCATTGGTGTGGTCGCCTATCGAATGATCCCCGTCCCGTCTACCTCTACGGCTCTCGCGCCTGCAAACACGTATCGACCTAAAGCTGACGAACTGATCGGGCTGAACCCGTCCGCGTTCGGGTGCGTGTCGGAAACCAACTTTTCCCAGTCGCTCTATCACTACAACAGATCAGAGTTTACGGCTTGGGCGGACAGAACGAAGGGAGCGGATTGCTTTCACCAACGAGACGTCAACCCCGGAGTCACCTGGACCGTTTTACAGATTCGGGACGATCTAATGCAGGTTGGCCTAAAGCAGGCGAGTGAATATTCGAAGAGCCCAGAGGTAGGCCGGTTCAACTACTGGACCCTTGAGCGTTGGGCAGAGCAGCGAAGCTCAATCCCCAAATAAGACTCAAGACCAATTCGATCAAAGCCCGCTACGAGCGGGCTTTTTCAGGCCCGGTGAAAACGCCCCTCTTAGAAATATGCATTTATGCATGAAACTTCCTGTCGCCCTATTGCCAAGATATGTCAGTGCAAATACTGTGTATGCATACAGATTCCGCAAGGAGCGAGACATGAATCAGACACCCTACCCCACACCCAAACCGAGAAATTCCTACGAGCTTGTGGGCCATCGCCTGCAGCGCTTGATCGCATCTCCCCGGGTCCAGAGAATCCAGTTGGTGGAAGTATCTAGGCGCGACGACGAAAGCCCTGAAGCCTGGCACCAGATCATCCAGGATATCGGCGACACCGCCGGCATCAGGATCGAGCATCTGGAAGACGGCGGCGTCCGGATTGGCTGGCGCGAGTACTGCGACACATAAAAGAGCCCGCCAAAGAGCGGGCTTTTTATTGCCTGTAAATTTCAGCAATCTGAATTATTTAATTAAGCATGCTTGACACTTTAATTTCAGCTTGCTTAAATTCAACTCAGGCCAGCAACAAAGAATGCCGGCCAGCAGCTAAACCTGCGCCGATCTTTAGCGACACCCCTTGCCGGATCACCACCGGCCCAGATTCAAAGGCAGCGATGAGCCGGCCTAAACGGTTCAGAGGGTTGGCAACTGACCCGGGCGTGCAGCGTAAAGCGCCAAGAACAGTTATCCAGCGGGAGAACAAGCCGAAAGGCCCGCGGCTGGAAGAACATTTGATTCAAGCCGGTGACCGACGCCAGTAGCGGGTCACGGCCAGCCCCAAAAGATTTGAATTAGCGATCCCGATAGCCTCGGCTGGGAACGCCGGACCTCATGCACCCTGCCCCACTCAGCCAGGGCATTCAGAGCTGTAGCGTGCATGTTGTAAGGACCTGTGATCCACGGCGAACAGAAGCTGTTTGACGCTGTGAGTAGGAAGCTCGAAGCCCACACCGAAGACGACCGGCCAGCCCTGCAATCAGCAGCGGGTAACTGGCCAACACCGCTGGCGCAACAAACCCAGGCCGTCGCCAGTAGCGGGCCTGGGCACCCTTCCCCACCTCTATTACGTCAGCACTCCTCCCCCGCGCCCATCGGCAACCAGCGGGAGGCATGAGTGTTGACGAATACAGGTGAACAACCCGCCACCTTGGAGGCGACCATGAACGCAGCATTGAAGATATGCCAGGAGCGTTACGACGCTCAGTTGCCTCCGGAGGTCAGCGACAGCGACGAGGTCACGGACTGGCTTGAGCATTCGGCGGAGCGCCTGGTGTGCGGCGTCGACATCAAATGGAAGCGCCGCTACGGCCAGCCGCAGGTCGTGACGTTCGACCGTTTCTGCACTGTTCTGCAAGGCCACCTAAACCAGCGCCAGATCGACGGCCTGGACCAGCGTGATTCGTTTGCCCGCCTGCTGCTGTCGGCAATGCTCGGCAGCCAGAGCGATGCCCGGTCCCACGCCGCAGACCTGCTGGGCCAGCAACGCCCGATTGAAGCCGTCGAGAAGATCGCTGTAGCGCTGCTGAGGCCCTACGCCGAAGACGCTGTAGCAGCGGAACGGGAAGAGCGAGAAGACGACGTGGATGCCGATGTATGAGCCCGCACATCCTGATCGATGAAGCGCTCGAGGCCCTGGAGCATCCCGCCAGCGAGCCCGGCGCCCAGGTGGTCGTGCAACGAATGATCACGAACATGCTCACCGGCAATGTGATCACCGTCGAAGAATTCAACCACTACTGCCAGCGCCTGCTGAAAATCACCAGGCACCGCAAGGAGGCTGCATGACCACGCCTATCGTGAAATCGCTGGCTGATGAGCAGCTCGACGATATCGAGCGCCGCATCGCCATTCTCGGCTTCGGCATTCCCTTCAATGAACTGATCGGTCGCAAGCGTGAAGACTTGGTGCGGGATCTGCCGCAGCGCTTGGCTCCGACCATGAAAGGCGGGCGGATCGCGGTGAGGGTTCGTCATGGATGACCGTGAAATGCTCTATTTGGCGGCCGAAGCTGCTGGCCTTCGTTGCAACGGCCATTACCCAGACAAGAATGGTTACGTGTGCTTGAGCAGCCATACATTTTCGTCTGGCTACTTTAGCCCTCTCGATTTCAATACTGGCCACGCTTTGATTCTTCAGGCGCGTTTGGGAATAAGCATCGACATGAACGTGGTGACTGAGCGCGGCTTCCAGACGGGGTGGGTTCAGGCTTATCACGACGATGGCCAGGCTTGCGAGGACGTGACGGGTGGGCGTGCGGAGTCTGCGATATGCAGGGCCATAGTAAGGGCTGCCGCTGCAATCAGAGAGTCGCGGTCATGACTGCCCGCCAGCGCACCCGGCGCCTACTCATCTGGCGCGGCTCCTTCTCTGCCCTCTCCGTCTGCACCTTTCTGATGTTGCTCAGCGCCCTCGCTGATCGAATTACTCAATAACCAATGCCTCACAGCGCCCCGCAAGGATGGCGCGGGAGATAGTCATGCTCGCAGCAATTGCAGACCGCATCCGTTCCAAATCCTACGAACTGCCCCTGTCCCGCGATTACGTCCGCCACTGGGGCCTGAAAGAAGCCATACGGGAGCTGGTACAGAACGCCCTGGACAGTGATTCGCCGTTTGAATACGCCTTCGCTGACGGCCAGCTGTTCATCACCAGCCGCTTTGCAAGGCTGGAGGCCAGCACCCTGGTGCTGGGCAGCACGTCCAAATCTGACCGCACCGATGCCATCGGCAGCTTCGGCGAGGGCTATAAAATCGCCCTGCTGGTGCTGACCCGGAATGGCTACGACGTGAAGGTGCTGAACGGCAACAAACAATGGGTACCAGAGTTCCGGGACAGCGACCAGTTCGACGCCGAAGTGTTGTGCATCAACGAGACCCCGGCGCACAGGCAGAATCAGGGTGTTGAATTCGTCGTCTCCGGCCTCACCGATGACGAAGAAGCGGAAATCCGCAGTATGTGCCTGCGTATGCAGCCACCAATGAGCGACGTGATCGGCACCAAGTACGGCCACATCCTGCCCTCCCGGCCCGGAAAGCTTTACGTCGGCACGCTGTTTGTTTGCGACACAGACCTGACCTACGGCTACGACATCCTCCCCGAACACCTGCAGCTTGAGCGTGACCGCCAGACGGTCAGCGGTTGGGATTTGAAACAGGTATCCAAAAACGCTTGGATCGACACCGGGCGCCTGGATGAGGTGGCGGAGAAGATCGAGGCAGGAATTCCCGACGTTGAATACGTCGAGTACGGCAGCACCGAACTGGTGAGAGAGGCCTGCTACAGGTTGTTCCAGCAGAAGCACCCGGGCGCCATTGCCGTTCAATCCCAGGAAGAGCTGAACACCCTGGTCAAGCAGGGAATGACCAACACCGTAGTGGTGAGCCGGACATTCCACTCGCAAGTCGCCAACTCGACCTCATACAAACAGCAGGTTGCCCGCGTCGTGGCCATCCAGACGCCCAAAGCTGCCCTGGAAGAATGGTATCGCGACAACAAAAAATACATGAGCAGGCTGCCCGCGGCTTCCTTCAAGGAACTGGTCAAGCGTGCTGACGGCTGGAGGAATAAGTAATGTCCGAGAACACGAGAATTTGGGATCAGGTCAACACAACCGACCCTGACGCTACTAAAAAATACACTGGCGCAGGTGGCTTTAAGGGCACAGCGATCAGACCAACCTACCTCATGCGCAAGGCAACAGAAATTTTCGGACCATGCGGTGAGGGCTGGGGCTGGAGCGTCCTGGAGGATCGATTCGACGAGGGTGCACCGCTCCAGGCACCCACAAAAGAGTGGCCGGAGGCACCAACGATCTGCGCGAAGCTGCACACCGTAAAAATCGAACTTTGGTACCTGGGCAACGCCGGGCAAAAATGCACGGTGCAGCACTACGGCCATACGCCATTTATCTACCTGCAGCAGGGAAAAATTCTTACTGACTGGGACGCGGCAAAAAAATCGCTGACGGACGCCATCGGTAAATGCCTGCAGCCCCTGGGGTTCGCCGCCGACATCTA
>NZ_JACAPY010000071.1:0-3870 GCF_013385455.1 Pseudomonas sp. G1002
GCGGGCTTGCTCGCGAAGGCTGTTTCACAGGCAATAAAGCGCTTAAGCCTTGCCTCCAGGCAACTCGATCCGCTCACTTTCCCCCGGCACTGTCGGCCAATCCCCAGCCGCCCAACGCTGCCGAGCCTGCTCGATCAACGCCGGATCACTCGCGACAAAATTCCAGTTAATCCGCCGTGGCCCATCCAGCGCCGCGCCGCCGAACACCACCAGGTGGCAATCAGTCTCGGCAAACAGCCCCATGCTTGCGCCTGCCGGCAACACCACAAGGCTATGCACCTGCAGCGCTTCGCCATCCAACTGCGCCTCACCCTCCAGCACATACACCGCCCGTTCTTCATGCTCATCCGGGATCAGCAGGGTGGTAGCCGTCTGCATCCGTACCTCGGCATACAAGGTGGGCGACAGCACCGGCACCGGCGATTCGAGGCAAAAGCCATTGCCGGCAATCAGGCGAATCTGCACGCCGAGGTTATCGCTCACCGGCAAGCTGGCGGCCGGATGATGGCTGTAATGCCCAGGCCCTTGTTCATGTTCCTTGGGGGAGGCCAGCCACACTTGCAACCCGTGCAGGCTGAAACCACTGGCCTTCAACGCCTCGGGGCTGCGTTCAACGTGGGCAATGGCACTGCCGGCTGTCATCCAGCTGACGTCCCCGGCCTTGACCACCTGATCGGAGCCGAGGCTGTCCTTGTGCAGGAGTTCGCCTTCAAACAGGTAGGTCAGGGTAGAGAGGCCGATGTGCGGGTGTTGGCGAATGTTCATGCCGGTACCCGGGGCATAAGGGGTTTGCAGCATATGGTCGAAAAACACGAAAGGCCCGACGCTGCGGCATTGCCTGGAGGGCAGTGGGCGCAGGATCGGTTGGCCTTCCACATCTTCGGCGCGCGGGCGAATCACGGTCACGGTGGTCATGGTGCTTCCCAGTCTGAGCGGGTCTGATGGTACTGAGCATAACCCGCTCGACGGGAGGTTGCCGCTACTGGCTGAAGGCGCCTTCGGAGAGCCGGGTCTCGATGGTAACTTCGGCCGTGGTCATCAGCTTGTGCACCGGGCAGCGATCCGCCACGCGGTGCAGCTCGTCGCGCTGCTCGTCAGTGAGTACGCCCTTGAGGGTCAGTTTGACGTTGAGCTTGTATTTGCCCTTTTGCTCTTCGGTGCTGTCATGGGTGACTTCCACGGTCACGCCGGTCAGCGGTATGTCTTTTTTCTGCGCATAGAGCTTGACGGTCAGGGCCTTGCAGGACGCCAGTGCGGCGTCGAAGTAATCGTGGGGGGAGGGCGCCGAATCGTCGCCGCCCAGGCTCTTGGGCAGGTCGGTAAACAGCTCGTGGTTATTGATATTGACGCTGTGGCGGAAGTTTTCGGCGTTCAGCGTGTTCACGGTAACAGGCATGGCAAACCTCACAGGGTGGCAGGAAGAAGCTCATGCAGTTATAGAGCATGCTGGCACGTTGGTGTTCCCCGTTGTTTACCGCTGAACCCGCAGGCGCGGTCCGATGTCTACCGGCATTAGCCCTTGTTTGAGATACCCCCGTGCGCCGGACCCGCCTGAGTATTGCCCTGTTGCTGACCGCCGCAAGCTTTGCGGTGCAGGCTCGCGACTATGCCTACAGCGATGCACACCTGCATTACGTCGATTTCTTCCAGGAGTCGGCGGGCATGGATAAATTACTCAAGGCCATGGCCGATAATCGCATCGAGCACGTGATGATTTCCGGCATACCGGTGGCCAAGAAATGGCATGAGGACGAACCCAAGCGGCCGCGCTATTACGCCGGGGACGACGCCGACGCCTATTGGTACAGCGCCACCGACGTGTTCGTCGCCGATGCGGTCAATAAACTGAGCCCGGAGCAACGTCAGCGCTTTCATCCGTTCCTCAGTGGTTTCAATCCCAACGATAAAAATGCGGCATCCCATATCCAGCGCATGCTCGATCTCAATCCTGGGCTCTGGCAAGGCATCGGCGAAGTCTTCACCCGTCACGACGACCTGACCGCGCTGACCTCCGGCGACATCCCAAGGGCCAACAACGAGGCGATGACCCGCATCTATCACCTGGCCGCGGAGAATGATCTGCCGGTGATGGTGCATTCCAACATCACCTCCAAGCGTGAGAAAAATCCGTTGTACCTGGCGGAAATGGAAGAGCCGCTGCGTAATCACCCGCACACCCGGTTTATCTGGGCCCACGCGGGCAGCAGCATGGAGATCCATCGGCACCAGACGCAGATGGATTTTTTGCTGCCGACCCTGGCGCGCATGCTGGAGGCTTACCCCAACCTTTACGTCGACCTGTCCTGGAGCGTGCTCACGCCTTACTTGCTGGATGAGGCGGGAAAGGCACGCCCTGAGTGGGTAAAGCTGGTGGAGCGCTTCCCGGACCGCTTCATGCTTGGCTCAGACGTGGTAGGACGCTTCAACAAGCTCGGTAAGGAAATGCGCAGCTTTGACCCGTTCCTCGATGCGTTGCCTGAGGATGTGGCCAGAAAGGTCGCACGGGACAATTTCCTGGCGATTCTGCCCAAGCCCAGGTGATGGGTTTAGCTGAATCGCTACAGCCGGGGCGGGGCGATCATAAGGCGTTTTGATATCGCGTTTTCGTCTTAGGCAAACGTCTCAACTCGCCGATACCTTTCAAGAGCCCGCTGCAGGTGGATGCAGCGCTTTTGGAAGGATTCCGAGCATGAATATCAGAAGTCTGAATATCGCCCCTCGCGCCGGCCTGGGGTTTGGTTTGCTGGCGCTGATGGTGTTTGCCCTGGGCGGGTTCGCCTTGTTGCAGATGGGCAATATGCGCCAGCAGTCTGACCAGGTGGAAAACAACTGGCTGCCCAGCGTGATGGCGGTCGGCGAGATGAATCAGGACCTGCTGCGGGTGCGGGCCCTGACGTTGCGGCTGCTGCTTAACCGCGACCCGCAGGCAATCACGCAGAATGAGCAGAAAATCACCGAGCTGAAAAGCGGCCTGCACAAGGCTCAGTCCCTCTATGAAGGCTTGATCGTGCTGTCTGAAGAGCGGGTGCTGTTCGATCGCTTTAAAACCGAGGAAGAGCGTTACCTGCAGCGCCAGGAACAGGTGATGGCGTTTTCCCGGGCGAATCAGTTGGAAGACGCGATCAAGGTGGTCAACGGCGAGATGAACCAGTTGGCCGACGAACTGGCCGGTACCCTGCGTGAGCTGGTGACGTTGAACAAGGTCAGTGCCAATCAGGCGGCGAGCCTGGCGCAAAGTGTGTTCACGCAATCGCGCAGTTGGGTGGTTGGCATGATTGCCGTGACGGCGCTGATCACCATCGGCCTGGCATTGTTGCTGACCCGCAGTATTGTGCTGCCGTTATCCCAGTCTTTGAAAGTCGCCCAGGGTGTGGCCAGTGGCGATCTGACCGGGGTGATTACTGTCAGCGGCCAGGATGAGCCGGCGCGTTTGCAGCAGGCGCTGAAAAGCATGCAGGAGAGCCTGCGGGAAACCATTCGACGTATTTCCGATTCGTCCAGCCAGTTGGCGTCGGCTTCCGAAGAGCTTAGTTGCGTGACCGAAGATGCCACCCGTGGGTTGCATCAGCAGAGTCAGGAAATCGAGCAGGCGGCTACTGCGGTGAACCAGATGACGGCGGCGGTGGAGGAGGTGGCGAGCAATGCGGTGGCTACGTCCCAGGCGTCGCGGGAGTCGGATCGTATCGCTCAGCATGGGCGCGAGCAGGTGCATCAGACGGTGTTGTCGATTGAGTCCCTGGCGGATGATGTGACGGCCAATGCGACTCAGGTGGAGGACCTGGCGCAGAAGGTGTATGGCATCAGCAAGGTGCTGGATGTGATTCGTTCGATTGCCGAGCAGACCAATTTGCTGGCGCTGAATGCCGCCAT
>NZ_JACAPY010000071.1:3922-4385 GCF_013385455.1 Pseudomonas sp. G1002
GCAGTCGACCCAGGAAATCGAGCAGATGATCAGTGGGATTCAGCAGGGGACTGATCAGGCTGTCAGCTCCATGCAGCAGAGCAATACTCGGGCGCGTTCGACGTTGGATATCGCCAAGTCGGCGGGGACGGCGCTGGAGGCGATTGCTTCGGCGTTTACCCTGATCAATGAGCGCAACCTGGTGATTGCCAGTGCCTCGGAAGAACAGGCGGCGGTGGCGCGGGAGGTGGATCGCAATTTGATGAATATTCGCGATTTGGCACAGCAGACGTCGGCGGGGGCGAACCAGACCAGTGCGGCGAGCCAGGAGTTGTCGCGATTGGCGGTGGATCTCAACACGATGGTGGCTCGGTTTTCGGTTTAGGTTGTTGGGGGGGGCATATCCGTTGCTGCGGTCACGGCGGCTTATGGTTTCGCTCTTACAGCGAGTCACTTTGCAAAAAAGCGGCAAAGTAACCAAAGC
>NZ_JACAPY010000072.1:0-402 GCF_013385455.1 Pseudomonas sp. G1002
CTAATCAAAGACTAGAAATCAACATTCACCATCACATCGATGGAATGCTCATTTCTAAGCTTTCAAGACAGAAGCAGTAGTGGTGGAGCCAAACGGGATCGAACCGTTGACCTCCTGCGTGCAAGGCAGGCGCTCTCCCAGCTGAGCTATGGCCCCGTATTTCTACAGGCGTTTCCCACACAAAATTGGTGGGTCTGGGCAGATTCGAACTGCCGACCTCACCCTTATCAGGGGTGCGCTCTAACCAACTGAGCTACAGACCCAATTTCGGGCTGCTTCTTTATCGTCTTCTTCAATGAATCAAGCAATTCGTGTGGGAACTTATGGAGCAGCTGATGTCGTCGATTAAGGAGGTGATCCAGCCGCAGGTTCCCCTACGGCTACCTTGTTACGACTTCACCC
>NZ_JACAPY010000073.1:0-1907 GCF_013385455.1 Pseudomonas sp. G1002
AATTGAAGCGCGCCTGAACGCCATGGCGGCGGTGCGCGAAGCCGTGGTCTTGGCCCAGGAAGGGCTGAACGGCCAGCAATTGGTGGCTTACGTGATCCCGGCGCAAGGCGCCGAGGATGCAGGCGCACTCAAGGCGCAGCTGAAAGCGGACCTGCCGGACTACATGGTGCCGACGCACCTGCTGTTCCTGAATGAATGGCCGCTGACCGCCAACGGCAAGCTCGACCGCAAGGCCCTGCCGCAGCCGGACGCAAGCCAGGTACAGCACGAGTACGTGGCACCGCAAAGCGCGCTGGAACAGCAAATCGCAACTGTCTGGCAAGACGTGCTGAAACTGGAGCGGGTTGGTCTCACCGACAACTTCTTCGAACTGGGTGGCCATTCATTGCTGGCTACGCAGATGGTGTCGCGCATCCGCCAACACCTCGGCATGAACCTGCAACTGCGCAAGCTGTTCGAAAACGCCAGCCTCAAGGCTTGCGTGGCTGCGCTTGAGCCAATCCAGGCGGCGATGCCTGCGCGCATTCCAAGGGTGCCGCGTGATCAACCGTTGCCCCTGTCCTACGCCCAGCAGCGCCAGTGGTTCCTTTGGCAAATGGAGCCCTCCAGTGCGGCGTACCACATCCCTGCGGCGCTACGGATTCATGGCCACCTGGATTTGAAGGCGTTGCAACGCAGCTTAAGCGCACTGGTGCAGCGTCACGAGAGTTTGCGCACGACCTTTGTCCAGAAGGACGAGCGTGCGTTCCAGGTTATCCATGCCGAGTCCGGTCCGCTGCTGACGCCGCAGTTTCTCGACCTGACCTCGGCCAACCAGGCCGAGCAGATCCAGGCGTTTGTTCGCGATCAGATCAGCCGGCCGTTCGACCTGCAGAACGGTCCGCTGCTGCGGGTCGGGCTGCTGCAGGTGGCCGCCGATGAACAGGTGCTGGTGCTGACCCAGCATCACATCGTCTCCGATGGCTGGTCGATGCAGGTGCTGGTGCAGGAACTGATTGAGCGTTATGCCGCCTATAGCCAGGGTGGATCGGTTGAACCGGTGGAGTTACCGATCCAGTATGCCGATTACGCGGTGTGGCAACGCCAATGGATGGACGCCGGTGAGCGTGAGCGGCAGCTGGCTTACTGGACCAACGTCCTCGGCGCTGAACAGCCATTGCTGGAGCTGCCTGCGGACCGTCCGCGACCGGCACGCCAGAGCTTTGCCGGCGCCCGTCTGGCCGTCCAGTTACCGCAGGCATTGGGCCAACAGCTGCGGCAACTGGCGCTGGGTGAAGGTTGCAGCCTGTTCATGCTGTTGCTGGCTTCGTTCCAGGGCCTGCTGCACCGTTACAGCGGCCAGTCGGACATCCGCGTGGGCGTACCGATTGCCAACCGCAACCGGGTCGAGACCGAAGGCCTGATCGGGTTCTTCGTCAATACCCAGGTGCTCAAGGCTGAAGTCGATCCGCAGCAGCGGTTCAGCGAACTGCTGCAACAGGTCAAGACGGCGGCACTGGGCGCCGAGGCGCATCAGGACCTACCGTTCGAGCAATTGGTCGAAGCCTTGCGCCCTGAGCGCAACCTGAGCCATAGCCCGTTGTTCCAGGTGTTGTACAACCACCAGAGCGCCGGCCGCCAAGCCATCCCGCAACTGCCGGGGCTGGTGATCAAGGCCCAGGAGTGGGAAAGCCGTACCGCCCAGTTCGACTTGACCCTCGACACCCTGGACGCCGACGGCGAGCTCAGTGCAACCCTCACTTACGCCACCGACCTGTTCGACGCAAGCACTGCACAGCGTATGGCCGCTCACTGGCTGAACCTGCTGCAAGGTATCGTCGCCGATCCGCAACGGCGCATCGGGGAATTGCCGCTGCTGGACGCGACCGAGCAACAGCACAACATCGCCCAGTGGAACCCCGGCCCGC
>NZ_JACAPY010000074.1:0-1070 GCF_013385455.1 Pseudomonas sp. G1002
TTGTAGCCGATGGGCGCCGCTTCTTCGATCTGGCCGCCGCTGGCCAGGAACTGGGCGACCTGGGCCGCCAGTTCATCCGAGGCCGGGCGTAGTGCCTCGACCAGGCTGAGGTTGTTGCTGATCATGATGGCCTCACTTGATCCGTATCGAACTGTCGCCGCGCTCCAGATGAGCCCAGGTTGGTTCGGGTAGAAGTTCGTGTTCGGCGTCTTCACCGGCGGCCATCCGCTTGCGCACAGCCTCGTTGTGATCGCGGATTTCCTTGAGCTTGGAGGCGATGGCTTTTTTGTCTGGGGTGATGCTTGATTTCACAGAGGTCAACTCATCCGGCACCGCATCCTCGTTGTCAACGATCACCCGTTCGCTGCCCATGGCCAGGGTGATGGTGAACAGCGGCCGCTTGATCGACTTGATGTTGGCGGCTTCCATGTTGCGGCGCAGGTAGTCGCTGATCTGCGAGACGCTGTTGGACTTGATCCGTTTGAGTTCGGCCAGGCGTTCGATCTCGTTGTCGATCGCTGTCACGTCGCTTTCGATGTTCCGGCGCAACATGACGATGTTGTCGGCCTTGTCGTTGAAGTCGCCTTGAACCTCGTCCATGGCGTGCTGCAGGGCCTCTTTCAAGCCTTCGTCGTCGGTGTCGGCCATGGCCTGGAGTTCGGCGAGTTTGCCGGTGAGTGCGTAGAGTTGGGTCATGCTGCGGCCTCCGTGCCTTTTTCAAGCACAGCTTTGCGCTCCTCGAATGCTCGAGTGATTCGCGCGATGAAGGTGGGTTCGTTGCGACGAGTTGCCTCGCGGATGTATTTCACGTTCAGAAGCTTGAGTTCGTGAGTCGTGACGGCCTTGCCAATGGTTTCGACCGCTGAGGCAAGCCAGTCGACACGCTCTTGTTTTTGGCGAAGTATCTCGGCGTCCTTGTCCTCGGCTTTTTCAAGCTTGAACTCTTCGGTGATGGTGTCGACGTAGGTCGGATCGTCGAACATGCCCATGTAGATGTCGGCGGCGAACCCCAACGGCTGCAGGCATTTACCGATGGCGTCCGTCAGCGATTTTTTTGCCGCGTCCCAGTC
>NZ_JACAPY010000075.1:0-3068 GCF_013385455.1 Pseudomonas sp. G1002
GGCGATCAGCATTTCCGAGTCGTTGGCCCCGGAGCAGAAGTTCTTCTGTCCCGAGAATTCCCGCCAGCCCGTGTGGCGCTTGACCACCGTGCGGGTGTCCAGGGGGTTCAGGGTGTTGCCCCAGAACCAGTTGTTGCTGGCCGTCAGGCTGAACCAGGTTTGCCATTGTGCGGGCGTGGCGAATAACCGGACGGTGGCGAGCATCAGGTGATNNGTGGGCGATGGAGCTGTCGACCCGGGCGAATTCGCGCACCACCTCGAAGGTTTCCGACCAGTTGGCGTCCAGCCCGCCGAATTGCCCGGGGATGCTCAGGGACAACAGGCCGCTGCTGCGCAGTTTGTCGCGTTCGGCCTTGGGCGTACCGCCGCTGGCGTCGCGGTCAACGGCGGTGCGCGCGAATTCGGTCGCCAGGTCACGGGCAATCTCCAGTGGCGTCCTGCGGGTGCAGAGTAAGTTGACCGTCACGCGTGAATACCTCGTTGCTTAAGTCGAGAATGCTCGAGCTGATTTGTTTCAACAGGCAATGGATAGAGCAAGACCCATACCAAGTAACAATAAGCCGATAACTTGCGACTTCTTACGGGGATGCAGGCGCGGACAGTGTCGAATACGCAACTTTTGTTGGAGGGCTGTTGGGATTTGCACAGTTGCGTCCTGTGCCCGCAGGGCGGGGCTTTCGTTATGCTTTTATTGCTTGAACATATAAGTGTTTGTGGATGATTTTTTGTATTGTCCGGAATCGAACATTTCACCAGCAAAGTGTTGCGCTTGTGGCGATTAATAAGGGTGGCCGGCCAGTGTTTATTGAGGCTTGGACGTGGCATGAACCCTGCAAAGTTGGAAACAGAGCGCGACTATACGAATAGATGCTCCAACTAATTCGAGACCCCAGGAGTATTTAATTCATGCGGCAACTGTTTGAACCTCGCGCTCGTCGTTTTGAGTCACTGGCCACCGCGTCCAGCCTTGGCGTGCTGTTGATGTTGATACACGGCGCGGCCTTTGCCGCCCAGGCGGACCCGACCCTGGCCACGGTAGTGGTCACCGGTGCCGAAGCCACCGAAGCGCAAAAGGCCGAGAAGCAACTGTCCAAGGTGCCCGGCAAAACCGCAGTGATCGACAACCGCAAGATCGAACAGGGCCGCGCGGCGAACGCCGAGGACGTGCTGGCGTTGCAGCCGGGCGTATTCGCCCAGGCCACCAGCGGCTCGGGCGCGAACAAGATTTCGATCCGCGGTTCGGGCCTCAATACCTTCTATCAAGGCTATGTGCTGGGGATCAAATTCCTCTACGACGGCCTGCCGTTGACCGGCCCGGGCGGCACCCAGGAAGACATGCTGGACATGGCTTCCGTGGACCACACCGAGGTGCTCTACGGCGCCAACGCCTTCCGTTATTCGGCCTTGTCCCTGGGCGGCGCGATCAACTTCGTGAGCAAGACCGGCCGCACCGATCCGGGCAACTACGCGCGTTTCGAAGCCGGCAGCTTCGGCTATCGCAAGGAGCAGCTGAGCACCGGCGGCGTGGACGGCGACAATGACTATTACGTCAGCATCCAGCACAACGAGCGTGACGGTTACCAGGACAACACACCGAACAAGGGGCAGGGGATCGTTGCCAACTTCGGCCACGTGTTCAGCCCGCAACTGGAGACGCGCTTCTACATTCGCTACAAGGAAGAAACCCTCAGCCAGGGCAACACCCTGACCAAATACCAGCTCAAGCATGACCCCACGAGCAACCTCGTGCCCATCGGGCGCAAGAAGGACGGCTCGACGTTGCTGGGCAGCACCACCACCTACACCTTCGACGACAATGCCAAGCTCGAAGTCGGCCTGGGCTACAACGATTACCCGCTGGACAACGGCTGGCGCTATTCGCCAACACCACAGGAATGGCGCTCCCAGGACGTCAACCTGACCTTGCGCTACCTGCGCACCGCCGACACCTTCTTCGGCCTGCGCAGCGACAGCAGCGTGACCTTCAGCAATACGCTGGCGTACCTGGCCGATGTGAAATCCCACAGCAAGGCCACCGGCATCACCCAGCAGAAGACCAACTACACCGGCTCGCGGGACACGGTGTTTTCCCTCGGCAACGAACTGCAACTGAATGACCGCACGTGGCTGTCCACCGGGTTGTCATTGATTGATATCAAGCGCAAGGCGCAGATCGAATACAGCACCGGCACCAATACCAGCGCGTTCCCCAGTGGCGTTGAATACGACGAGACCGACGTCGCCCCGCGCATTGGCCTGCGCTATCAGTTGACTCCGGAATTCGAAGTGTTCGGCAACGTCAGCCGCTCGGTGGATCCACCGGTTACCTGGCAGCTGGGCAGCACCGGCACACCATACATCCGTGATGTGCGGCCGCAAAAAGCCAACACCGTGGAGTTCGGCATTCGCGGCGGCCACGGTATTTTTGACGGCAGCCTGACGGTCTACCGCTCGTGGGTGCAGAAAGAACTGCTGTCGGTAGTGGTACGCCAGGCGACGGCCACCCAGGACCAACTGGTGGCCACCTCCAACGGCAGCGCGACCATTCACCAGGGCATCGAAGCCGGCTTGAATGCGCAACTGTGGGACGGCGGCAATGGCGACACCGTGACCCTGCGCCAGGCCTACACCTTCAACGACTTCCACTACCGCAACGATGCGGTGTTCGGCGACAACCAGCTGCCGGGCCTGCCGCGCCAGGTCTACCAGGCCGAGCTGGAATATCGCCAAGGCAGTGGTTTCTACGCGCAGCTCAACGCCCGGGCGGCGTCCAGCTATTACGTCGACTTTGCCAACTCCCTGAGTGCGCCGTCCTATACGTTGTGGGGGGCCAAGGTGGGCTACGAGGCCCCGAGCAAGAAGTGGGAAGTGTTTGTCGATGCGCGCAACCTGACCAACAAGCGCTATGCCACGGCCACCAACACCGCGTACGACGCCAAGGGCCAGGACTCGGCCAACTTCTATGTGGGGGATGCGTTCAACGTGACCACGGGGGTGGCGTTTCACTTCTGACCGCAGGCCGGCGCTCTAACAAACAAAGGAAATCCTTGTGGGAGCTGTCGAGCTTT
>NZ_JACAPY010000076.1:0-315 GCF_013385455.1 Pseudomonas sp. G1002
CTAATCAAAGACTAGAAATCAATATTCATTGGCGAATATTCATTTCTAAACTCTAACAGTAGAAACAGTTAATGGTGGAGCCAAACGGGATCGAACCGTTGACCTCCTGCGTGCAAGGCAGGCGCTCTCCCAGCTGAGCTATGGCCCCATAACAAAATTGGTGGGTCTGGGCAGATTCGAACTGCCGACCTCACCCTTATCAGGGGTGCGCTCTAACCAACTGAGCTACAGACCCAATTTCGAGCGCGTAACTGATTAGCTAAGAGCTATCAGCTGGAGCTTAAAGCTGCTTCTATCGTCTTCTTCAATGAATCA
>NZ_JACAPY010000008.1:0-34602 GCF_013385455.1 Pseudomonas sp. G1002
TTGGGGCTTTTCCAAAGTGAGCCGCTGTAAGAGCGGAACCATAGGTGGCCGTTACCGAAAAAACGGATATGTACTCAAACCAATCGCCAAAAAAAAACGGCCTCATCTGGAGGCCGTTTCTCATCACATCTCAACGCTTAGGTGCGCATCCCACGCCCACTCACCAGCAACCGCGCACACCCCACGTACAGCACCACAGTCGCCACCAGCATAAACGTGATCGCTACACTGATCTTGATATCCGAAACGCCCAAGATCCCATAGCGAAACGCGTTAACCATATGCAACACCGGGTTAGCCAACGACACGGTCTGCCAGAACGGCGGCAGCAAGGTGATCGAATAAAACACCCCACCCAGGTACGTCAACGGCGTCAGCACAAACGTCGGAATAATCGAAATATCATCAAAGTTGCGCGCAAACACCGCGTTGATGAACCCCAGCAACGAAAAGATCGTCGCCGTCAGCACCACCACCAGCAAGGTGATCCCCAGGTGATGCACCTGCAAATGGGTAAAGAACAGCGACAGCAAGGTCACAATCACCCCAACCATCAACCCGCGCAGCACACCGCCCAAGGTGTAGCCGATCAAAATCGTATGAGGCGACACCGGCGACACCATCAATTCCTCGATGGACCGCTGGAACTTGCTGCCAAAAAAGCTCGACACCACGTTGCCGTAGGAGTTGGTAATCACCGACATCATGATCAACCCCGGCACGATGTACTCCATATAGGTGAATCCACCCATATCACCAATCTGCCGACCAATCAGGTTACCGAAGATCACGAAGTACAAAACCATGGTGATCGCCGGCGGCAGCAAGGTCTGCGGCCAGATCCGGGTAAAGCGCTTCACTTCGCGATAAACGATGGTCTGCAGCGCGACAAGGTTGGGTTGCAGTTCCGAACTCATACCGCCACCTTCGCCAGATTTTTCTCCACCAGGGACACAAACAACTCCTCAAGGCGATTGGTTTTGTTACGCAGGCTCAGCACCTCGATGTTCTGGGTAGCCAATTGGCCAAACAGCGCGGTGATGCCCACGGCTTTGTCCACCTGGACTTCCAGGGTGTGGCTGTCCACCAGGCGATTCGGGTAGCCGATCAACTGGGGCGCAACCGTCATGTCGTTTTTCAGGTCGAGCAGGAAGGTCTCGACGTGCAACTGGCTCAGCAAATTACGCATGCTGGTGTTTTCGACAATGGTGCCGTGGTCGATGATGCCGATGTTGCGGCACAGCTGCTCAGCCTCTTCCAGGTAGTGCGTGGTGAGGATGATGGTGATGCCTTTCTGGTTCAGCTCGGTGAGAAACGTCCACATCGAACGACGCAGCTCAATGTCCACGCCCGCCGTCGGCTCGTCGAGGATCAGCAGGCGCGGTTCGTGAACCAGGGCGCGAGCGATCATCAAGCGGCGCTTCATGCCCCCGGACAGGGAACGCGAAGGCACGTCGCGCTTGTCCCACAAGCCCAGTTGCGTGAGGTATTGCTCGGCGCGTTCCTTGGCGATCTTCGGCGGGATGCCGTAGTAACCGGCCTGGGTCACGACGATGTCGAAGGTCTTTTCAAACTGGTTGAAGTTGAACTCCTGGGGCACCACGCCGATGCTGCGCTTGAGCGCCGCCGGGGATTTGTCCAGGTCGTTGCCAAAGATGTTCACCGTACCGGTGGTCTTGTTGACCAGGGTCGAGAGAATCCCGATGGTGGTGGATTTGCCGGCGCCATTGGGGCCGAGCAAGGCGAAGAAATCACCTTCGGCGACGTCCAGATCGATACCACTCAGGGCCTGGAAACCGTTGCCGTAGGTTTTGGTTAGCTGCCGGATGGACAGAGCGGAACTCATATCGGATTACGCACCAAAGAAGAGGAATAGAATTGTTACATGAGGGCAGACCGCACGGAATACAACGGCTGCGCGTGACAGGCATGGTGCTTGTCCGCGCCGCACAAGTACAGTAACCCGTATTAATAGTCGGTATCAGGTCAACGCGGTCATGACCGATTTCTGATAGGCCGGACGCTGGCGCAGCCGCTGGTACCAGGCTTCCAGGTTAGGCATCGACGGGCGTTCGATGGGCATTTCGAACCAGGCATAAATGAAGCTGCCCAAGGGAATATCGCCCATGCCGATCTCGCTGCCGGACAGGTAAGGTTGCGTGGCCAAGGCCTGATCCACCGTCTGCAAAACATCGATGCAGGCCTGGCGACCGGCGTTGATGGTGTCCCAGTTCTGTTTTTCAGCCGGGGTTCGCAGCACGCCCCAGAACACGGTCTTGAACGGTTCGGCCAGGGTCGAGGTGGTCCAGTCCATCCACTTTTCAGCGTTGGCCCGGGCTTGCAGCTCGCTGGGGTACCAGTTCGAATCCGGCGCATGTTTGGCGGCCAGGTAGCGCACGATGGTGTTGGATTCCCACAGCACAAAGTCGCCATCTTCAATCATCGGCACCCGGCCATTGGGGTTCAGCGCGCGGTATTGCGGCGTGTCGACCACACCAAAAGCCCCGCCCGCATCAATTGCCTCATAGTCCAGGCCGAGCTCCTCGGCGCACCACAGTGCTTTCCTGACATTTGACGAATTTTTACGACCCCAGATTTTCAGCATGACCGCCCCGATTTTGAAAAAGATGGTTGGATGAATGCCGGGGCAGCATACGCCGGATCACGTCCGGCTTAAATCACTCTGCATGTCCCCCAGCAGGATCGGCATCTGCTCGCCAAACAGGTGCGGGTAACATTTCTGGATGTGGGCGAAGAAGAATTCCTCGGGCACCTCGGCAAATTGCCCATGGTCCACCACGTACTCCATGGAGCGCTGGCCCTTGCGGTTGAAGGCGTGGAAAACACTGTCATGAACGCCATCGAAATCCAGCGGCGGCACATCGAACAGTTCGCACAGTTGCTGATTGAACGCCGGCGTGGCCTTGACCCAACGGCCGTCCAGATACAACTCGGTATAGCCATGCATGGCAAATACGTCACTTCTGAGCAGCTCGATCAAACGGGGCGTCGAGAGGTGGTTACGCACGTCGGCCAGGCCGATGCGCGCCGGGATCCCGCAGTGCCTTGCGCACGCCGCCAGCAATGTTGCCTTGGGCACGCAATAACTCTCGCCGGCCGCCAGTGCGAAGCTCGCGCTGAGGGTTTGCGGGTCGCGACTGAAGGTATAGGGGTTATAGCGCACCGCCTCGCGCACAGCGTAGTAAAGACTGACTGCCTGGTCACGGAGTGCGGCACTCGAACCGCGATGTTTTTCGGCGAACTCCACCACCGCAGGGTGGTCACTATCGATGAAGCGGCCGGGATTCAAGTACGCATTCATGAGGTTAATCTCAGAGAGCAAGCCCTGAGTCTAACCACAGGCATGCACCTGGGATAACGACGATTCGGCCAAATGTCGGCGCCTGGTGCTGATCATTGCCGGCACACCACGTAACACCCTCGTCACCCCGCTTGTTCGGATGCCGACTAAGCTCTGAGGTGATTTCGCACCTGGTTTCACGGAGGATTGAATATGCTGTTGTTGTGGATACTGGTTCTGGTGGTGGGCATTGCCTACCTGGCGCACCGGCGCATCGCGCCCCTGCCCGCCATCGGCGTGGTCGCCGTCTACCTGTTGGCGATGGGCGCCTTCAGC
This sequence comes from Pseudomonas sp. G1002, assembly GCF_013385455.1. Taxonomy (NCBI): domain Bacteria; kingdom Pseudomonadati; phylum Pseudomonadota; class Gammaproteobacteria; order Pseudomonadales; family Pseudomonadaceae; genus Pseudomonas; species Pseudomonas sp. G1002. Next base: position 3,638 of record NZ_JACAPY010000008.1, read on the forward strand.
CACGCACCAGGCTGGTTGCTGCTGATCTTCTGGGTACTGATCGCCGTGGTAGCCGCCCCGCTGCTGCTGCCGGACCTGCGCCGCAAGTACTTCACCGCGCCGCTGTTCAACTGGTTCCAGAAAGTCCTGCCGCCGATGTCCGAGACCGAGCGCGACGCCATCGACGCCGGCACCGTGTGGTGGGACGGCGAGCTGTTCAGCGGCCGCCCCGACTGGGACAAGCTGCTGGCCTATCCCAAGGCGCAACTGACTGAAGAAGAACAAGCCTTCATCGACGGCCCTACCGAAGAACTGTGCGCCATGGTCACCGACTGGGAAATCGGCCAGGCCATGGACCTGCCCCCCGCCGCCTGGGAACACATCAAGCAGCATGGCTTTTTTGCCCTGATCATCCCCAAGGAGTTCGGCGGCAAAGGCTTCTCCGCCTACGCCCACTCCCAGGTCGCGATGAAGCTGGCAACCCGCAGCGGCGACCTCGCCTCCACGGTCATGGTCCCCAACTCCCTGGGCCCGGCCGAATTGCTGCTGCACTACGGCACCGATGAACAACGCAACCATTACCTGCCACGCCTGGCCCGTGGCGACGATATCCCGTGCTTTGCCCTGACCGGCCCACTGGCCGGTTCCGATGCTGGCTCCATGCCCGACACCGGGGTGATCTGCAAAGGCGAATGGGAAGGCAAGGAAACCCTCGGCCTGCGCCTGAACTGGGAAAAACGCTACATCACCCTCGGCCCGGTAGCGACTTTGCTCGGCCTGGCCTTCAAGGCCCATGACCCGGATCATCTGCTGGGCGACAAAGAAGACCTGGGCATCAGCCTCGCGCTGATCCCCACCGACACCCCGGGTGTTGAAATTGGCCGCCGTCACCTGCCACTGGGCGCCGCGTTCATGAACGGCCCCAACTCCGGCAAGGATGTTTTCATTCCGCTGGAATTCCTGATCGGCGGCCAGGAAATGCTCGGCAAGGGCTGGATGATGCTGATGAACTGCCTGTCGGTAGGCCGTTCGATTTCCCTGCCTGCCGTCGGAACGGGCGCGGCCAAGTTCACCAGCCTGGTGACCGGCCAGTACGCCCAGGTGCGTGAGCAGTTCAACGTACCGCTGGCGGCCTTTGAAGGCATCCAGGAAGCCCTGGCCCGCATCGGCGGCAACGCGTGGCTGATGGACAGCGCGCGGATGCTCACCGCCAACGCGGTCGACCTGGGGGAGAAACCCTCGGTACTGTCGGCGATCCTCAAGTACCACCTGACCGAACGCGGCCGCGAATGCATCAGCCACGCGATGGACGTACACGGCGGCAAGGGCATCATCATGGGCCCCAACAACTACCTGGGTCGCAGCTGGCAGGGCGCGCCGATCTTCATCACCGTGGAAGGCGCGAATATCCTCTCGCGCAACCTGATGATCTTCGGCCAGGGTGCGATTCGTTGCCATCCGTTCGTGCTCAAGGAAATGGCCCTGGCCGGTCGCGAAGACCATGACCAGGCGCTGAAGGAATTCGACGGCCTGCTGCTGCAGCACATCGGCTTTGCCGTAGGCAACGCCGCCAGCACCCTGGTGTTGAACCTCGGTTTCGGTCACTTCGAAAAGGCTCCGGGCAACAGCCTGAGCCAGGGCTATTTCCGCGCACTCAACCGTCAGGCCGCGGCGTTTGCGATGCTGGCGGACCTGAGCATGATGCTGCTGGGCGGCGAGTTGAAACGACGCGAACGCCTGTCGGCACGTCTTGGTGATGTGCTGAGCCACATGTACCTGGCATCGGCTGCACTCAAGCGTTATCACGACCTGGATTCGCCAGACCACCTGGAACCGCTGTTCGCCTGGGCCATGGAAGAGAGCCTTGGCCACTCCGAGCGTGCACTGGATGAACTGCTGACCAACTTCCCGAGCAAGGTGTTGGGTTGTCTGTTGCGGGTGATCGTGTTCCCGTTCGGCCGCCGTCATAAAGGCCCGTCCGATGCGCTGGATGCCGAGGTGGCCGCAGTGCTTGGTCGCGCCAAGGGTGACCCGACCCTGGAAGCGGTACTAGCGGGCTGCTATCGCCCACAGTCCGCAGAAGATCCGGTGGGCGCCCTGCAACACGCCTACGACCTGTTGGCCGACAGCCATCCGTTGCAGAAAAAACTCCACGAAGGCCTCAAGAGCGGCCAGGTCAAACCGACCGCGGGCGAACACGCCATCGATGCCGCGCTGCATGCCGGCGTGCTGCAACCGGCCGAGGCGCAGACCCTGCGTGACGCTGAAGCGGCGCGGCGCAAGGTGATCGACGTGGATGATTTCAGCAAGGAAGAACTGAGCCAGGCTGAGGGAAAAGTCCGCTGATCCCAGCGGTCATATAAAAACGGGTAGAGTGCCCTGCCTCACAAATACTGATCCCTTTTGACGGCGTCTGTTGTCGTCATGCTGCGTTGCCGCTCCTCGCCATAGCAAGCTATGACTCGTCGCGGCGCCTTGCCTGACAACAACAGCCACTCGTCAAAAGGAATCGTATTTGTGAGGCAAGGCACCGAGCTATATACTCTCGCGCCCGTTTTGCTCTTGAGGACTTATCTCGTGTCCAACGTCGTTGCCGATCATCTCGTCTTGCTCGACCACCTGCGCAGCATCCTGGTTGCCGTCGGCGAAGCCGAACAGGTTCCCGAGGAAAGCCACCTCCTGTTCCTGGAGCGCTTCGATGAACTGCGCGCCTTGCTGCCCATCGACCCGATCGAAAGCCAGTACCTGGGCCAGGACATGATGAGCCAGGTCATCCTGCGCTACCCGCAAATTGCTCACCTGGTACCGCGCGACCTGCTGTGGTTCTTCGGTGGCGACTGCCTGCACTTCATGCCCGACGACGAGCTGGACCTGTACCAGGCCCTGGAAGAACGTCGCTTCGAAGCTGAACAGAACGACGAACCGTTCGACTGGAACCAGGAAAAGCAGTTGTTGGCCATGTCCAATGACCAGCCCAAGCACTGATTTCAGGGCTCACGCAGATCAAATGTGGGAGCGGCGGTGCGACGGTTCGACTTGCTCGCGAATGCGGTGTGTCAGTCAATATTTTAGGTGACTGAACCACCGCATTCGCGAGCAAGCCCGCTCCCACATTTAAACTGTATTCCTACCGTTTCTTCAGCGTCGGCTCTTTGGCCATGCACTCCACCAGATAATCAATAAACACCCGCAACTTCGGCGGCAGGTACCGCGTCGGCGAATGCAGTAGCCACGCATCCCCGTGGTACGACGCAATGAAATCCCACCCCGGCAACACCTGCACCACCTCCCCCGCCTCCAGCGCATGCCGCGCCGTGAAATACGGCAAGCTGCCAATCCCCACATGTTGCAATACCGCATCCAGCCGCACCCCGGTGTGATTCGCCGCATACCGCCCGCGCACGCCCACCGTCACCGCCTTGCTGCCCTGGCGAAACTTCCAGCGCGCATCCCCCGGCGTCTCACCCAGGTAGATGCAACTGTGCTCCAGCAAATCATGGGGATGCTGCGGCGTACCGTGCTCCGCCAGGTACCGCGGCGTGGCGCAGATCAAATGCTCGATCGGCAGCAACTGGCGCCCCACCAACCCCGGCGGCGGGCTGTCGGTGATGCGGATGCTCAGGTCGACATTGTCGTCAATCAGGTCCACATGCCGGTCCTCCAGGATCAACTGCACGTCAACCTTGGGATAACGCCGCAAAAACTCCGGCATATGCGGATGCACCACAAAACGCCCCACCGCCTTGGGCACGCTGACCCGCACCAGCCCTTCGGCTTCATGGGTGTATTGGCCGCTGATTTCCATCACCGACCGCGCAGCACTGACCATTTCCTGGCAGCGCTTGAACACCTCTTCGCCACCTTCGCTGAGGCGCAACTTGCGCGTGGTGCGTTGCAGCAGGCGAGTCGCCAGGGCCTTTTCCAGGCGTGAGATGCTGCGGCTCACGGAGGACGGTGATGCTCCCAGTTGGCGCGCAGCCTCGGAGAAGCTGCCGGTTTCCACCACCTTGACGAAAATCGCCATTTCGCCCAGCAGCGGTAAGGGAAGATTGATGCTCATGACGCACAAGTCCATTGAGATTTGAACGGATTATCACCCATTGGCGCACTTCTTATACTGCCGGTTAGAAACCCCTGATGCGGATATAAATGATGACCCAGCGCCTGTTTTTTACCCATGACCACCTGAATGCCGAACTTGAAGTGCTGGGATGCACACCTTTTGATAACCAGTTTGCGGTAATCCTGCAGTCCACAATCTTCCATCCACAAGGTGGCGGCCAGCCCTCCGACACCGGCTGGCTCGGGGCAAGCCAGGTGTTGAAGGTGGTGCAGGAAGGCGATCATGTCGTGCATTACGTAGACCGCCCCGTGGCTCCCGGCGTGATCCAGGCACGCGTCGATGAAGACCGCCGCACCTTGCACACGCGCCTGCACTCGGCCGGGCATCTGATCGGCAATGCCGGTGAAACCCTGGGCTGGATGCCGATCAAGGCTCATCACTGGCCGGGCGAAGGCAAGATCACCTTTATTCGCGGCACCTCGGCCCAGGCCATGGACGCCGAGGCGATCCAGCGGCAAGTCGACCAATGGATCGCCGCCAACCTGCCGCGCCATATGGCCCTGGATGACGGTACGCGGCAAGTGGGTTTTGGCGACCTGCCGGCCTATGCCTGCGGCGGCACGCACGTGCAGGCATTGGGGGACGTGGGTCAGGTGACGATCCTGGCCCTCTCCGAGAAAAAGGGTGCATTGTCTGTGCGCTATACCCTGAACTGACTAAACCGCAATCGCCCCCGCCCTGCCCGGTTCCACCACAAACGACTTGAGGGTCGAGACGCTGGCGTTCGGATCCCGGGCATCGGAAATCACCCGGAAGTTCGTCAGCATATTCCTCTCCTCAAGCGCCACCGACACATAGCCGCGCTGTCGGCTGTCGAAAAACTTCACATGGGGATTGAGGGGCAGGATCGCACTGAACGCATCAAATGGTGGCCCGTCAGACGTCACCGACGTGCCGACAAACTCGGTCGCGACCACGGGCGAATCCGGATTCCCTGCGTCAGCGTGCAAGTCCGTCGTCCAGAACGAGTGAATATCGCCGCCCCAGAACACCGGGTTATTCACCTTTCTGCGCACCATCGACGCAAGCATCCGCTCACGGTTGGCCATGTAACCATCCCAGCCATCGGTCCAGCGGCCGGGCTTGTGGTTGGTCAGGTCACGTTGCGTGAGCGGCGCGACCAACAGGTCCTGGGCGATCACGTTCCATTGTGCCCGGGACTCGGCAAAACCCTGATCCAGCCAAGCCTCCTGCTCCCAGCCGAGCATGGTGCGACGGGGATCGCGCAGGTCAGCACAGGTATTCGCGGCCACATGTCCCTTGTGGCTGCCATTGGCCAGGATGCATGGCTGCTCGGAGCGGTACTGACGCCCATCCAGCACATGGAAACGCGCCAGCCGGCCGTAGTCCAAACGCCGATAGAGGCGCATGTCCGGCCCGCGCGGCAGGCTGCTGGCCCGCAGCGGCATGTGCTCGTAGAAGGCCTGGTAGGCCGCCGCCCGCTGCTTGAGAAAACTCGTCACCGGGATGTTCGGGTCCTGGGACCACTGGCTGGCATAGTCGTTTTGCACTTCGTGATCGTCCCAGGTGACCACACTGGGCGCCGCAGCATGCAGTGCCTGCAAATCCGGATCGGTCTTGTACAGGGCGTAGCGGTTGCGGTAATCCACCAGATTCAACGCATTGCCGCTGCCGTGGGGGCGAATGATCTTGCCGGAATCAGCCGCGTAGGAACTGTCATAGATGTAATCCCCGAGGAAAAACACCAGGTCAGGCTGCTCGGCGGCCAAATGCCGATAGGCGCTGAAGTAGCCTCGCTCCCAATGGGAGCAGGAGACAAAACCCAGCTGCGCCGATGCCATGGCATGCACCGCCGGCGCAGTGCGCGACTGGCCCACCGGGCTTTGCGCACCGAGGCCTTCGAACTGGTACCAGTAAGGTCGACCCGCCTCCAGCCCGGCGACTTCCACATGCACCGAATGGGCGAAACGCTCGATGGCCATCACCTCGCCCTGGCGCACAACGCGCGTCATCGCTGCATCGCGGGCCACCTTCCAGCGCACCGGCACCGCTCGGCTCAGGCCACCCCGACCGTCGGCGGCATTGAACAGCGGCGCGAGGCGCGTCCAGATCACGAAACCATCGGGCAATGGATCGCCTGACGCCACGCCGAGGGTGAAGGGATAGTCGATGCCTGCACTACGGGCAAACGGGCTGAGGATCGAAAACGCCGTGGCAACTGCAAGCCCGCCCAGTACGCGACGGCGATCGTGATTCACACTCATCAACTGCGCTCCTTCCAATCGGCACGCACCAGGCCATACAACAACATGTCCTCGTGCACCCCATTCTTGAGGAAGGCGCCCTTCATGCACCCTTCGTAACCCAAGCCAATTTTTTCCATGACCCGAGCGGACCCTTTGTTACGAGCAAAGCACTGGCTGCCCACACGCTGCAGCGCCAATTCGCTGAACCCAAACGCCATGATCTGCGCCGCTGCTTCGGCGGCATAACCCTGGCTTCGAGAATGGGCGGCCACCCAATACCCGAGATGCCCACTTCGATGAGCAGCAGATAATCTGAGACTGATCACGCCGATCAATTCGCCAGTTTCCCGCAGATGAATCCCCAGCCCCAGTGAATGCCCCGAGCGGTAATTCTCTGCCTGGCCATCAATAAAGGCGTGTGCGGTTTCCAAGGTGTATGGCGATGGAATCGCAGCCGTGTTGTTCGCAATATCGGGATCGTTGGCCAGCACCGACAACGTCTCGGCCTGCTCCTTTTGCAGAGGCTTCAACAGCAGTCGCGGGGTGGATAAATGCGGCAGTGCAATGCTCATGCAGGGGGACTCGCGAAATAAATTCTCCAAGAATGTACCCGCGTCGTGTCAGTTTCATTACGTAGATAAATAGACCCACGAGTCGTCTGTAAGACGCGTCCTAGAGCCTTAAAAGCTTAAATTAAAGTTAACCATTCGGTCATTTTTGGTTGCTAGCGTGTCGCCCCTAATCAACTGCGGGGTAGCGGAATGAGAACTTGGGATGAACCCAAAAAACGCAAGGCACACATCGAACTGATCCCGATGATCGACGTGATGATGTTCCTGTTGGTGTTTTTTGTACTGGTGAGTTTGAACGTGATTCCGGCCCTGGGCATGAAGACTCAGCTGCCGAGCGCCAGCAGTTCACAGCAGCTCAAGCCGCAAAATAAATTCATCCTGACCCTGGGCCTGGAAGGTCAGCTGCAGCTCGATGGCAAGGACCTGACCGTCGACGCGCTGGTGCCTGCACTCAAGGCCGGCGAGAAGCCAGACACCAAGTCGACGATCATCGTCAACAGCGACAAAGGCGTGGAAGTGTCGCGCCTGGTCGAGGTGATGGACACCCTGCGCCTGGGTGGCTTTACCTCTGTCTCCATCGCCACGAAAAAGTCCTGATCATGTATGCCTTGTTTCGTGCGCGTCGGCTGCTGGGCAGTGTCCCGGCCCTGATCGCCCTGGTGCTGATTGCACTGGGTATCCAGTCCCAACCCCTGAAGATCCAGCCGCAGTACGACGAGTCGGCGGTTGAACTCGCGCTGGTCGAGCCCGAGCCGGAAGTGGTCCCCGAGCCCGTGGTGGAAGAACCGCCGCCACCGCCGCCGGTGATCGAAGACGAGGAGGCCGAACCTGCCCCTCCGCCTCCGCCACCCAAGCCGATCCCCAAACCACTGCCAAAGCCTGAGCCCAAGCCAAAACCGGTGCCCAAGCCCGTGGTCGCCAAGCCAACGCCTGTGCCTGCGCCAGCTCCGGTGGCCGCCAAGCCGGTGCAAGCCGCTCCCGCTCCCACGCCAGCACCCGCTGCGCCACCGGCGCCGCCGAAAGTCGACGGCCAGGCACTGGAAGGCGGCTACCTCAAGGGCTTGCGCAACGAGTTGGACACCTACAAGCAATACCCCACCGGGCGCCAGGCGTCCCTTGAACGCCCGAGTGGCGAGGTGGTGGTCTGGTTAATGGTGGACCGCCAAGGCCGCGTCCTCGACTCCGGGATCCAGACCCCGGCGCCGAGCATGCTGCTCAACCGGGCCGCCACCAACAGCCTGCGCCGTATCAAGCAGGTGAAACCGTTCCCCGAACAAGCCTTCGGTGGACGTAACGAGCAGCGCTTCACCGCCACCTTCAACTACAGCGTGCAATAAGCACACACCACCAGGACGACAGTGATGAAGTTCACCCGGATTCATCTGGCACTCGTTGCCGCGACGAGCATGACCCATGGAGTGGTCATGGCAGATACCAGCGACAGTGACGTCGGGACTATTGGGGTACAGGGCAAGGCAACCGCTGGGGGCGGTTACATGGTCCAGGAAGAGAGCGCCAAGGGCCGCTCGACCATCACCAAGGAAGCGTTGGACAAACAGACGGCCACCGGCAACGCCATCGACAAGCTCAAGTACACCCCGGGCCTGAACATCTCCAGTGAAGACAACACCGGCCTCTCGGGCTTCCGCTTCACCATGCGCGGCATGAACTCCGACCAGGTCGGTATGTCGGTGGACGGCATGCCGATCAACGACTCCGGCAACTACGCGTTGTACTCCAACCTGTTGGGCGACCCGGAAAACATCGACCAGATTTTCGTCACCCAGGGCTCGTCGGAAGCCGACGGCCCGCACATCGGTTCCAGCGGCGGCAACATCGGCATCGTGACCATTCGCCCCACCAAGGAAACCGGTGCCTTCGTCAAACAAGTGGTGGGCGGCAACGGCACCATGAAGACCTTCGCCCGCCTCAACACCGGTGAAGTCAACGGCCTGAGCAACTGGCTGTCGGCCTCCCACACCGAAGGCCAGATGTGGCGCGGCTCGGGTGCCGTGCGTGCGGACAAGGTGGAGTGGAACAGCTTCTTCGACGCCGGCAACGGCAACACCGCCAACCTGATCCTCAAGTACCACGAGCAGGACAACAACAGTTACAGCCAGTTGACCAAGGCACAGTTCCAGCAGTACGGCCGCAAGTACGACCCGTACCCGGCGACACCGGCGGTGGGCGCCAACGGCAAGGTCAGCAGCTACTACGACCTGGCGCAGAACCCGTTCCAGACCTTTACCGCCGTGCTCAACACCCAGTACAAGCTGAGCGACAACCTGTCCCTCTCGGTGATCCCGTATTACTACTACGGCAACGGCAGCGGCGTGGGCTCCTCGGCCTATGCGCTGAACAGTGGCTCGAACAAGGGCGGCGTTTTCGACCTCGGCAACCTGCCGACACAGGCTCAATACAACGCCGACGGTTCCGCGACCACCGGCGTCTACTACCGCCCTTCGCGCACCCAGACCTGGCGCCCGGGCATCACCACCAAGCTGAACTGGGACCTGGGCGACCACAGCCTGCAATTCGGCTACTGGTATGAACGCGCCCGCCAAAGCCAGACCCAACCGTTCATTGCCCTCAAGAACAACGGCAAGCCAAGCGATACCTGGCCCGACGGCAACTCCGTGGTCGACGCCAACGGCAACACCGTACAGGGTCGCGACCGCTACACCGTGACGCCGGCGCAAAAGGTCTGGACCCAGGACACCTGGTACATCAACTCGGACTGGACGTTGATCGCGGGCATTGCCTACATGAACGTCGAGCGTGACGGCACCAACCACGGCAGCCTCACCGAGCAACCCGGCAAGGCCAGCCAGACCTACAACAAACTGCTGCCCAACGCCGGCCTGAAATACCAGCTCGACGAGCGTGACCAGTTGTTCTACAGCCTGTCGCGCAACATGCGTATTCCACAGAACTACGTGCTGTACGACAAAGGCGTCGGCTCCCTCGACTCCAAGCCGGAACTCAGCTGGAACCAGGAACTGGGCTGGCGCTACACCGGCGAAGACAGCACCCTCGCCGCGACCCTGTTCTACATGCAGTTCAAGAATCGCCAGCTCACCTCCCTGGACAGCAACGGTGATTCCGCCGACATCAACGCCGGCACCGTCATCAACAAAGGCCTGGAACTGGAGTGGAGCGGCAAGCTGCCGCACAACTTCAACTACTACACCTCCTACACCTACACCAGCTCCAAGCAGCAGGACGACCTGACTGTCTACAGCGCCGGCAAGCCGATCGTGCTGCCCACCAGCGGCAAGCAGTTCGCCAACGTGCCGACCAACATGCTGGCGGCCAACATCGGCTATGACGACGGGCGCTTCTACGGCACCTTCGGCGGCAAGTTCACCAGCAAGCTCTATGGCGACCTGACCAACGACGAAGCCATCTCCGCCCGCACCATCTTCAACCTCGGCGCCGGTATCTACCTGCCGGTGGACAAGAAAGTCGTCAAGGACGCAACCCTGCGCCTGAACGTCGACAACCTGTTCGACAAGAAGTACCTGGACGGCGTGTACACCACCAAGACCAACTCGGCGAGCTACAGCGGTTTCCGCGATGGCGACCCGGCCTACATCGTTGGGCTTGACCGCACCGTCACCGTTTCCCTGGAAGCCAATTTCTAACTGCGAGGCTCAGCATCATGGACATGAACCTGCTTCACCAAATCACCTTTTATGTGATGTACGCCGCACTGGCGATTGCAATCTTCATCACCATCGAACGTGGCATCTACTTCGCCTACGTGCGCCGCCAGGCCCGTGCATTGACCGAAGTGCTGGGCGCCAATGTGCACAGCGAACGCGACCTGCCGGAAAACCTGACTCGCCGTGACAGCCTGCCGCTGAGCATGGTGCTGCCGATCCTGGCGCAGAAGGCGTCCCAGGGTTCGCGCAAGGACCTGGATGACGAGATCGAAACCCAGTACCTCAAGACCCGCGCGCCGCTGTCGCGCAGCCTGTGGATCATCGAAACCATCACCACCGCCGCGCCGCTGCTCGGCCTGCTGGGAACCATCCTCGGCATCATCGACACCTTCAAGGCGCTGGCCAGTGCCGGTGTGTCCGACCCGGGCCAGATTTCCGGTGGTATCGGTACGGCCCTGTTCGCCACGGGTTTGGGTATCGCCATCGCGCTGTTCTGCGTGGTGTTCCACAACTTCTTCCAGGACAGCCTGGAGCGTATCAACGACCAGCTGAAAATCCTGCTGATCCGCGCGGCAACCGGTGCCCGCGTGCAGGGTGAAGTGCCGCACCTGGTACCGACCCCGCTGCACACCCGCACTGCGTGACCTTCCCGGGGCGGGCGCATCATGCGCCCGCCCTTTTTTTGCCCGATGAGACGCCTATGTCCATATCGCTGAAATTACGTATCGCCGGCCTTGCAGGCCTGCTCCTCAGTCCGCTTGCCCAGGCGGACTTTTCAATTCCGGGATTTGAGTTGGTACACACCGTGCCAGTGGACACCCAACTTGGCACCGCCGATCTGCGCCAGCCCGGCCCCGTGTGGATCCAGCTGTTCGACGGCGCGAAAAGCCGCATCGACATCGGCCAGTTCTACGCGGCCGACCATCCTGGCTCGGTGATGGACAAGGTGATTGAACACCTGGAAGCCGCCGGCAAACGCGGGGTGAAAATTCGCTTCCTGCTGGAAGAAAAAGGCGTGCGGCTGTCGGAAGCCTCGACCTTGGAGCGCCTGAAAGCCATTCCCAACCTGACCTTCCGCATCCTGCCCTATGGCAAGCTGAGTGGCGGGATCATCCACGCCAAGTACATGGTAGTGGATGGCAAGCAGGCGTTTATCGGCAGCCAGAACTTCGACTGGCGTTCGCTGGAGCATATCCACGAAACCGGGCTGTTGATCAGTGATGCAAACGTCGTCGCCCAGACCCAGGCCATTTTTGAACAGGACTGGCAGGCCCAGGCTGCGTTGGCCGACAACCAGCCTGTTGCCCTGCCCGCCACAGGTGCCACACCGGCACGCACCGGCAACTACCTGGTAGCCAGCCCCCAGCGCTACAACCCGCCGGGTGTGGGTGATTCGCAGCTGGAACTGCCACGTCTGCTGGGCGAGGCGAAAAAGGAAGTGCGCGTACAACTGCTGGACTACGCGCCGCTGTCCTATGGACCTGACAGAACCCGGCCTTACTACGCGATGATCGACAACGCCGTGCGTGCAGCGGCAGCGCGCGGGGTCTCGATCAAGTTGATGGTATCCAACTGGAACACCGAAGCACTGGAATTGCCGTACCTGAAAAGCCTGGCGGTGCTGCCGAATGTCGAGGTCAAGATCGTCACGCTGCCCGAGGCCAGGCAAGGATTTATTCCTTATGCGCGGGTGATCCACAGCAAGACCATGGAAATCGACGGGCAAGTGGCGTGGGTGGGCACCAGTAACTGGCTGGGGGGTTATTTCGATAACTCGCGCAACCTGGAAGTGGTGATGCGCAGTGAAGCGATGGCCAAGCGCGTGGGAGATTTACACGAACAGCTGTGGGACGGGCCGTACGCCAAGGCACTGGACGCGACAAGCGAGTACCCGGAGCCGCATCCGGGCAAGCCGTGAGCCGTTGCCTGCAAATCCCATGATTTGCGGGCAATGTCACATTGCCAGATATGAATGTTGCACTTTTCCGCCGTTGCGCTGACCAACCCTGCACACCTCATGGATGGAGAGCAGGGATGAACACCACACGCAATGGACTGTACGGTACGGCGCTGGTTTGGGCGGCCATCGGGCTGGCAGGTTGTGCCAATTCCATGACCTCCACCGGGGTGCCGGGGGTGAAGATGGGCGACAGCTATGAGCAGGTACTCGCCGTGGTCAGCCGTGACAATACGGTGACCAGGAAGATCGACGGGCAGGGATTCCGGGCTGAGGGTTACTCGCAGACGTTCAAGGATTGTCGCAGTACATATTTTATCTTCCAGGGCGCCGATGGCTTGCAGATGGTCAGCCATGAGCCCGCGCCGCATCTGTCGGTCAGCCAGAACTGCCGCCAGCCATGAGCACTTTACGTGTCATTCCCGCCCTGTTCCTGTTGCTCCTCAGCGGCTGTGGCCAGGTATATAACGTCCGCTCCCTCAACACCGCCTATACAGCGCCACCGTCTGCCGAGACGGCGCGCTTGCGCATTATCAGCGACGGCATGGTGCGCGCAGTGCCCGGGCGCGATTGTCTGGACTGGAATGTTCCCGGAGCAGGCGTGATGGTGTCCGCCAAATCCGGCTTCGCCGACCGCAATGGCGCAAGCCTGGGGATGCCGGGGCCGATTTACACCTGGGACGGTGCGGTGTCGTCCGAACAGGTGATTCCGGCGAACACGCCCATTGCCTTTCATTACCTTGGGTTGCCGCAATATGGCCGGCAATGTTTCAACACCATGACCTTTATCCCCAAGCCCGGCATGGACTACATGGTGCGAGCATCAATGTCCGGGAGTTGCTCATTCGAGCTTGCTGAGCTGCCGAAAGGTGCCGAACGATGGAGTCCGATTGAACCGACGCCATCGGGAAGGCTATCGATGTGCCATGCGATGGATAATTTCTAGCGGTACAAACGCAACGTGGGCCGAGGCATTGCACTCCGGCTCACAAAAAACCCACAAACAAAAACGCCGATCATTGCTGATCGGCGTTTTCGTTAAATATGGAGCGGGAAACGAGACTCGAACTCGCGACCCCGACCTTGGCAAGGTCGTGCTCTACCAACTGAGCTATTCCCGCAAATGGCGTCCCCTAGGGGACTCGAACCCCTGTTACCGCCGTGAAAGGGCGGTGTCCTAGGCCACTAGACGAAGGGGACACGCTACTGAAACACATGGTGTGTATTTCAGTGCCCAGAGATTAAATCCGAAGATTACGCCCTGGTTTCACTCAGTGCCGCCCGAGGGCAACACTGCTTAAATTTGGAGCGGGAAACGAGACTCGAACTCGCGACCCCGACCTTGGCAAGGTCGTGCTCTACCAACTGAGCTATTCCCGCATATGGCGTCCCCTAGGGGACTCGAACCCCTGTTACCGCCGTGAAAGGGCGGTGTCCTAGGCCACTAGACGAAGGGGACACACGTACAACATTCACTCCCTACCGCGTTTCGCTGTGTGCTTTACGCTGTAAGTGGCGCGCATTCTATGGATGGATTGGGAGGTCGTCAACCCCCAAGGATAAATTTATTTAAATCAATGACTTCGCCGTGGTTTACGGGGGTTGCAAGGGTTTCTCGCCGTCCAGGCTTTGGCGCCTATATTCTGGCGTTCCACAAGGCGCTATAGTTCGCCACAGCAAATGATGGCAATGTGCATCTACGCAGGGACTGCCCAGCTATATAGAAGAAACTACTGACGCAACTGGTCGCTCAGTCCTATCCGGTCATTGCACCAGTCACTACACTTCAATGCAAACCCCATAAAGAGGTCACACCGGTGACACCACTCATGATCACCCTGCTGGTAATAGCCGGGATCGTAATACTGATCGCCATTGGCTACATGAACCACGTGGTGGAAAACAATAAGCTGGAAAAGAACCGGACCCGGATCGAACTCAATGACCGGCTGCGCCGCTGCGGCGAAATCACCGAGACCTTCCCTGGCCAGTTGATGACGCCGCGACTCAAGTTGCTGCTGACCCGCCTGGAGCTCAACGTCAATCAGCGCCTGCTGAACCTCGACAAGTCCAATGCGTCGCTCAAGGCACGCATCACTGAACTCAACGCACTGGTGGCCCAGGGCGAATCGATTCCGGTGAACAACCCGCCAGGCCCGATCCAGACCGAAGCCAAGGCCAAGGATGTACGTTTCCTGCTCGAAGCACTGCATGGCCAGGTGACCCGAGCGGCCCAGGACGGTTTCCTGCCGACCAATGAAGCCAAGCACTGGATCAAGGAAATTCGCCATATCCTGGTGCTGCTGCACATCGAGTTCTTCAACAACCTGGGCCAGCACGCGCTGCAACAAGGCCAGCCGGGCCAGGCTCGCCTGGCGTTCGAACGCGGCGTGCAGTACCTGCGCAAGCAGCCTGAGCCGGTGGTGTACAGCCAGCAGCTGCAATTGCTCGAGAAACAGCTGGCGCGCGCCAACTCCATGGTGCTGTCCAACCTTGAACCGGCTGAAGACGAGGTCAACGAATTGACCGAAGGCTTGAAAGTGGTGGATGCGGACGCCGACTGGAAGAAGAAAGCCATCTACGACTGATCCCCTGCCATTGTGGTGGGCGGCAAACCCGCTCGCCACATGCCATCACTCTGCACCTATCCCCTTCCCCTCGAATAGCGTAAAAAAGGCCCCTCTCTCCGTTAACGAAAAGGGCTTCGCCATGCCTGTCGTGCTCATCGATGGACAACCGCTGCACTACCTCGACCAGGGCACCGGCCCGGCCGTTCTCCTCGGTTCCAGCTACCTGTGGGACAGCCAGATGTGGGCGCCGCAGATCGAAGCCCTGTCGCAACAGTACCGGGTGATCGTCCCCGAGCTTTGGGGCCACGGCGAGTCCGGCGCACTGCCTGCAAACACTGCATCCCTGGACGACCTCGCACGCCAGCACCTGGCGCTGCTGGATCACCTGGACATTGCCCGGGTCAACCTCGTGGGCTTGTCGGTCGGCGGCATGTGGGGCGCACGCCTGGCGCTGCTGGCTCCCGAGCGGGTCAACAGCCTGGTGCTGATGGACACGCACCTGGGCGCCGAGCCGGAAGCCACTCGCCAATACTACTTTTCGCTGTTCAAGATGATCGAAGATGCCGGCGCCATTCCGGAACCGCTGCTGGATGTGGTGGCACCGATCTTCTTCCGTCCCGGTATCGACCGGGAGTCGGCCTTGTACCAGGATTTCCGCAACGCACTGCAGGCCTTCCCCAAGGAACGCCTGGTGCACAGCATCGTGCCCCTGGGCCGGATTATCTTCAGCCGCGCGGATGTGTTGGCACAACTGGCGCGCCTCGACACCGACACCACCCTGGTGATGTGTGGCGAGCAGGACAAGCCACGCCCACCGGCCGAATCAGAAGAAATGGCGGCCTTGATCGGCTGCGCGCTGACGTTGATTCCGCACGCCGGGCATATCTCCAGCCGGGAAAACCCCGATTTCGTCAACGAAGCGCTGCTGACCTTCCTGGCCAACAACGCCTGACCGCCCTGCCCTTTGATCACCGCAGGCCTGCGGTGATCAAAGGCGGAAGTGCCCGACCATCCCCTTAAGCTCCGTACCCAACTGCGCCAGCTCGATGCTCGACGCTGCATTGCCCTGCATGCTCAACGCCGATTGATCGGCACTCGCACGGATGCTGGTGACGCTGCGGTTGATTTCCTCGGCCACCGAGCTTTGCTCTTCGGCCGCTGCGGCAATCTGCTGGTTCATCTGCTGGATCAACGACACCGCCGCAGCGATGCTGCCCAGGGCGCTTTCGGTTTCCAGGGCATCACTGACCGCCAGCTTGACCAGTTCGCCGCTCTGCCTGATCTGCTGCACCGAAGCCTGCGCAGCGCTGCGCAAGGTACTCACCAACCGTTCGATTTCCTCGGTCGATTGCTGGGTGCGCTTGGCCAGCGCCCGCACCTCGTCGGCCACCACGGCAAAACCGCGGCCCTGCTCGCCCGCCCGCGCCGCCTCGATGGCCGCATTCAGCGCCAGCAGGTTGGTTTGCTCGGCCACGCTCTTGATCACCTCAAGGACGGTACCGATAGTCTGGATCTCCGCGCTCAGGCTTTCGATGCTGGTACTGGCGGAGGTCGCGGAGCTGGCCAGCAACTCGATACGCTGCAAGCTCTGACGCACCACCTGCTGGCCGCTGTCGACCTTGTCATCCGCCGTCTGCGCCGCCTGGGCCGCTTCTTCGGCGTTGCGCGCCACATCGTGCACGGTGGCGGTCATCTGGTTCATGGCCGTGGCCACCTGCTCGGTTTCTTCCTTCTGGCTGCTGACCTCGATATTGGTCTGCTCGGTGACGCTGGACAGCGAATGGGCCGAGCTGGCCAGTTGCTCGATACCCGCCTGCAACCCGCTGACCATGCTGCTCAGGCCGCTGCTCATCTGTTGCATCGCGAGCATCAACTGGCCCATCTCGTCCCGGCGACTGACTTCCATACGGCCACTGAGATCACCGGCGGCAATCTGCTGGGCCACTGCAATCACGCTGCGCAACGGTGCAACGATCAAACGGGTAATGATCCACGCGGCAATCAGCCCGACCAATAACGCCAACGCCGAAGAACCGATGATCAGCAACGCGCTTTTCTTCAACTGCGACTGCATCGACAGGTCTTCTGCGTCGTAGGCCTGATTGACCCGGGTGACCACTTCGGCTGCGCGCTCGTGCAACTGCTTGTAGACGACTTTTTCCTGGGCCAGCAGCCCGGTGTATTCGCCGAGTTTTTCGCTGAAGGCCGCGATATGCCCGGACACTTCGTTAAGCACGGTTTGGTAGCCAGGATCCTTGACGGTGGTTTTCAGCTGTTCGACCTGGGCCAGGGCCTGATCGGCCTGCTCGATCTTGCCCTGCTCGGCGTTCTCGTCATCGCCCTTGCGGCTCTGGTCCAGGCGCACGTGCGCTTCGTTCATGGCCTGCAGCATCAGGCGCGAGACCTGGCTGACCTGCCCCGCCTGCTCGATGAATTCGGCACCTTCCTTGCCCTGGCTTTCCTTGAGGCCATAGGCGCCGTCGTCCGCCAGCCCGGCCTGCAACACATCAAGGTTGTTGGCGACACTGGAGACCGACCAACTGGCCATTTCCAGCGCCAGGTCCTTGGTCTGGGTCAGCTCGACAAACTCATCGAACGCCTTGCGATACGCCGCCAGCGCCTGCTCGACGTCGCTCATCACCGGGACATTGGCAGGCGACTGGGCCTTGAGAATTACCGCCTGGGCCGCCAACGCGTCGACACTTTCGTGCAAGGCGTCCACCGACTTGGGGTCGGCATGCAGCGCGTAGTCCTGCTCGATCAAGCGCACCTTGAGCAAGCCGCTGTTGAGCGCCGACATGGCTTTAAGGCCCTCGAAGCGCTGGCCAACGGTTTGCAGCGACCACACGCCAATCGCGGCCACCAATGCCGTCAACAGCAGTACCAGGGCAAAGCCCAAGCCCAGTTTCTTGGCCATACCGAGGTTGGCAAAACGTCGTTGCACGGCAGAAATCATTGCACTTGAGTCCTCTTGCAATGGCGAATGCCATCAAGCCAGGTTTCGATGCAGCGAGATTCGCAACCCCGGGGCACTGAATACAAGGGTTTGGCGCCACAATAATGGCAAAAAGCTACATCCTCGTCGTTTTCAGAATGGTAGAGGTCGATCCTGCCGGCCCCATGGCCTTGAACAACGCCAGTGCACGCTGATCAGAAGCGTAGGCCACATTGATGCGCAGCCAGTCGCTGGATTCGCCCGTCGGGCTGAAAAGCGTCCCCGGCGACAGCAACACCCCCAGCCGGCGAGCCCGTGCCTGCACGGTGGAACGGTCGCCGACACCAGGGCGCGCCCAGAGGAACATGCCCCCCGCCGGCACCGCAAACACCTCCCACTCTTCGTCTTCCAGCACCTGCAGGGTCATGGCCATTTCCGTGCTCAGCCGCCGGCGCAGGCGTTGCACCCACTTGCGGTAGGTACCATTGGCCAGCAACGTCGCCACCACCGCCTCGGCAAACCGCGAGGTGCCGATGCCGGTCAAGGTCTTGACCCTGGCCAATTGCGCGATGATCGCCCCGCTGGCCGTGAGGTACCCCACCCGCAAGGCGCTGCTGAGGGTCTTGGAAAAACTCGAGACATAGATCACCCGGTCCTCGTGGGGCAACGCCGACAACCGGGTGCACGTGGCATGTTGCAGGTCGCCATAGACGTCTTCCTCGATGATGAAGAAGTCCTGGGAATGGGCCAGTTGCAGCAAGCGCTCGGCCACCGCCAGGGACAGGCTGGTGCCGGTGGGGTTGTGATACAGGCTGTTGATGAACAGGCACTTGGGCCGGTGCCCGCGCAACAGCGCTTCCAGGGCAGGCATGTCCGGGCCGCCACGGGTACGCGGCACTTCCAGCAGCTTGACACCGTGAAAGGCCAGTTGGCGGTAAAGGTTGCCGTACCCCGGGCTTTCCACCACCACGGTGTCGCCGGC
Source organism: Pseudomonas sp. G1002 (assembly GCF_013385455.1). NCBI lineage: Bacteria > Pseudomonadati > Pseudomonadota > Gammaproteobacteria > Pseudomonadales > Pseudomonadaceae > Pseudomonas > Pseudomonas sp. G1002. The sequence continues at coordinate 22,628 of NZ_JACAPY010000008.1, forward strand.
CTTGAGCAGCGTGCGGATCAGCAGGTCCTGGGCGTGGCTCGCGCCGTGGGTGGTGAGAATATGCTCGACCCGGGTTGCCACCTGGATGTGCGCCAGGCGCTTGAGCAGCTGTTCACGCAGGGCCGGCAGGCCCAGCGGCGTGCTGTAGTTGAAGACCGCAGCAGTGTCGGTGCGGGTGACTTCACGAATCGCGTAACTGATGTCGTCGCTCTCGCGCCAGGTGTCCGGCAGCCAGCCGCATCCCAGTTTCAGTTCGCCCAGTTGATTGTCGATGAAGGCGCCCCACCCCGACTCGGCGCCCTCATACCATTGGTTTTCACCGCGAAGACCACGCTCGGCGGGTGGCTGGGCCACACAGAAACCGGCGCCTTGCCTTGAGGCCAGCACACCTTGGGCAACCATCCGCTCGAACGCCTCGATGACGCTGGACTGACTGAGCAGGTTCTCGTGGGCCAGTTGCCGCACCGAGGGCAACCGCGTCCCGGGGCTGGCGCCGCTCTCGCGAATCCAGGCGGCCAGCGCACTGACGATTTGCTGCACTACCGGTACAAGGGCTTGTCGATCGATCCCTAAATCCATGAGCCACTCACTTAAACTGTTGTCATTTAACCCAAACCAGTTAAGCACAGAAGCCCAATGACAGCCGCGATCAAGATTTATTAAATCATTGATTTAATTGAATTATTTACCTAGTGAAACACATTCAGGTGAGGCATCTGGCCACCTGCGGAAAAACCCCACAGCGCCTCCAACGCTTTTCTGAATGGCATCCGCCTCACTTCCTAAATCGCGGTCGCGCCACCGTCCACCGCCAATGCCTGGCCCGTGGTGAAGGCAGCACCGTCGCTGCACAGATAAAGCACGGCGCTGGCGATCTCCTCGACCTTGCCGATACGCCCGACCGGGTGCATGGCGGCGGCAAATTCGGCTTTGCGCGGGTCAGCTTCATAGGCACGGCGGAACATATCGGTGTCGATCACGGCCGGGCATACCGCGTTGACGCGGATTTTCTTTTTCGCGTACTCGATCGCCGCCGACTTGGTCAGGCCGATCACCGCGTGCTTGGACGCGGCATAGATACTCATCTTCGGCGCCGCCCCAAGTCCTGCCACAGAAGCCGTGTTGACGATGGCGCCGCCGCCCTGAGCCAGCAGCAACGGCAGTTGATACTTCATGCACAGCCACACGCCCTTGACGTTGACGCCCATGATTGCGTCGAACTCATCCAGGCTGCCGTCCGCCAGCTTGCCCTTCTCGATCTCGATCCCGGCGTTGTTGAAGGCATAGTCCAACCGGCCATAGGTGGCCACGGTCTGCTGCATCAACTGCTGCACGTCCGCTTCGAGGGTGACATTGCAGCGCACAAACACCGCTTCGCCACCGGCCTGATGAATCAGCGCCACAGTGCCCTCGCCGCCAGCCGCGTCCAGGTCGGCGACTACGACTTTCAAGCCTTCAGCGGCGAACGCCAGCGCAGTGGCGCGGCCAATGCCGGCGGCCGCACCGGTCACCAGGGCGACCTGGCCGGAAAATGTCATGCTCATGGTGGATGTTCCTTCGATGGGGATGCTCGATGACCCCAGTCTAGCCAGAGCCACCATCGGCGCGTCAGCACTATCAAAAGCCCGGTTGGCGAACCATGAGCCGCAGTGATAACGGCACCGGCATCACTATCATTGCAGTGGATCGGTGGGCATTCGCAGGTGCCGCGCACCTTGCCGGTGCAGCCCGAAGGGTCTATCACTCAAGGTCCACTTCTCAAGAGTCGCTGCCATGACTGCCCAGACCAACCGCCAATTCCTGCTCGCCAAACGCCCGGTCGGCGCGGCCACGCGGGACACCTTCACTTACCAGGAAGTGCCGGTGGGTACACCCCAGGACGGCCAGGTGCTGGTGCACAACGAATACCTGTCCCTCGACCCGGCCATGCGCGGCTGGATGAACGAGGGCAAATCCTACATTCCGCCGGTGGGTATCGGCGAAGTCATGCGCGCCTTGGGCGTAGGCAAGGTGATCGCGTCGAACAACCCGAAATTTGCCGTGGGCGACTACGTCAACGGTGCCTTGGGTGTGCAGGATTACTTCCTCGGTGAGCCGCGGGGTTTCTACAAGGTCGATCCGAAACTCGCGCCGTTGCCGCGTTATCTGTCGGCGCTGGGGATGACCGGCATGACCGCTTACTTCGCCCTGTTGGACACCGGCGCGCCCAAGGCCGGCGAGACCGTGGTGATCTCCGGCGCGGCAGGCGCGGTGGGCAGCATTGCCGGGCAGATTGCCAAGATCAAAGGCTGCCGCGTGGTAGGCATCGCTGGCGGCGCCGACAAATGCAGGTTCCTGGTGGATGAACTGGGTTTTGATGCCGCCATCGACTACAAGAACGAAGACGTGCATGCCGGCCTCAAGCGCGAGTGCCCGAAAGGTGTGGACGTGTATTTCGATAACGTCGGCGGGGACATTCTCGATGCCGTGCTCAGCCGCCTGGCATTGAAAGCCCGCGTTGTGATCTGCGGCGCCATCAGCCAGTACAACAACAAGGAAGCTGTCAAAGGGCCAGCCAACTACCTGTCACTGCTGGTCAATCGTGCGCGCATGGAAGGGTTTGTGGTGATGGACCACGCGGCGAATTTTGCCGCTGCCGGGCAGGAAATGGCCGGCTGGATGGCTCAGGGCAAGCTCAAGAGCAAGGAAGATATAGTCGAGGGGCTGGAGACGTTCCCGGAAACGCTGATGAAACTGTTCAACGGTGAGAACTTTGGGAAGTTGGTGTTGAAGGTCAGCTGACACACCGCAGAACCAAATGTGGGAGCGGGCTTGCTCGCGAAGGCGGTAGAGCAGTCACCTTATGCATTGACTGTCACACCGCCTTCGCGAGCAAGCCCGCTCCCACAATTTTTTACCGTGCCCGCTTCAGGTCGGGTAGGTCAGGCAATCTCGGCAACTACCGCTGCCAGCGCCTTGGCCGGGTCGGCCGCCTGGCTGATCGGGCGACCGATCACCAGGTAATCGGAACCGGCATCCAGGGCCTGGCGCGGGGTCAGGATGCGACGCTGGTCGTCCTGGGCGCTGCCCGCCGGGCGAATCCCCGGGGTCACCAGTTGCAGCGCCGGGTGGGCGGTCTTCAACGCCTGGGCTTCCAGCGCCGAGCACACCAGGCCGTCCAGGCCAGCCTTTTGCGCCAGGGCCGCGAGGCGCAGCACTTGTTCCTGTGGCTCGATGTCCAGGCCGATGCCGGCCAGGTCTTCACGCTCCATGCTGGTCAGCACGGTCACGCCAATCAGCAGTGGCTTGGGGCCGCTGCGCTGATCGAGCACTTCACGGCACGCAGCCATCATGCGCAAGCCGCCGGAGCAGTGCACGTTGACCATCCACACGCCCATTTCGGCGGCGGCCTTGACCGCCATCGCGGTGGTGTTGGGGATATCGTGGAATTTCAGGTCGAGGAACACCTCGAACCCTTTGTCACGCAAGGTGCCGACAATTTCGGCGGCACAACTGGTGAACAGTTCCTTGCCAACCTTGACCCGGCAAAGCTTGGGGTCCAACTGGTCAGCCAGCTTCAGTGCGGCGTCACGAGTGGGGTAATCCAGGGCGACGATGATAGGAGTCTGGCAGGCGGACATTGGAATGGGCTCTCAGGCAAGTCGAAATCGGCGCGGATTGTAGCGCAAGCAGCGGGTTTGCGGGATCCGATGATCGGTAATTCGCGATTTAGCCGCCATATTGCGGGCTCCCGGGCAATTGTGTCGAAACAGATACATTCCCGACATGCCTGCAATACCCCCGAAGATTAGCCTCGCACACGTGAACCATCGTACAGAACTTCCAGCCCCGGGGCTGGGCGCCTATGCTGAACGCAACAACCTCGCCGCCGAGCTTCGGCCCGGCGGCCAACCAGGTAGATGATCGCACCATGCAAACCCTGACTGCTGTGCTGAATGACGATCAAAAAGCCTCGCTTGTCGGTGAAGACAAACGCTGGAATACCCGCGCACTGATTGTCGACGACGACGTGCCGATCCGCGAACTGCTGATCGATTACCTGGCGCGCTTCAATATCCTCGCCAGCGGCGTGACCGATGGCGCGGCCATGCGCCAGGCCATGCAAGCCGAGACCTTCGACGTGGTGGTGCTCGACCTGATGCTGCCGGGCGAAGACGGCCTGTCGCTGTGCCGCTGGCTGCGGGCGGAATCGGACATCCCGATCCTGATGCTCACCGCCCGCTGCGAACCTACCGACCGCATTATCGGCCTGGAACTGGGGGCCGACGACTACATGTCCAAGCCCTTCGAGCCCCGTGAACTGGTGGCGCGCATCCAGACCATCCTGCGCCGGGTGCGGGATGACCGCACCGAGCAGCGGGCGAATATCCGCTTCGACAACTGGCGCCTCAACAGCGTGCTGCGCCAGCTGGTGGCCGACGACGGGCTGGTGGTGCCGCTGTCCAACGCCGAATTCCGTTTGCTGTGGGTGTTTATCGAGCGCCCGCGCCGGGTGCTGAGCCGCGAACAATTGCTGGACGCGGCCCGGGGTCGCTCCATCGAGGCCTTTGATCGCAGCATTGACCTGCTGGTCTCGCGCCTGCGCCAGAAGCTGGGGGACGACCCCAAGGCCCCGCAGTTGATCAAGACCGTACGCGGTGAAGGCTACCTGTTCGACGCCCGAGATATCGGCTGATGCGCAACGCCTTCAACACCCTGTTCGGGCGGCTGTTCGGTGTGTTGCTGGTAGCGATTGTGCTGGCCCACGCGCTGGCATTCTTCTGGTTTCACCATTATGGCCCGCCGCCCCCTCCGCCCCACGAGACCTTCATCGAGCAACCGGACGGCAGCCTGACGCCAATGCCCAAGGAGCATCGCCGTCCCTGGTTCGGCGGGCCTGTGGTGCCGCTGACCTTCCAGTTTATCTCGCTGATCATTGCCGCCTGGTACGGCGCCAAGCTGCTCAGCCGGCCAATCCAGCGCCTGAGCGCCGCGGCCGAGCGCCTGAGCCTGGACCTCGACAGCCCACCGCTGAACGAGTCCGGCCCACGAGAGGCGCGGCAAGCGGCATCGACCTTCAACCTGATGCAAAAGCGCATCCGCGAACAGGTCACCCAGCGTGCCCGCATGCTGGGCGCCGTGTCCCACGACCTGCGCACGCCGCTGTCACGGCTCAAGCTGCGCCTGGAACAGATCGAAGACACCAAGCTGCAGGGCCAGATGCGCCAGGACCTGGACGACATGATCGGCATGCTCGACGCCACCCTGAGCTACCTGCACGAGCAGCGCACCAGCGAAACCCGGCATTGGCTGGATGTGCAGGCGCTGGTGGAGTCCCTGAGTGAAAACGCCCAGGACCGTGGCTCCGATGTGCAATGCAGTGGTGAGTGCGCGCCGCTGCAAGTGCAACCGATGGCCCTGCGTTCGTGCCTGAACAACCTGATCGACAACGCCCTGCGGTACGCCGGCACAGCGCGCATCGAACTCGCGGACACTCCGCAGGCGCTGGTGGTGAAGGTAATCGACCACGGCCCGGGCATTGCGGCGGATAAACGCGAGGCGGTGTTTGAACCGTTTTATCGGCTGGAAGGCTCGCGCAACCGCAATTCCGGTGGCGTGGGGTTGGGCATGACGATTTCCAAGGAAGCCGTGGAACGCCTCGGTGGACGGCTGAGCCTGGAGGAAACTCCGGGCGGCGGCCTTACCGCCGTAATGTGGCTGCCAAGGGCGTAGGAATGGTTCCTGCGCCCTGCAGGAACCATTACTGCCCGGTTTTATCTTCCCGCCGCACCTGAGCCTGGGTGGCACTCCAGTCGGTCAACAAGCTATACGCCACCGCCAGCAATGTCGGGCCGATAAACAGGCCGATAAAGCCGAACGCAATCAACCCGCCAAACACCCCCAGCAACACGATCACCAGCGGCAGGTTGCCGCCACGGCTGATCAGGTAGGGCTTGAGCACGTTGTCGACGCCGCTGATGATGAACGTGCCCCATACACCGAGGAACACCGCATAGGTGTAGTCGCCCTTCCAGGCGAGCCAGGCGGTGGCCGGAATCCAGATCAGCGGCGGGCCCATCGGAATCAGGCTGAGCAGGAACGTCACGATCCCCAGCACCAAAGCCCCCGGAACACCGGCAATCCAGAAGCCGATCAGCGCCAGCAAGGCCTGGGCGGCAGCGGTGCCGATCACACCGTTGACCACCCGCTGCACCGTACCCGCGACCAGTTCGATGTAATAACCCGCCCGGTCGCCGATCAACCGCTCCAGCAAGCGATGCACAAACATCGCCAGGCGCGGCCCGTCACGGTAGAAAAAGAACACGAACACCAGGCTCAGGGTCAGTTCCAGGATGCCGCCGCCGATCTGCGCACTGCGGGCCAGCAACCAGTTGCCGACCTGTCCCAGATACGGTTTCAACGTGACCATCAGTGCCGCGCCCTGCTGGTCGATGCTGTCCCACATCGCCACCAATCGTTCGCCGACAAAGGGAATGGAGCCGAGCCAGGTGGGCGCCGCAGGCAAGCCATCCACCTGGATATCCTTGATTAGGCCCACGGCATCGCGCACATGGTCGGCCAGGTTGAACCCCAGCCAAACCAGCGGCAACGCCACCAATAGCATCCAGACCAGGGTCAGGATCCCGGCGGCCAGCGATTCGCGACCGCCCAGCCAGCGGGTGAGCAAGCGCATCACCGGCCAACTGGCAAACGCCAGTACCGCGCCCCAGAACAGCGCCGACCAGAACGGCGCCATCACCCAGAAGCTGGCACCAAACAACACCAGCAGCAGGATCTGCACCAGCAGGCGATCGTTATTGAGCATGTGGTTTCTCGAAAAGAAGTCTGTAAGAGCAAGAGCTTAGGCGAACGGCGCGGGTCCGTTCGCCCTGGAACGGTCAGCGTATCAGATGCAGGTGCAAACCCTTGGCTTCAGTGGTGCCGGTTTCCAGGCGCGCCGCACGTACGCCCTGATCGATCAAGCCCTGGCGCCATGCCTCGGCGGTGGGCCCGGTCAAACTGACCCGCAACGTGGCATCCAGGTTCAATCCGCGGGAAATAAGGGTGAGCCAGGTGGCGTCAGGCTCGGCGCCCAGCTTGGGAAAATCCAGCTCGCCAGTGCTTTTCAGTTCCCGCAGCAGCGTAGCGGAGGTCGGCAGCAAATCGCCCAACGGTGCGCTGGCGTCCATCTGTTCCACGTGCAGGTACGCCCGTCGATTGCCCCGGGTGATGCCGTACAACGCGACCAGGGAGTTGTCCTGCGGGGCCGCCAGGCGCAGCAGCAGGTATTCCTGCTGGCCGTCGGCGCCCACCAGCTTGGCATTGCCGAACACTTCATTGGCCCACAGGCTGCTTTCACCGCAATCACGGGCCTGGCACCAGAACAGCAGTTGCGCGCCCTGGGCCTGCAAGGCTTCGCGGGTGGCGGTAAAGGCGGCGCTGGAGGTGTGCTCGGCAGGCAGTTCGTAGGTGATGGCAGTGGCTTGGCCGCGGGCGGTGGCCTGGCCTTCATAGCGCAGCTGGCCGCTGATCTTGCGGATCGAGCCCAGCGGGTAGATACGTTCTTTCTCTTCGGCGGGACGGTAGTCGACGATCTGCGCGTCGACCTGACGGGCCACGGCGGGCAAGTCCTGGCTACCCGGTACGTCGGCGGCAAACACCAGCGGGCTGAAACAGCACAGCCCCAGAACACGGAAAAATCCCTTCGGCATACTCATCGGATCGGCGCGCCCTGGCCATTGGGGTGCGCTGCGGTGTTGAGATCGTTCATGGTTGACTCCCTTTCGATCCGCCCAGCCTCGGCAGTTGACCCCGCCAAGTCAAGGCGTGGAGAAGAACCGATTGAAACAGTCTGCAACAAGGGTAGCGCCTGGCTCGTCATTCAGGTGCAAATGATGGCCACCGGGCAAGGTAGTCACCTGGAACGGAAGCCCGGAAAGCAATTCGGAATGTTTCGCCAACATGCCGTCTTCGGCGACCACCAACTGTGTCGGACAGCCGACTCGGCGCACGAAGGCCATCGCCTGTTCTTCTGTCAGGCGCATGGGGGAGGCCAGGGTCAGGCGGCTGTCGCTGCGCCAGGTGTAACCACCCGGCACGGGCATCAAGCCACGCTGGGCCAGCAGTTCGGCGGCTTCACGACTGACTGCCACCACGCCTTTCATCCGCGCTTCCACCGCGCGATCAAGGGTGCTGTACACCGGCTTGCGCTTGTCCTGCAGGTTCATTTGCGCCTGCAACGCCATGCCGAGGCGTTCGGCGGCGTTGTCTGCGGTGCCGGTCGGCGGGATCACGCCATCAATCAATCCCAGGTGCGTCACCCGCTCCGGCAAGGCGCCGGCCAACACCAGGGAAACGATGGCGCCGAGGGAGTGGCCAAGTAATGCAAAACGTTTCCACCCGAGTTGTTCGGCGACTTGCAGCACGTCGTGGACGTAATCCCACAGGGAATAACCGGCGCCAACGGGGCGATGGGCCGAGTGACCATGGCCGGCCATGTCCAGCGCAACGATGCGCAGGCCATCGAGTTTCGGTGCCAGGCGGGCGAAGCTGTTGGCGTTGTCCAGCCAGCCATGCAGGGCAATCACCGGCAGGCCATCTTCAGGGCCGAACAGATGCGCCGCCAACTCGATGTGCGGCAGCGCCAGGCGGACTTCTTCGACGGGCGCAGTCATGCGCAACTGCGCTCGCGCTGGCGAGCTTCCCAACGGGCAAACAGGTTCTTGATCAAAGTGGCGGTGTCCTGTGGGCGTTCAAGGGGAAACATGTGGCCGCCGGGCATGGTCAGCATTTCGCCCATGGGCATGCGCCCCACGCCGCTGGCATGGTGACGCATCACCACCCGGCTCTGGCGACCACGCACCACCGCCAGCGGCACTTTCAGTTGCCGGGCCTGGCCGGGGCTGGTGTGGGGCACGCCGCGGTAGATGCTGATTTCGGTGGCCGGATCAAAGCGCAGGCGCAGGCGATCACCCACCGGCTCCAGGCCGTGTTGCAGGTAGGCATCAAAACAGTCGGGATCAAAGCCGCGAAACAAGGTCTTGCCAGAGAAGTACTGGCGCGCAGCCGCCAGGTCGGCGAACTCTTCACGACGGCCCAGGGTGCGCCCCGCCGGGGTCAGCCGGTCGATAAAGCCGAAACGCTTGGCCGCGCGGATCACCCAGCGATCGGCCAGGGTCAGTACCGGCGAATCCAGCATCACCACCCCGCGATACAGCTGCGGGCTACGCATGGCCGCATGCAGGTGCAGCACACCACCCAACGAATGGCCCACGCCCCACACCGGCTCCGGTTGTTGCTCAAGGTGGTGGATCAGTTCGTCCACCAGGTTCTGCCAATTGTCATCCACTGGAAACCGGGGGTCGTGACCGTGCTGCGGCAAATGCGCGACGGCGTACTCCGGGGCCAGGGCGGCAAACAATTTGCCGTAGGTCGCCGAAGGAAAGCCATTGGCGTGAGCGAAAAACACGTGCTGCGACATACCTGATCCATCACCGTAAACAGAGTGTTGATTCTCCCCAGACCGGGCAGTCACGGCAATGACTGTAACTGCCAGGAATGATGACACTCACGCCACGCCTATCGGGCCGGCGGCGTCTCCCCCAGCGGTACCACGGCCATGGTCAGGCGCGACACACAGCTGGCCTTGCCTTCATCGCTGGTCAGGCGGATGTCCCACACGTGGGTGGTGCGCCCGATATGAATCGGCTTGGCCACCGCCGTCACCCGCCCGCTGCGCAAGCCGCGCAGGTGGTTGGCGTTGATTTCCAGGCCCACGCAATAGAACTTGCTGGCGTCGATGCACAGGTAACTGGCCATGGAGCCCACGGTTTCCGCGAGTACCACCGACGCGCCGCCGTGCAGCAGGCCGTAGGGTTGATGGGTGCGGTGGTCGATCACCATGCTGGCCGTCAGGGACTCGTCGTCAAAACGTTCAAAGCGGATATCCAGTACTTCACCGATGGTGTTTTTCTGAATCGCATTCAGTTGCTCGATATTCGGTTGGGTGCGCCACAGGCTCATTGATCGGTCCTTATTGGTTTTATGTCAGTGCTCAATCCTGCCACAGCACGGCTTCGGAGCGCTCGCTCCAGGCCAGGAACTGCGACCCGTAGGCTGATTCAATCACGTTGCGCTTGATCTTCAAGGTCGGCGTGAGAAAACCGTTTTCCACCGCCCAACTGTCTTTCACCACCACCAGTTGGCGCAAGCGCTCATGTTTATCGAGCACTTGGTTGACCTCTTCCAGCAAGCGTTCAAGGCTGCCCTGCAAAGCCTGGCGCCCAGCGCCTGCGGCATCTTGCAGACCCACGGCAGATAACACGCACAGGCCCATGGGCGCACTCAAGCCATCGCCCACCACGCACACCTGCTCGATGCGTGCATGTTCGGCCAGGCGGTTTTCAATCGGCGCCGGGGCCACGTATTTGCCTTTGCTGGTCTTGAAGATTTCCTTGAGCCGCCCGGTCAGCCGCAGGCGGCCATCGGTGCCCTGCTCGCCCTTGTCGCCGGTGCGCAGGAAGCCGTCGGCGGTGAGGGTCTCGGCAGTTTTTGCCGGGTCCTTGTAATAACCGAGCATGGTCGCGCCGCTGCGTACCTGGACTTCGCCGTCGTCACCAATGCGCACTTCGACGTCCGGGCATGGCGGGCCGATCCAGCCGAGTTTCTGCTGGCCGGGGCGGCACACGTGGGAGTAGCCGCAGCTTTCGGTCATGCCATAGACCTCCAGCACATCCAGGCCCAGCCGGCGATACCAGACCAACAGTGCTTCGGGCACGGGGGCTGCGCCGGAGAGCGCCACGCGCACAGCGTCCAGGCCCAACCCGGCGAGTACTTTGTGGCCGACCCGTTTGCCGATGAAGGGCAGGCGCAGCAAGGTATCTAGGCGGCTCGGGGGGATTTTGCTATAGACGCCCATCTGGAATTTGGTCCAGATGCGCGGTACGCCGAACAGCGCTGTTGGCCTCGCCCGTTTGAGGTCTGTCAGAAAAGTGTCGAGGCTCTCGGCGAAAAATACTGTCTGTCCGGTGTAGATCGAGGCCATCTCCACGAACATGCGTTCGGCGACGTGGCACAGCGGCAGGTAGGACAGCAGGCGGTCGCCCTCCCCCAGGCCGAACAGTTCAGTGCCGCGGATGGCCGCGAAGGCCAGCGCGCCGAAGCTGTGCATCACGCCCTTGGGCAGGCCGGTGGTGCCGGAGGTGTAGATGATGGTGGCTAGATCGGATGCTGCGGGCGCGGGGTTGTCCTGAATGGGTGAGCAGGCTTGCAGGTCGGCCCAGGTGAAATCGAATTCGCCATCGGGGCACAGCGGCAGGCTGATGGTGGGCAGGTCGGCCTTTACTCCGGCGGACATGGCGGGCCAGTCGTCCAGTTTGCCGATAAATGCCAGTGCGGCTTCGGAATGCTCGAGTACGTGGGCGACGGAGTCGGCGGTGAGGTTGGGGTAGAGCGGGACCGAGACGTGGCCGGCCATCCAGATGGCGAGGTCGGCGATGATCCAGTGGGCGCAGTTTTTCGAGATCAGGGCGATGTGGGAGCCCTGGGGCAGGTCGCGGGCTCGCAGCCAGTGGGCGGCGCAGCGGGCCTGGTGACCGGCTTCGGCCCAGGTGACGGTTTGGACCTCGCCGCCTTTGATGGGCTGAACCAGGAATCGTTGCCGTGGGTGGCGGGCTTCGCGTTCGAAGAAGACTTGCAGCGGCAAACGAATAGCGACAGACATGGACGCGCTCCTTTGTGTTCCGATGGTAGCCAACCAAGCACTTGCTTGGCTGACTATTTCATGGGAGCGCGGGGGGTGCAAGTTCTGCTGTTTGGGGGTATATCCGTTATTTTGGTGATGGCTGAAATGGGTTCCGCTCTTACAGCGGCTCACTTTTGAAAAGCGCAAAAGTAAGCAAAACGCTCTTGCCCCACCACTCGGCTCCTCGCTTAGGCTCGGAGTGCCCTCACTCCGGCTTTGGACCGTGGGCCGCCGTCATGGGCCATCCCTGGCC
>NZ_JACAPY010000009.1:0-223 GCF_013385455.1 Pseudomonas sp. G1002
CCGGCCGGCTTGAGTGTTTAACAGCCAGATCAAAAACCAGAGCGAAAGCAGAGCTGCTTTTCTGTAGGAGCTGGCTTGCCGGCGATGCAGACACCTCGGTCTTCCAGACACACCGAGGTGATGCCATCGCAGGCAAGCCAGCTCCCACATTTGAACCGTGCCCGCTTTAGCTTTTGATTTAGCTTTTAACACTCAAGCCGGCCTGCAGGCCGCTGTGCTCTTG
>NZ_JACAPY010000009.1:244-17988 GCF_013385455.1 Pseudomonas sp. G1002
CCCCGTTAAACCACGCTGGCCGGAGTGAGGGCACTCCGAGCCTAAGCGAGGAGCCGCTGTAAGAGCGGAACCATAAGCGGCCGTTACCGCAGCAACAGATATGTCCACCACACCCGCCACCACCGATCAAACACCCCTTGCGACCCCCCAATTTCTTTGCTAGCTTCTTACAAAATGTTAACGATAACATTTGCTCTAAAAATAAAAACAAAACAGAGATCCCCACCATGAAAATGCTTCCGAAAACCCTGTGTTTGTTGGCTCTGAGCATCAATCTTGGCACCGCTGGCCTGGCACTGGCCGACACCAAACCCGCCCCCATCCGCATCGGCGCGTCCTTCCAGGAAATCAACAACCCTTACTTCGTCACCATGAAAGACGCCCTGCAGGAAGCCGGGGCGACCATCGGTGCGCAGTTGATCATCACCGACGCCCGCCACGACGTGTCCAAACAGGTCAGCGACGTCGAAGACATGCTGCAAAAAGGCATCGACATCCTGCTGATCAACCCCACCGATTCCGTCGGCGTGCAATCAGCCGTCAAATCCGCCCACGCCGCCGGCGTAGTCGTGGTCGCCGTCGACGCCCAGGCCGAAGGCCCACTGGACTCCTTCGTCGGCTCGAAAAACTTCGACGCCGGCTTCCAGGCCTGCGAATACCTGGCCAAAAACATCGGCGACAAAGGCAATATCGCCATCCTCGACGGCATCGCCGTGGTACCGATCCTGGAACGCGTACGCGGTTGCAAAGAGGCCGTGGCCAAGCACCCGGACATCAAGATCGTGAGCATCCAGAACGGCAAGCAGGAACGTGACCAGGCGCTGACCGTCACCGAAAACATGCTGCAGGCCCAGCCCACCCTCAAGGGCATTTTCAGCGTCAATGACAACGGCTCCCTCGGCGCACTCTCGGCCATCGAAGCCAGTGGCCTGGATGTCAAGCTGGTGAGCGTCGACGGCGCGCCGGAAGCGATCAAGGCCATCCAGAAACCCGGCAGCAAATTCATCGCCACCTCCGCGCAATACCCCCGTGACCAGATCCGCCTCGCCCTGGGCATCGCCCTGGCCAAGAAGTGGGGCTCGCAAGTACCGGCCACGATCCCGGTGGACATCACCCTGATCGACCAGGCCAAGGCCAAGGCCAAGGATTTCAGTTGGTAAAACACCCAGGCCCCACGCCAGGCGTGGGGCACAGGTCATCCATCTGAATATGAGGTCGGCGGTATGAGCAGTCTTCTGAAGCTGGAAAATATCTGTAAGCGCTACCCGGGGGTGCAAGCCCTCAAGGCGATCAACCTGGAAGTGCAGCGCGGCGAGATTCATGCCTTGCTCGGGGAAAACGGTGCAGGCAAATCGACCTTGATGAAGATCCTTGGCGGGGTCGAGCACCAGGACGAAGGGCAGATCCTGATCGACGGCGAGGCTCGGCAGTTCGCGACGTATCGTGATGCGATTGCCGCCGGCATCGGCATTGTGTTCCAGGAATTCAGCCTGATTCCCTACCTCACGGCGGTGGAAAATATTTTCCTCGGCCATGAGCTGAGCAACCGTTTTGGCCTGTTGCGCAAGCGCGAAATGGTCGAGGCGAGCGAGGCGTTGTTCAAGCGCCTCGGTGTCAGTATTGACCTGCAATGCGCGGTCAGGCACCTGAGCGTGGCCGAGCAGCAATTCGTCGAGATCGCCAAGGCGCTGGCCCTGGACGCGCGGCTGCTGGTGCTCGACGAACCCACCGCCACCCTCACGCCGAGCGAAGCCGAGCTGCTGTTCGAAATCATGCGTGAACTCAAGCGCCAGGGGGTGGCGGTGATTTTTATTTCCCACCACCTGGAGGAGATTTTCCAGGTCTGCGACCGCATCAGCGTGCTGCGCGACGGCGGCAATGTGGGCGTCACCGATGTGGCCGACAGCGATATCGACCGCTTGGTGGAAATGATGGTCGGGCGGCGCCTGGAGTGCAGTTTTCCGCCCAAGCCCACCGCCGCACGCGGGCCGCTGCTGCTGGAGGTCAAGGACATCCAGTTGGTGCGCAACGGCCCCCATAACCACTTTGAATTGCACAAGGGCGAGATTCTCGGCTTTGCCGGCCTGGTGGGTTCCGGGCGTACCGAATTGGCGCTGGGCATGATGGGCGCGCTGCCGTCGGTGAGCAAAGACGTGTGGCTGCGGGGTGAACAAATCACCCTCGACGACCCGGCCCAGGCCTTGGCCCATGGCATCGGCCTGCTGCCGGAAAGCCGCAAGACCGAAGGGCTGATCACCGATTTCAGCATTCGCGAAAACATCTCCCTCAACAACCTGCCCAAATACCAGAACGCCAGCGGCCTGATCGACAAAGACAAGGAATGTGCCAGCGTCGAAGCGTTGATGCGCCAGCTGTCGATCAAGGCCCCCAGCGGCGAGAGCCGGGTGTTCAACCTCAGCGGCGGCAACCAGCAGAAAGTCGTGATTGCCCGCTGGATCAACCATCACTGCGACGTGCTGGTGTTCGACGAACCCACCCGTGGCATCGACGTCGGTGCCAAGGCACAGATCTACGCACTGATGCGCAGCCTCACCGAACAGGGCTACGCAATCATCATGATTTCCTCGGAACTGCCGGAAGTCATCGGCATGTGCGACCGCGTCGCGGTGTTCCACAAGGGCGCCATCGTCAAGGTACTGGAAGCGTCTGCCGTCAATCCTCAAGAGGTCATGCGCCATGCAACAGGGGGCTCAAGTGAATACGTCCATTAATGCCGTGGGGCCTGGCCGGCTGCGCCTGAACCTGGCGCGGCTGATTCGCTCACCGGCGTTCTATCCCTTTGTCGGGCTGCTGGTGGTGACGTTGGTGATGATCTTCGCCAGCGATAACTTCCTGACGGCCAACAACCTGTCGAACATCGCGCGCCAGGTGTCGATCAACGCGATTATCGCGGTGGGCATGACCTGCGTGATTCTCACCGGCGGCATCGATTTGTCGGTGGGGCCGGTGATGGCGTTGTCCGGCACCTTGACCGCCGGCTTGATGGTCGCAGGCTTGCCACCGGGCCTGGCGATTGGCGCGGGGATGCTGGTCGGCGTGGCCTTCGGCATCGGCAATGGTTTGTTTGTCGCCTACCTGCACATGCCGCCGATCATCGTCACCCTGGCGACCATGGGCATCGCCCGTGGGTTCGGCCTGATGTACACCGACGGCTACCCGATTTCCGGTTTGCCGGAGTGGTTCGGCTTCTTTGGCCGCGAAAGCCTGTTCGGTATTTCGGTGCCGATCCTGATCATGCTGGTGACGTACCTGGCGGCCTATGTGCTGCTGCAGCACACCCGCATCGGCCGCTATATCTACGCGATCGGCGGCAACGAGGAAGCGGTGCGCCTGTCCGGTGTGCGGGCGGCGCGCTTCAAGTTGCTGGTGTATGGCATCAGCGGGTTTACCGCCGCGATTGCCGGGCTGGTGCTGACCTCGCGCTTGATGAGCGGCCAGCCAAATGCCGGGGTGTCGTTTGAACTCGACGCGATTGCCGCCGTGGTCCTGGGCGGCGCCTCGATTGCCGGTGGGCGCGGGGTAATCGTCGGCACCTTGCTCGGCGCCATGTTGCTGGGGGTGTTGAACAACGGCTTGAACATGCTCGGGGTCTCGCCCTATGTCCAGAGCGTGATCAAGGGCGGGATCATTTTGCTGGCGATCTTTATCAGCCGTCAGCGCCACAAGTAAAACCGGTTATCTCCACGCGGCCATGGTGGCCGCGATGGGTTCTCTCATGCTCAAGAAAGGTCCGCACATCATGGAAAAGCACAACCAAATGCAAGCCGTCGTCTGCCACGGCCCGAAAGACTACCGCCTGGAACGCATCAGCAAACCCCAGGCGCGGGTCAATGAACTGGTGATTCGCATCGCCGCCTGCGGCATCTGCGCCAGTGACTGCAAATGCCACTCGGGCGCCGCGATGTTCTGGGGCGGCGACAACCCGTGGGTCAAGGCCCCGGTGGTGCCGGGGCACGAGTTCTTTGGCTACGTGGTGGAAGCGGGCGAGGGCGCCGAGGAGCACTTTGAGGTGAAGGTCGGCGACAAGGTGATCGCCGAGCAGATCGTGCCATGTGGCAAGTGCCGCTTCTGCAAGTCCGGCAAGTACTGGATGTGCGAGGTGCACAACATCTTCGGCTTCCAGCGTGAAGTCGCCGAGGGTGGCATGGCCCAGTACATGCGTATTCCCAAGACTGCCATCGTGCACAAGATTCCGGAGTCGGTGTCCCTGGAAGATTCGGCGCTGATCGAGCCGATGTCCTGCGCGATTCACACCGTCAACCGCGGTGAGATCCAGCTGGATGACGTGCTGGTGATCGCCGGTGCCGGCACCCTGGGCCTGTGCATGGTGCAAGTGGCCGCCCTGAAAACGCCGAAGAAGCTGGTGGTGATCGACATGGTCGACGAGCGCCTGGAACTGGCGAAGCAGTACGGTGCCGACGTAGTGATCAACCCGTCCCGGGACAACGCCCGGGAGATCATCAATAGCCTGACCGACAACTACGGCTGCGACGTGTACATCGAAACCACCGGCGTACCGGTGGGCGTTACCCAGGGC
The DNA here is from genome assembly GCF_013385455.1 of Pseudomonas sp. G1002. Lineage (NCBI taxonomy): Bacteria > Pseudomonadati > Pseudomonadota > Gammaproteobacteria > Pseudomonadales > Pseudomonadaceae > Pseudomonas > Pseudomonas sp. G1002. The sequence goes on from NZ_JACAPY010000009.1 coordinate 4,803, forward strand.
CTGGATCTGATTCGCAAGCTCGGCCGGTTTGTCGAGTTCAGCGTGTTTGGCGCCGAGACCAGCGCCGACTGGTCGATCATCGGCGACCGCAAGGAGCTGGACGTACGCGGTGCGCACCTGGGGCCGTATTGCTACCCGGTGGCCATCGACTTGTTCGAGCGTGGCCTGGTGACGTCCAAGGGCATCGTGACCCATGACTTCGGGCTGGACAGCTGGGCCGAAGCGTTTGAGCTGGCCAACTCGACCAAGTCGATCAAGGTGCTGCTGAAGCCGGTGCTCTGAGATGAACTACGTAATGGGTGTGGACATCGGCACGCAAAGCACCAAGGCGCTGCTGGTGGATGCGGACGGCCTGATCATCGCCCAGCACAGCCAGGGGTATCGCGTGGATACCCCGAAAGTGCGCTGGGCCGAGCAGTGGCCGCAGGTCTGGCTGGATGCGGTGGAGGCCTGCGTCGCCCAGTGCATGACGAAGGCCGGCGTGGCGAAAGAGCAGGTCAAGGCGCTGTGCATCAGCAGCCTGTATGGCGGCTCCGGAATTGCTGTGGACGAGCAGATCACGCCGCTGCACCCGTGCCTGATCTGGATGGACCGGCGCGCGGGCGAGCAAGTGGAGTGGGTGCGCGAGCATGTGGACCTGGAGCGGCTGTTTGCGGTCACCGGCAACTCGGTGGACAGCTACTACGGTTTCACCAAGATGCTCTGGCTCAAGCAGCACCAGCCGCAGGTGTGGGCCAACACCCGCTACCTGCTGCCGCCCAACAGCTACATCAACTGGTGCCTGACCGGGGAGTTGGCGGTGGACCACAGCAGCGCCGGCAATATCGGTGGCGTCTACGATGTGGCCCGGCGCGGCTGGTCGGCCGAGATGCTGGCGGCGCTTGGGATTCCGTTGGCGATGATGCCGGAGCGTTTGCTGTATTCCGGTGAAGTGGTCGGTGGTTTGCTGGAGAAATGGGCCCGGCGGCTGGGCTTGCAGGCCGGCACGCCGATCCTGGCCGGAGGCGTGGACGCGGCCATGGCCACATTGGCGGCCGGGGTGACGCGGCCGGGCAATCACGTGGCGATGATCGGCACCAGCATGTGCTGGGGTTATCTCAATCAGCAGGTGGATGCGCGCCATGGCCTGGTGAGCATGCCCCATGTCTATAACGGCCATCAGGACCTGTACATCTTCGGTGGTGCGATCACCGCCGGGGCGTCGGTGAGCTGGTTTCGCGAACAGTTCTGCCAGGCTGAGGAGCAGCAGGCGAAAGAGACTGGCCAGGACAGTTTGTGGCTGCTGGAGCAGAGCGCCGCAAAGATCCCGGCGGGCAGCGAAGGGCTGTTGTTCCTGCCGTATCTCATGGGCGAACGCAGCCCGGTGTGGGATGACCGGGCCAGCGGCAGCTTTGTCGGGCTGAACCTGTATCACAGCCGGATCCACCTGTACCGCGCGGTGCTCGAAGGGGTGAGTTTTGCCCTGCGGCACAATATCGAAGCGGGCACCCGTGGGGCGCATTCCCTTGATCCACGGCTGATTGTGGTGGGTGGGGCGAGCCATTCGGATTTGTGGATGCAGATTATTGCGGACATCACCCACTTCCCGGTCTACACCATTGTGCAAGAAGTGGAGGCGGCCTTGGGCGCGGCGTTGCTGGCGGCCCATGCGGTGGGGGTGGTGGATGACCGGCAGATGGAGAAAGGTTGGGTGCAGTTGGAGCTGCGGGCGGAGCCGGAGGCGGGGAATGTCGGGGTGTATGACCGGGCGTTTGCCAGCTATCTGGAGCTGTATCCGGCCTTGAAACCGGTGATGCACAGCTTGCAATTGAATTAAGCGAACACTGATCCAAATGTGGGAGCGGGCTTGCTCGCGAATACGGTGTATCAGTGCCGGATTTATTGCCTGACCCACCGCATTCGCGAGCAAGCCCGCTCCCACATGGGATCTCCATCGTTTTAGAGATCGTGAACCATGAACGCTATTTTTGACTTCACCAAGCAGCGCATCCTCGTCACCGGCGCCAGCAGCGGCATCGGCCGGGAAATTACCCTCCAACTGATCGCCAGCGGCGCCGAGGTTTTCGCCCTGGGCCGCGACGCTCAGGCCCTGGCCCAACTCGGTTGCGAAACCCTGTGCCTGGACATCGCCAACAGCGCCGCCCTGGACCTGGCCCTGCAAGGCCTGCCGCCGATGCATGGACTGGTCAACTGCGCCGGCATTTCCCGCCTGGAACCCGCCGCGGCCATCAGCGCCGAAGCCTTCGACCAGGTGATGAATGTCAACGCCCGCGCCGCGGCCCAGGTCGCCAGCCGTATCGCTGCGGCGATGATTGAAGCGAAGATTCCCGGCAGCATCGTCAACGTCTCAAGCCAGGCCTCACTGGTAGCGCTGGACGATCACCTCGGCTACTGCGCCTCCAAGGCCGCACTGGACGCCATCACCCGCGTGCAATGCGCTGAATGGGGCCGTTTCGGGATTCGTGTCAACAGCGTCAACCCCACCGTGACCCTGACGCCCATGGCGCAGAGGGCCTGGTCGGCACCGGCCAAGCGCGACCCGGCATTGGCGGCGATTCCCCTGGGGCGATTTGCCGAAACGGCGGAAGTGGCCCTGCCGGTGTTGTTCCTGCTGAGCGATGCCGCCAGCATGATCAGCGGCGTCAGCCTGCCGATCGACGGCGGCTACACCAGCCGCTAGCCGTTCTCCAGCTTGCCGGCGATCACCACCTTGTCCCGCGGTTTGTGCGGGTCTTCGAGACGATCCAGCAGCAGCCGCACCGCGCTGCTGCCGGCCAGTGACGCGTCGTGGGCCACGCAGGCAATCGGCACGCCGAAGATATCGGCGAAGGGCAGGCGGTCGATGCCGCAGATGGTCAGGCTGTCGTGGGGGATGTTGTGCATGCGCAGCGCACGCAGCGCGCCGAGGGTGATCAACTGGTTGAAGCCCATGATCGCGTCCGGCGCCGAGTGCTCGGCCAGGTAGTCGAGGGTGTGCAGGTAGGAGGGCATCAGCGTGTAGTCACCGGCACACACTTCAACGTGCACCTGAGGGTGCTCGGCCAGGACTTCTTTCAGGCCCTTGAGGCGTTCCATGGTGATGCGCGAATGCTCGGGCCCGGTCAGCACCAGCAGGCGCTTGAGGTTCGGGGTTTGCCGCACCAGGTACTGCGCCGCCTCGATGCCGCTGTGATAGTTGTCCAGCACCACGCGGCTGAAGGGGCTGTCGTGAATCGTGCGATCGAGCAGCACCACCGGCGTCTTGCCGTTACCCAGGCGCTCCAGATAGTCCGGCTGGTAGCTGGGCTCGTCGGAGACCGGCGACAGGATGATCCCCGCCACGCGGTAGCCCAGCAGCGTGTCGACTGCCTTGCTTTCCAGTTCTTCCAGTTCGTCGGTGTCCACCAGCATGATGGTGTAGCCGTGCTTTTTCGCCTCGCGGGAAATCGCCTTGATCATCTCGCTGTAGAAGGGGTTGTCGACCGAAGCGGTGATCACGCCGATGATCAGGCTTTCACTGCGCTTGAGCCCGCGGGCAAAGGCGTTGGGCACATAGTCCAGCTCCCGCGCCACTTCGAGAATCCGCGCCAGGGTGGCGGGCTTGACCAGGTCGGGTTTGCTCAGCGCCCGGGACACCGTGATGGTGGTCATGTTGACCCGTTTGGCGATGTCGCTGATGGTGACGGACTTTTTCTTGTTCATCGGCAGGGGGGAACCAGGAGAAAACAACCTGAGGCTACCATGGGCACGGCTTCAAATCACCGGATCCCAGCGCTGCGACCAATCCTTTTCGGCCTCCACCACCGCCCGCAGCAACCCCAGCGCCTGCTGCAAAACCGCCGAATCGCGCTCGCGGGAATACACCAGGTACGTCGGGAAGCTGAACTCCGGCGCCTTGGGCACCCGTTCCATCACACCGCTGTCGAGGTAGCTCTGTACCACCCGCGTGCGGAAATACCCGGCACCGCCGTTTTCCAGGATGTACTGCAACGCCAGTGGCCCCAGATTGAAACTCAGGGCTGCGCGGGCCTTGTCCGGCAGTGCGGCGTCGTGCTGCTGGCGAAAGCCCTGGCCCCAGTCGATATACACGTAGGGCTCGGGCCGGGCGGCCAGTTGCACCAGGATCAGTTTTTCTTCCAGCACCTGCTCCACCTGCAACCCCGGCCAGTATTGCGGCTGGAACACCAGCGCGGCGTCCAGCACCCCCAGTTCCAGCTGGCGTAACAGGTACTCGCCTTCGCGAATCTCGGTGCGCAAAGCATGGCCGGGAATGTGTTCACGCAAGGCCTGGGCCCAGCCGAGCATCAGCGGGTTGCACAGGCTGACTTCGCCACCGATGTGCAGCACGTTGCGGTAGCCGTCGGGTAATGGCAGGTCGCGGCGTGCCGCTTCCCAGGTCTGGACAAGCTGGTTGGCGTAGACCACGAACGCCTCGCCGTCCGGGGTCAGGCGGGCACCGGCGCGGTTGCGCACGAACAGGGTACTGTTGAGCTGGCTTTCGAGGTTTTTGACCCGGGCGGTGATTGCCGTCTGGGTGACGTGCAGTTTCTCGGCCGCCGCGGCGAGGCTGCCGCAGCGGGTGATTTCGAGGAAGGTGCGTGCCAGTTCGATGTCCATGAAACCCCCTTGGATGATAGGAGGCATTGTAGGGGCTGATAATTGGAATACGGACAAAAATGTGGGAGCGGGCTTGCTCGCGAAGGCGGTGTGTCAGTCAAGATATCCGGTGACTGACACACCGCCTTCGCGAGCAAGCCCGCTCCCACAGTTTGATTGCATTTCAAGTTGGGGTTTTGGGGGCTTGCAGGTGCTCGGTTGGAAAAGCCTTGGCATACGCCTGGCAAACTCTCAGCACCTGCTCATCCGCAAACCGCGCCCCCACCACATGCAGCCCCACCGGCAACCCATTGGCCGCCAACCCGCACGGCACCGACGCCGCCGGTTGCTGGGTCAGGTTGAAGGGATAGGTAAACGGCGTCCACTCCATCCATTCCCCTAGTCCCGAACCCGGCGGCACATTGTGCCCGGCCTCGAACGCGGTGATCGGCATCATCGGCGAAACCAGCACATCGTAATGCTCATGGAATGCCGCCATGCGCGCCACGAGCGCTGCCCGTGCTTCCAGAGCGGCGCTGTAATCGCTGAGGCTGATCTGCTCGCCCAGTCGGGCAATGCGCAGCAACCCCGGGTCCATCAATTGCCGCTGCGCATCGCTCAACGGCCCGGCCAGACGTGCTGCACCGGCAAACCATAAAGTATTGAACACTTCCAGCGGATCACTGAACCCCGGATCAATCTGCTCAACATGGGCACCCAGCTGCACCAGGCCTTCTACCGCCTGGGCGACCACCCTGGCGACTTGCGGGTCCACGTCGACATAACCGAAGTTCGGGCTATAGGCGATACGCAGCCCCTTCAAATCAGCCCCGGCGTGCAACCATGGCGTGGTCCGGGGCGCGCCGATCAAACCATCCCGCGCATCCGGCTGGGCGATGGTTTGCAGCATCAGCACCGAGTCTTCCACGGTGCGGGTCATCGGCCCCAGGTGCGACAGAATCGTCATCGAACTGGCCGGCCATTGCGGCACATAACCGAAGGTCGGCTTGATGCCGAAGGTGCCGGTGAAGGCACAGGGGATCCGGATCGAGCCGCCGGCATCGCTGCCCTGGTGCAGCACGCCGAGGTTCAAGGCCGCCGCCGCACCGGCACCACCGGACGAACCGCCCGCCGTCATGCGCGTGTCCCACGGGTTGCGGGTAATGCCATACAGCGGGTTATCGGTGACGCCTTTCCAGCCGAATTCCGGCGTGGTGGTCTTGCCCAGCAATACCGCGCCGGCCTTGCGCATGAAGGCCGAGAAGGGCGCATCCACATCCCATCGACCCTCGGCGGATGTGGTACGCGAACCCTTGCGCGTCGGCATGCCGATGGTCTGCGTCAGGTCCTTGATGGAGGAGGGCACACCGTCCAGGGCCCCGCACGGCTGGCCCTTGAGCCAGCGCTGTTCCGAATCCCGCGCCGCCTTCAAGGCGCCTTCCGGGTCGACGTGGCAGTAGGCGTTGACCGCCGGGTTGTAGCGTTCGATCCGCAGCAATGCGTCTTCGGTGACCTCCACCGGCGACAGGCTTTTATCCCGATAGCGGGCCAGCAGCTCAACTGCGGTCAGGTTGGCGATATCCGTCATGCCGCTTTACCTCCTTGCGCCGCGTTGATCATGGCCCGCAGCAACACCGCGCAGCCCGCCGCCAGGTCATCCGGCGCGGCGTTCTCGATTTCGTTATGGCTGATGCCGCCTTCGCACGGCACAAAGATCATTCCGGCCGGGCCCAGTTCGGCGACGAAGATCGCGTCATGCCCGGCGCCGCTGACGATGTCCATATGGCTCAGGCCCAGGCTGCTCGCGCCATCACGCACGGCGTTGACACAGGCAGGGTTGAAATCCAGCGGCGGGAAGTCGGCAGTGGGTGTCAGCTCAAAGCTCAAGCCGTGTTGCTCGGCGGTGGCTTCGATCACCTGGCGCACTTCGTCGACCATCGCTTGCAGCTTGTCGGCGTGCAGGTGGCGCAGGTCGATGGTCATGTGCACCTGGCCGGGAATCACGTTGCGTGAGCCGGGATGCAGGCTCAGGCAACCGACGGTGCCGCAGGCGTGGGGTTGTTGTTCGTGGGCGATGCGATTCACCGCGCTGACCACTTGCGCCGCGCCTACCAGTGCGTCCTTGCGCAGGTGCATTGGCGTCGGGCCCGCGTGGGCTTCGACGCCAGTGAGCGTCAGGTCGAACCACTTCTGGCCCAGGCAGCCCATGACCACGCCGATGGTGGTGGCCTGGTCTTCCAGCACTGGGCCCTGCTCGATATGCGCCTCGAAATAGGCGCCCACCGGATGGCCCAGCACGGTGCGGGAGCCGGCGTAGCCGATGCGCTGCAATTCAGCGCCCACCGACAGCCCTTGCTCGTCCTGTTTGTCGAGGGTTTCCTGCAGGTCGAACTTACCGGCGAACACCCCGGAACCCATCATGCACGGCGGGAATCGTGAGCCTTCTTCGTTGGTCCACACCACCACTTCAATTGGCGCTTCGGTCTCGATGTTCAAATCATTGAGGGTGCGGATCACCTCCAGGCCAGCCATCACGCCGTAGCAACCGTCGAACTTGCCGCCGGTAGGCTGGGTGTCGATATGGCTGCCGGTCATCACCGGCGCCAGTGCCGGATTACGCCCGGCGCGGCGGGCAAAGATATTGCCGATGGCGTCGACGCTGACGCTGCAGCCGGCCGCCTCGCACCATTGCACAAACAGGTCGCGGGCCTGGCGGTCGAGGTCGGTAAGGGCCAGGCGGCACACGCCGCCTTTGGGTGTGGCGCCGAGGCGGGCGAGGTCCATCAGCGATTGCCACAGGCGCTCGCGGTTGATCAGCGGGGCGTTGCTCTGGAGCGGTTGCGCAAAACTATTCATCAGCAGTCTCCGGTCAGGCACTCAGGGCCAGGTAACGGTTCTTGATCGTCGGGTCGGCGCGGAAGGCTTCGGCACTGCCTTCGTACACCACACGGCCCTGTTCGAGGACGTAATGGCGGTCGGCGAGCTTGTCGCAGACCATCAGGTTCTGTTCCACCAGCAGCACCGGCAGGCCGTCTTCCTTGACCTTGCGCAGGATCTTCACCAGCTCGTCGACGATCACCGGCGCGAGGCCTTCGGTGGGCTCATCGAGGATCAGCAGCTTCGGATCGTTGAGCAGCGCGCGGGCGATGGCGAGCATCTGTTGCTCACCGCCGGACAGCGCGTGGCCGGCGTTTTTACGGCGCTCCCTGAGGCGCGGGAACATGCCGTACACGTCTTCCATCTGCCAGCGGCTGGTCTTGCGCACGGCAATGCGCAGGTTTTCCTCCACCGTGAGCAGGCGGAAAATCCCGCGGTTCTCCGGCACCAGCGCCAGGCCCTGGCGGGCGATTTCGAAGATTTTCTGCCCCACCAGCGGCTGGCCGTTGAAGTGAATCTGGCCCTGGCGCGGGCAGATGATCCCGAGGATGCTGCGCAGGGTGGTGGTCTTGCCGGCACCGTTGCGCCCCAACAGGGTCACCAGTTCGCCAGGGTTGACGGTCAGGGACACGCCTTCAAGGACGTGGCTCTTGTCGTAGTAGGAATGGATATTGTCGACGGTCAGCATCAGGCGGCTTCTCCCAAATAGGCGGTGCGCACGCGCTCGTCGGCGCGCACGAATTCCGGTGTGCCTTCCACCAGGATCTGGCCGTGGCTCATCACGGTGATGCGTTGGCTGATGGACATGACGATGCTCATGTTGTGCTCGATCAGCAGCACGGTATGGTCGCGGCCGAGGTCGCTGATCAGTTGGGTCATGATCGGGATGTCGTCGATGCCCATGCCCGAGGTGGGTTCGTCGAGCATCAGCAGCCTGGGTCTGGAGCAGATCGACATGCCGACTTCCAGCACCCGCTGCTGACCGTGGGACAACTCGCCGGCCAGGGTGTCGGCGCGGGCGGTGAGTTGCAGGCGTTCCAGCACCTGGTCGGCCATTTCCAGGTGTTCGCGCTTGCTGTCGACCCGGCGCCAGAAGTTCAGGGCGCGGGCGCCGTCGCGGCCCTGGGCGGCCAGGCGCAGGTTTTCGCGCACGCTGAGGTTCTGGAACAGGCTGGTGAGCTGGAACGAGCGCGCCATGCCCAGGCCGACGCGGCCGTGGGCCGGTTTGCGCATCAGGTTCTTGCCGTCGAAATGAATTGCTCCGGCGGTGGCCTGGCGTTCGCCGGTCAGGCAGTGGAACAGGCTGGTCTTGCCCGCGCCATTGGGGCCGATGATGGTGTGGATGGTGCCGGCTTCGACCTTGAGGTTGACACCGTTCACCGCGTGGAACGCACCGTAGGCCAGTTCCAGGTTCTTGGTTTCCAGCAGGATGCTCATGACAGCTTCTCCTTGGTCACAACGTCGGCCTTGCGGCTGCCGCGCACACGTTCGAACAGGGTCGACAGACCACCCCACAAACCGCCGCGCATGAAGATCACCACCAGGATCAGGATCACCCCCAGCAGCATCAGCCAGCGCGGCCACAGATCGGAAAGGAAGTCCCCCAGCAGCACGATGGAACCGGCGCCCAGCAACGAGCCGAACAGCGAGCCGGTGCCGCCGACGATGGTCATGATCAGGATGTTCTCGGACATCGCCAGGTCGATATTCGACAGCGGCACAAAGTGCAGCAGCATCGCGTACAGCGCCCCCGCAATCCCGGTGACGGCGCCGGACAACACGAACACCAGGATCTTGAAGTGGCGGGTGTCATAGCCGATGGCCGAAGCGCGGGTTTCGTTTTCGCGAATCGCCATCAGCGTGCTGCCGAATGGAGAGGCGATCACCCGGCGGGCGCCGATGAAGATCAGCAGGAACAGCACCGCGACAAACCCGTAGAACGCGCGGGCGTCGGTCAGCGACAGAAGCACGGTGTCACCGATGCGGATTTCCGGGCGCGGCACGCTGAGCAGGCCGTTGTCGCCGCCGGTCCAGTCGCTCAGGGTGTAGGCGACGAAGTAGGCCATCTGGCTGAAGGCCAGGGTCAGCATCACGAAGTAAATGCCGGTGCGACGGATCGCCAGGGCGCCCACCAGGAAAGCCAGGAAACCACCGGCGACGGCGGCACCCAGCAGTGCGCTGAACAGCCCCAGTTGCAGGTGAATCATCAACAGCGCCGCGCAGTAGGCGCCGGCCCCGAAGAAGATGCCTTGGCCGAACGACAGCAGCCCGGTGTAACCCAGCAGCAGGTTGCAGGCGAGGGCGGCCATGGCAAAGATCAGGATCTCGGTGGCCAGGGTCGCCGAGGGCAGAGTCAACGGCAGGCCGATCAACACCACGAGCACCAACAGCAGCATGTAGCGCGACTGGGTCTTGGCGAATGGCAGGGGATTTTTCTCGCTCATGTCAGGCTCTCCCGAACAGGCCGTAAGGACGCACCAGGATCACCACGGCCATCGCACCGTAGATCATCAAGCTCGCGCCCTGGGGCCAGAGTGTGGTCATCAGGCTTTGCACCACGCCGACCAGCAGGCCGCCCACCAGTGCACCGCTGAAGGAACCCATGCCGCCGATCACCACCACCACGAACGCCACGCCGAGGATTTCCGGGCCGACAAAGGGCTGGGCGCCGCGCAACGGGGCGAACAGCACACCGGCCACACCGGCGAGGGCCACGCCGAGGGCGAAGGTCATGGAGAACAGGCGGAAAATGTTGGTGCCCAGCAGGGACACGGTTTCCGTGCTTTCACTGCCGGCCCGCACCAGGGCGCCGAAGCGCGTGCGTTCCAGCAGCAGCCACAGGCCAAGGCCAACGAGGCCGGAGAACACGATCAGGAACAGGCGGTAGTAGGGGTAGACAAAATCGCCCACCACCAGCACCCCGCGCAGCAATTCCGGTACGGCGACACTCTTGCCCACCGGGCCCCAGATCATCACGCTGGCTTCCTGGATGATCAGGGCAATCCCCAGGGTCACCAGAATCTGGAACATGTGCGGCAAGTGATAAATCCGCTGGATCAATAATCGCTCGATCACCCAGGCCAGCGCGGCCACCACCAGCGGCGCGATCAGCAGTGCCAGCCAGAAGCTGCCGGTAAGGCTGACGGCGGTGTAGCAGATGTAGGCGCCCAGCAGGAAAAACGCACCGTGGGCGAAGTTGACGAAGTTCAGCAGGCCGAAAATGATCGTCAAGCCGACCGCGATCAGGAAGTAGATCATCCCAAGGCCCAGGCCGTTGAGAATCTGGAACAGGTAAAGATTAAGCATGCAGGAACCCTCGGCAGGTGGCCGCATGAGCGGCCCTGCGCTGTGTCACCAGTAGATTTTCAGCGGATCAGCCGAGCACGCAGCCCGTGGCTTCCACCGGCGGGAACGACTGGCCGGAGCTGAGCACCTTGGCCAGATCGTCCTTGTCGGCCATGTCGCCTGCGGCCTTGCCCACCAGCAGGTAGTAGTCCTTGATCACCTGATGGTCGCCGGCGCGGATCGACTCCTTGCCGGTGGGGCCTTCGTAGCTCAGGCCCTGCATGGCCTTGGCCACGGTCGGCCCGTCGAAACTGCCGGTGGAGATGATGGTTTCGAGCATGACCTTGGTGCTGATGTAGTCGGCGGCCAGCGGGTAAGTGGGGTTGATGCCGTATTTGGCCTTGGTGAGTTTCACCAGGTCACGGTTGAGCGGGGTGTCGACCTGATGCCAGTACTGAGCGCCGAGGTACACACCTTCCAGTACGTCACTGCCCAGCTCCTGGAACTGGTCGAGGCCGGCGGACCACACCAGCAACACTTTCATGCGCTCCTTGATACCGAAGTTCACCGCCTGACGCAGGGTGTTGGACGACTGGCTGCCGAAGTTCAGCAGCACCAGCACGTCGGGTTTGGCGGCGATGGCATTGGTCAGGTAGCCGGAGAACTCCTGCTCCTGCAGCGAGTGGTAGCTGTTGCCGGCGTGTTCCAGGCCATGCTCGGCCAGCACCGATTTGGCGCCTTCGAGCAGGGCTTCGCCGAACACGTATTGCGGGGTGATGGTGTACCAGCGCTTGGCGTCGGGCAGCAGCTTGATTAGCGGCACGAGGGTCTCGCGGATCGCGCCGTAGGTCGGCACCGACCAGCGGAACGTGGCGCTGTTGCAGTCCTTGCCGGTGACTTCATCGGCGCCCACCGGGGTCATGAACACGCCACCGGCCTTGCTCACTTCCTTGGCCACCGCGAGTGCCGAAGACGACAGGGTACAGCCCTGGAAAAAGCGTGCGCCGTCCTGCTGGATCGCTTCCTGGACTTTACGCACGGCCTTGCCGGCGTTGCCTTCGGTGTCGATCACTTTGTAGACCAGCGGGCGGCCGAGCAACTCGGGATGCTGTTCCACCGCGAGGCGTGAACCCATGTCGGCAAATTTGCCATAACTGGCAAAGGCGCCAGACATGGACTTGAGGCCGTAAAAGGTAAAAGGCTCGGCGGCGAATGCAGAACGCACGCTCAGCGGGAGGCTGAGGGCGGCGGCTGCGGTGAGACTGGCTTTCAACAACGTACGACGCTGCATGGGGTGACTCCCTGGATTAGTTATTGGCAGGAGTGGCAATGGCGATACGGTGGAGCACGGCCTGTGGGCAGGCCTTTTATTGGTGGAGGGTGCGGCTTAGTGGTTGTGGTCGAACTCCAGCAGAAAGTGCGGGCTGACTTCACCTTCAAGGGCGGTCATGTGGTGTTCGGCGTCGCACATGTGTTCGTGCATCAGGCTGCGTACGGTGGCTTCGTCTTCGGCCCGGAAGGCGATCAGCAGTTGTTTGTGGTAGTCGAGGTTGGCGGCGTCGAATTGCTTGCGCTTGGGTTTGTAGGCTTTTTTCAGCACGACCAGGTCACGCAGCAGGTCGTTGAGGAATTGCGCCATGAAGCTCAGCAGCGGGTTGGGGCAGGCCTTGGCCAGCAGGTTGTGGAATTCCAGTTCGGCGATGCGTTGTTCGCGTTGGCCGGCTTCGCTGTCTTCGGGGGCGCTGCAGAAATCGACGTTGTCCTGGAGGGCGCGGTAGTCGTCTTCGCTCAGGCGGCCCAGGACCGAGACGGCGAGTTCGACTTCGATGACTTTGCGCAGCTGGTAGACCTGTTGGCCGTCCAGGTGCTGGAAGTGCAGGTAGTTGCGCAGGGCGCGGCTGGCGGGTTCGGTGCCGGCCTGGTTGAGATAGGCGCCGCCGCTGGGGCCGGTGCGGGTGTTGACCAGGCCTTCGACTTCCAGCGCCTTGAGGGCTTCGCGGGCGGAGCCTTTGGAGCACTGGAAGCTTTCCATCAGTTCGCGTTCGGTGGGCAAGCGGTCGCCGGGCTTCAGGGCGTCGGTGACGATGGAGCGTTTGACCGACTCGACGATCACGTCGGAGAGCTTCTGGCGTTTGCGGCGCAGCGGGCGGCTTAGCATGGTGTTTGATTGATCCTATTAATGCGGATTAATAGTACTTAATAGGGGTTTGGGGTGGGGCGTCAACGGAGGGGGTCGCTTTTGGTTTGGATGGGTCGTAAATGGTGGGGGTGTGCATATCCGTTTCTTCGGTTATGGCTGATATTGGTTCCGCTCTTACAGCGGCTCACTTTTGAAAAGCGCAAAAGTAAGCAAAACGCTCTTGCCCCACCACTCGGCTCCTCGCTTAGGCTCGGAGTGCCCTCACTCCGGCTTTGGACCGTGGGCCGCCGTCATGGGCCATCCTTGGCC